>JBIOUF010000245.1:0-6370 GCA_044866695.1 Nocardioidaceae bacterium | reverse complement strand
GAGCAGGGCGTCGTGGGTGCCCTGCTCGACGATCCGGCCGTCCTCCATCATCAAGATCAGGTCCGCGTCGCGGATCGTGGACAGCCGGTGCGCGATGACGAACGACGTGCGGTCGCTGCGCAGCTGGCCCATCGCGTGCTGCACCAGCAGCTCGGTGCGGGTGTCGACCGACGACGTCGCCTCGTCGAGGATCAGCAGGGCCGGGTCGGACAGGAACGCCCGGGCGATGGTGACCAGCTGGCGCTCGCCGGCCGAGACGTTCGAGCCCTCCTCGTCGACGACCGTGTCGTAGCCGTCGGGCAGGGCGTGCACGAAGCGGTCGACGAAGGTCGCCCGAGCCGCGGCGACGATCTCCTCCTGGGTCGCGTCGGGCCGGCCGTAGGCGATGTTGTCGCGGATGGTGCCCTCGAACAGCCAGGTGTCCTGCAGCACCATCCCGATCCGGCCCCGGAGCGCGGCCCGGGTCATCGTGGCGATGTCCACGCCGTCCAGGGTGATCCGACCCGCGTCCACGTCGTAGAACCGCATGACCAGGTTCACCAGGGTGGTCTTGCCCGCACCCGTGGGTCCGACGATGGCGACGGTCTGGCCGGGGTGGACCACCAGGGAGAGGTCCTCGATCAGCGGCTCGTCGGGGTCGTAGGAGAACGACACGTGCTCGAAGACCACCTCGCCGCGCTCGGCCGGCGCCGTGGTCAGCCCGGACTCGTCGGTGGGCTCCTCCTCGGCGTCGAGCAGCTCGAAGACCCGTTCCGCCGACGCGACGCCGGACTGCAGCAGGTTCACCATCGAGGCCACCTGGGTGAGCGGCTGGGTGAACTGGCGGGAGTACTGGATGAACGCCTGTACGTCGCCCAGGCTCATCGTCCCGCTCGCCACGCGGAGCCCGCCGAGGACGGCGACCAGGACGTAGTTGAGGTTCCCCACGAACATCATGATCGGCATGATCAGCCCGGAGACGAACTGGGCGCCGAAGGAGGACCGGAACAGCTCCTCGTTCTCCGCCTCGAAGACCTGCTCGACCTCGCGCTGACGGCCGAACACCTTGACCAGCGCGTGCCCGCTGAACGCCTCCTCGACCCGGGCGTTCACGGTGCCGGTGCGCCGCCACTGCTCGATGAACAGCCGCTGGCTGCGCTTCATGATCTGGCCGGTGACCAGCATGCTGACCGGCACGGTGACCAGCGCGACCAGCGCCTGCGTCGGGGAGATCCAGAACATCATCGCCAGCACGCCGACGACGGTCAGCAGCGAGGTGAGCAGCTGGCTCATCGTCTGCTGCAGCGACTGGCTGACGTTGTCGATGTCGTTGGTCACCCGGCTGAGCAGCTCGCCCCGCGGCTGCCGGTCGAAGTAGCGCAGCGGCAGCCGGTTCACCTTGTCCTCCACGTCGGCGCGCATGCGGCGCACGGTGCTCTGCACGACGTCGTTGAGCAGGTACCCCTGCAGCCAGGCGGCCAGCGCCGCCAGCAGGTAGACGGCGACCACCAGCATCAGCACGTCGCGGACGGCGCCGAAGTCGACACCCTGTCCGGGCACGACGTCCATGGCGGCCAGCATGTCGGCCAGCTTGTCCTCGCCCGCGGACCGCAGCCCCGCGACCGCGTCGGCCTTGCTGACGCCGGGGTCGAGCCGCCGGCCGACCACGCCGGCGAAGATCAGGTCGGTGGCCTTGCCCAGCAGCCGGGGGCCGGTCACCGTCAGCGAGACCGAGACGACCGCGAGCACCAGCACCGCGACCGCCTTCGCCCGCTCGGGCCGCATCCGGCGGAGCAGCCGGCGGGCCGAGCCCCAGAAGTCGCTGGACCGCTGCCCCACCATGCCGCCGCCGAACGGGCCGCGCCCGGGCCCGGGTCCCTGCTGGACCCGCTCGGTCTCCTTCAGCTGGGTAGTGGCGGGTGCGGTCTCGCGGGTCGTCACGCCGCCTCCTCCACGGAGAGCTGGGACGCGACGATCTCGCGGTAGGTCTCGCAGCCGGCGAGCAGGGCGTCGTGGGTGCCGACGCCGACGACCATGCCGTCCTCGAGCACGATGATCTGGTCGGCGTCGACGATGGTCGACACCCGCTGGGCGACCACGAGCACGGTGGCGTCCGCGGTGACCGGGCGCAGGGCCCGGCGCAGCCGCGCGTCGGTGGCGACGTCGAGCGCGGAGAACGCGTCGTCGAACAGGTATACCCGCGGCTGCTTCACCAGCGCCCGGGCGATGGCCAGCCGCTGGCGCTGTCCGCCGGACACGTTGGTGCCGCCCTGCGCGACCGGGCTGTCCAGGCCCTGGGGCATCCGCTCGACGAAGTCACGCGCCTGGGCGATCTCCAGCGCCCGCCACATCTCCGCCTCGGTGGCGTCCGGCTTGCCGTACCTCAGGTTGTCGGCGACCGTGCCGGTGAACAGGAACGCCTTCTGCGGCACCAGGCCGATCTGCGCCCACAGGGCCTCCGGCTCCCAGCGGCGCACGTCGACGCCGTCCAGCCGGACCGCGCCGCCGGTGGCGTCGTACAGGCGCGGGACCAGGTTGACCAGCGTGCTCTTGCCAGCGCCGGTGGAGCCGATCACGGCGGTGGTGCGGCCGGGACCGGCGGCGAAGGACAGGTCGCGGAGCACCGGGGCCTCGGCGCCCGGGTAGCTGAACTCCACCGAGTCGAAGGCGAGCTCGCCGCGAGGAGCCGGTACGGCGACCGGGTCGGCCGGCGGCGCGACCGACGGCTCGGTGTCGAGGACCTCGGTTATCCGGTCGGCGCAGACCGCGGCGCGAGGCACCATCACCAGCATGAACGTCGCCATCATCACCGACATGAGGATCTGCATCAGGTAGCTCATGAACGCCGTGAGGGCGCCGATCTGCACCTCGCCGGCGTCGACCCGGTGCCCGCCGAACCACAGCACCGCGACCGTCGACAGGTTGAAGACCAGCATCACCGCCGGGAACATCGAGGCCATCCACCGGCCGGTCGTCACCGCCACCGCGGTGAGCTCGTCGTTGGCCCGCTCGAACCGCTGGGTCTCGTAGGGCTCGCGGACGAACGCGCGGACCACCCGGATGCCGGTGATCTGCTCGCGCAGGATGCGGTTGACCGAGTCGATGCGGCCCTGCATCAGGCGGAAGCCGGGCACCATCCGGCTGATCACCACGCCCACCACGGCGAACAGCACCAGCACGCTGACGCCGAGCAGCCAGGACATGCCGACGTCCTCGCGCATCGCCATGAGCACGCCGCCGACCATCATGATCGGGGCGGCGACCATCATGGTGCAGCTCATCAGCACCAGCATCTGCACCTGCTGCACGTCGTTGGTGGACCTGGTGATCAGCGAGGGCGCGCCGAAGACGTTGAGCTCGCGGGTGGAGTACTCGCCCACCCGGTGGAACACCGCCGAGCGCACGTCGCGGCCGAACCCCATCGCGGTGCGCGCGCCCAGGTAGACCGCCCCGACGCTGCACAGGATCTGCAGCAGCGACACCCCCAGCATCACCCCACCGAGGCGCATGATGACCGCCGTGTCCCCCTTGGCCACGCCGTCGTCGATGATGTCGGCGTTCAGGCTGGGCAGGAACAGCGAGGCCATCGTGCCCACGAACTGGAGCGCCACGACAGCCAGCAGCGGGGAGCGGTACGGCGTCAGCCGCTCCCGCAGCAACCGGACCAGCATCAGCCCCTCCCCTCGCCCCGGCAGCGCCGCGTGCGCCGTACCCCGTCGAGCAGCTGCTCGACCACGCGGACCACCCTGTCGCGCAGGTGCTCACTCATCAAGGGAACCGTCGGCCGGATGTGAGACTGGGCCGACGACCCTGCCCGAGCCCGAGGAGCCCCGCCATGACGGACCTGGTGTGGACCACGCTGGACGACCAGTCCTTCGACGACCTGCGCGCGCTGGCCCATGCCTGCCTGGAGGCCGACGGCGGGATGCCGATGTTCACCGGCGAGCGGATGCTGCGCGGCCGGCTGCTGATCGGGGAGTCCCTGGCGGCGCGCGACGCCTCCGGCCGGCTGGTGGCCGCGGCGGCGGTGTCGCTGGCCGAGGAGGCGGCGACCACGACCGGGCTCGTGCACCCCGAGCGCCGCGGGGAGGGGCTGGGCACGCGGCTGCTGGAGTGGGCCGCCGACCGGGCGGGGCACGCGCCGCTGGTCGCGGCCTCCGAGACGCTGACCGAGGAGGCCGACCGGCTGTACCGGCGCTTCGGCCTCGTGCCGGTCTTCGCCGAGGACGTCATGCGCCACGACCTCACCGCCGTGCCCGACGTCCCGGCCCCCGAGGGGGTGACCCTCACCCCGGTCGAGACCGCCGACCACGGGCTGCTGTTCGACGCCTACGTCCGCTCCTTCGCCGACCGGCCCGGCTTCACCCTGCCGATCGCCGCGGAGTGGCTCGAGGAGCTCCTGGAGGCCCCCGACTACCGCCAGGACCTGTCGCTGCTGGCCACCGACGGCGACCAGCCGGTGGGGTTCGTCAACCTGGTCGGCACCTGGATCGACCAGGTCGGCGTGGTGCCGCCGTACCGGGGCCGCCGGCTCGGCGCGCACCTGGTCGCCCACGTGCTCGGGGCGTTGGCGGCCGAGGGTGCGGACGGGTGCTGGCTGACCGTCAACGTGGACAACCCGGCGGGCCGGCTCTACCGGTCGCTGGGGTTCCGGGTGGTCGGCAGGCGGGCGCGGTACGCCGGGACCTGACCTGCGGTCACGGCGCCAGCCGCTCGACCACCCAACCGCGGCCGGGACCGGGGCGGTAGCGCAGCCGGTCGTGCATCCGGCCCTCCCGGCCCTGCCAGAACTCCACGCTCTCCGGTGCCACGCGGTAGCCGCCCCAGAACGGTGGCAGCGGCACGTCGCCGTCGGCGAACCGCTCGGCGACCTCGGCGTACCGCTGGTCCAGCGCGCCCCGGTCGGCGACCACCTGCGACTGCGGGGACGCCCACGCGCCGAGCTGCGCCGGGCGCGGACGGCTGGCGAAGTAGGCCCCGCTCTCCTCCTCCGTCAGCCTGGCTGCAGTCCCCTCGACCCGGACCTGGCGCTGCAAGGGATGCCAGGGGAACAGCAGCGCGCAGCGGGGCCGCGCGGCGAGGTCCTCGGCCTTGCGGGAGGAGTAGTTGGTGTAGAACACCAGGCCGCGCTCGTCCAGGCCCTTGAGCAGCACCGTCCGGCTGGACGGACGCCCGTGCGCGTCCGCGGTCGACAGCACCATCGCGTTGGGCTCGTGCAGGCCCGCCGCCGTGGCGTCGGCGACCCAGCGCCTGAGCAGCTGGACGGGCTCCTGGGTGAGGTCGGCCGAGGACAGCCCGTGGCCGGCGTACTCTCGCCGCAGTGCCGCCAGGTCGTCCACGGCGCCAACCTACTGGTCGCGCCGGGCCGGAGGTGGCCTGCGGCACAATGAGCGCGGGTCCCCCCCACCACCGAACGGAGCGGCGATGACCGAGATCAGGCCCGGCCTGGAGGGCGTGGTCGCCTTCGAGACCGAGATCGCCGAGCCGGACCGGGAGGGGTCGGCGCTGCGCTACCGCGGCGTCGACATCGAGGACCTGGTCGGCCGGGTGCCGTTCGAGAACGTCTGGGGCCTGCTCGTCGACGGCGCCTACCTGCCCGGCCTGCCGCCGGCGGAGCCGTTCCCGATCCCGGTCCACTCCGGTGACATCCGCGTGGACGTGCAGTCCGCCATCGCCATGCTGGCGCCGGTGTGGGGCCTGCGCGCGCTCTACGACATCGACGACGTCCAGGCCCGTGACGACCTCTCGCGTGCGGCGGTGATGGTGCTGTCCTACGTCGCCCAGGCCGCGCGAGGGATCGGCCAGCCGATGGTGCCGCAGTCGGAGGTGGACAAGGGCGGCTCGATCACGGAGCGGTTCATGATCCGCTGGCGCGGCGAGCCCGACCCCAAGCACGTGAAGGCCGTCGACGCCTACTGGACCTCGGCCGCCGAGCACGGCATGAACGCCTCCACCTTCGCGGCGCGGGTCGTCGCCTCCACCGGGACCGACGTCGGGGCCGCCCTGTCCGCCGCGATCGGCGCGATGAGCGGGCCGCTGCACGGCGGAGCGCCGAGCCGGGTGCTGCACATGCTCAAGGAGGTCGAGCGCACCGGCGACGCGTCGTCGTACGTGCGGTCGGTGCTGGACGCCGGGGAGCGCCTGATGGGCTTCGGGCACCGCGTCTACCGCGCCGAGGACCCGCGGGCCAGGGTCCTGCGGCGGACCGCCCGCTCGGTCGGCGCGCCGCCGTGCAGCGGACCCGACAGCGCGCCGACGGCGGCGGACAGCGCCGCGGCCACGTCGGCGCCCGTCGAGGCCACGACGCGCGCGGTGAAGGTGGAGGCGTTCATGCCGTGCTCGGCGGCCGAGATCCAGTACGCGTCGATCGCCTTGACGTGGTCGGGGTCGG
>JBIOUF010000244.1:0-21206 GCA_044866695.1 Nocardioidaceae bacterium | reverse complement strand
GGACGCGTCGGGCCGGGCGACCTTCACCACCGACGCCCTGGGCGCCGGCAGCCACCCGGTCACCGCCGCCTACACCGGCAGCCCCGCCGTCGCACCCAGCCAGGACACCCTCACCCAGGTGGTGCAGGCGGCGCCCGTGGTGAGCACGGACCCGGTCGACGTGGTGGTCGCTGCCGGCGCGGACGCGACCTTCACAGCGGCGGCGTCGGGGAGCCCCGCGCCCTCGGTGCAGTGGCAGGTGGACACCGGGAGCGGGTTCGCCGACCTCCCCGGCGCGACGTCGACGACCCTGCACCTGTCCGCGGTGACGGTGGCGATGGACGGCAACCGGTCCCGCGCGGTGTTCACCAACCCGGCCGGGTCGGCCACCACGGCGGCGGCGACGCTGACGGTCACCGCGGGCCCCGTGGTGACCACCGATCCGGTGGACGCGGTGGTCCCGCTCGGTGCGAGCGCGACCTTCACCGCGGCCGCCTCGGGCAACCCGCCGCCGTCGGTGCAGTGGCAGGTCGACACCGGGGGCGGGTTCGCCGACGTCCCGGGCGCGACGTCCACGACGCTGCACCTGTCCGCGGTGACCCTGGCGATGGACGGCAACCGGTACCGCGCGGTGTTCACCAACGGCTCCGGGTCGACGCCCAGCGCCGCGGCCACGTTGAGGGTCGGCTGCCCGGTTGGCACGTCGCCGACCGTGACCTGCGCGCCCAACCAGGCCGGTGGCCTGCTGATGAGGGGGAGCAGCGCGGACGAGACGTTCGTCGGCTCGCCCGGTCCGGACACCTTGGTGGGCCGGGGCGGCGGCGACCTGATGCGCGGCCTGGCTGGTGCGGACGTGCTCAGCGGCGGCCCCGGTCCGGACCGGCTCCTCGGCGGTCGCGGTGCGGACCGGCTCTGGGGCGACGGCGGCGCGGACCTGCTCCGCGGCGGAGAGGGACCCGACGACCTGCACGGCGGGCCCGGACCCGACCGGGCCTTCGGCGGTCCCGGCGCGGACGAGCTCTGGGGCGACGGCGGCGCGGACCTGCTCCGCGGCGGACGGGGACCCGACGTCCTGCACGGGGGCCCCGGACCCGACCGGGTCCTCGGCGGTCCCGGCGCGGACGAGCTCTGGGGCGGGCGCGGCGCGGACGTGCTCCGCGGCCGAAGGGGGCCCGACGTCCTGCACGGCGGGCCGGGGCGCGACCGGCTGGTCGGCGGCCCCGGCGCGGACCGGATCTTCAGCGGGCGCCGCGCCGGCTGACCGCCGGCCGGCCGCCCCCGGTGGCGGGCAGGCGCCCGCGTGCCGTCGGCGGCCGAGGTGCCGGTCGGGCGTACGGCTGGTCTCAGGCGGTGCGGTAGTCGCGGAACCCCCGCTTGGTCTTGCGGCCGAGGTAGCCGGCCGTGACCAGGTGCTCCAGGAGGGGGGCCGGGGCGAAGCCGGGCTCGCGGAACTCCAGGTAGAGCTCGCGCTGGATCGCCAGCGAGACGTCGTTGCCCACCACGTCGAGCAGCTCGAAGGGGCCCATCGGGAGGGCGCAGCCGACCTTCATCGCGGTGTCGATGTCGTCGGCCGAGGCGTAGTGGGCCTGCAGCATCTTGATCGCGTCGTTGAGGTAGGGGAACAGCAGGGCGTTGACGATGAAACCGGCCCGGTCCCCACAGGAGACGGCGTGCTTGCCGACCCTTGCGCACAGCGCCCTGGTGGTCTCCGCGACCTCCTCCGACGTCGCGACTGTGGACACGACCTCGACCAGCCGCATGATCGGAGCCGGGTTGAAGAAGTGCATGCCGACGACGTCCTGCGGCCGCGAGGTCACCGACGCCAGCGAGATGATCGGCAACGACGAGGTCGTCGTGGCCAGGACGGTTCCCGGCTTGCAGATCTCGTCGAGGTTCTCGAAGAGCGCCGACTTCACCTGCAGGTCCTCCGCGATCGCCACGACCACCAGGTCGACGCCGGCCAGGTCCTCCAGGGACGTGGTGCCGTCCAGCCGGCCGAGCACGTCGGCCTTCGCGGACTCCTCGAGCTTCCCCCGTTGGATCGCCTTGTCCAGCGAGCGTTCGATCGTCGCCCGCACGCTCGCCACCCTCACGTCGCTGCGGCCGACGTAGGTCACCGGGTAGCCGGCCTTGGCGAACACCTCGACGATGCCGCTGGCCATCGTGCCGGTGCCGACCACGCCGACCCGAGCGATGTCGCGCCGGAGCTGCGGCTGCGCGTCGGCCGACGGGGTCAGCGCGTCGGGGACGACCTGCGGGCTGTCCGGCGCCTCGTAGCTGTAGAAGCCTCGGCCGGTCTTGCGGCCCAGCATGCCCGCGGTGACCATCTGCTTCAGGATCGGCGCCGGGGCGTGCAGACGGTCACGACCCTGCTTGTACATGGTGTCGAGGATCTCGTACGCCGTGTCCAGGCCGATCAGGTCGAGCAGCGCGAGCGGCCCCATCGGGTAGCCGCAGCCGTACCGCATCGCGGCGTCGATGTCCTCCCGCGACGCGTAGTGGCTCTCGAACATCGCCACCGCGTGGTTGAGGTAGCCGAACAGCAGGGCGTTGGCGATGAACCCGGCCTTGTCGCCGACCACCACGGGCTCCTTGTCGAGCCGCTCGGCCAGGGCGGTGACGTCCTCCACGACACCGGGCTCGGTCACCACCGTCCGGATCACCTCGACGAACTGCTGGACCGGCGCGGGGTTGAAGAAGTGCATCCCCACCACCCGGCCGGGCCTCGCGGTCGCGGTGGAGATCTCGGTGACGCTCAGGGAGGAGGTGTTCGTGGCCAGGACCGCGTCGTCGGCGACGATCTCGTCCAGGGCCCGGAAGACCTGCTGCTTGACGTCGAGGTGCTCGACGACCGCCTCCACCACCAGCTGGCAGTCCTTCACCTCGGCCAGGTCGGTGGTGAGGGTGATCCGGCCCAGCAGCTCCTCCCGCTCCTCGGCGGTGATCTTGCCGCGCTGCACGGCCCGGGCGGTGGACCCCTCGACGTGCCGACGGGCATGTGCCACCGCCTCGTCGCCGACCTCCACTCCGACCACGGAGAGGCCGTGGCGCGCCGCGACCTCGGCGATGCCGGCCCCCATGGTCCCGAGTCCGACGACGCCGATGCTGGTGATGTCTCGTGCCATGGCGGGATCCTTCCATGCGCCGCGCGGGGCGGCCGTGACCTGGTTCACTCACCGGTAACCTACTGCTCGGGTAGGTTTCCGCCCCGTGAGGCTGGTCATCGCGCGCTGTCAGGTCGACTACGCCGGGCGGCTGACCGCCCACCTCCCCCTCGCGACCCGGCTGGTCATGGTGAAGAACGACGGCTCGGTGCTGATCCACTCCGACGGGGGCTCCTACAAGCCGCTGAACTGGATGTCGCCGCCCTGCCGGGTGTCGGAGACGATCTGTGCCGACGGCACCGTCGAGTGGACCGTCACCGGCAAGGACGACGACACGCTGCGCATCCTGCTGGCCGAGGTGTACGCCGACTCCACCCACGACCTGGGCGTCGACCCGGGCCTGCAGAAGGACGGCGTGGAACGACACCTCCAAGAGCTCCTCGCGCACCATCCCGCAGCGCTCGACCACGGGCTGACCCTGGTGCGCCGGGAGTACCCCACCGCCATCGGCCCGGTCGACCTGCTGTGCCGCGACGCCCAGGGCGGGTCCGTCGCCGTGGAGGTCAAGCGCCGTGGCGAGATCGACGGCGTCGAACAGCTCACCCGCTACCTCGAGCTGCTCAACCGGGACCCGAAGCTGCGCCCGGTCCGGGGCATCCTCGCCGCCCAGGAGATCCGCCCCCAGGCCAGGGTGCTCGCCGGCGACCGCGGGATCGCGTGCGCCGTCGTGGACTACGACGCCCTGCGTGGCCTCGACGACCCGACCCAGCGCCTGTTCTGACCTGAGGGCCTCACCTCCCTCCGTCCCTTCCTCGAGCCGCCAGCTCTTGCGGGCCGAGCCGTCAACTCTGACGGGTCGAGCCGTCAACTCTGACGGGTCGAGCCGTCAACTCTGGCGGGTCGAGCCGTCAACTCTGGCGAGGACACCAACATTGCCGGCTCGGCGCACCAACATTGCCGGCTCGGCGCACCAACATTGCCGGCTCGGCGCACCAACATTGACGGCTCGGCGCACCAACATTGACGGCTCGGCGTATAACGGGTCGGAGGTGGCCGCAGCGGGTCGAGTCCTGGGTAGCGGCAGCGGTAGGGGTAGCGGTAGCGCTGGCGTTGACCGAGGGCTGTCCGTGACACCTCACCGGGACCCGGTCCGATCCGCGTCAGCCACGCACGGAGTGGCCAGCACGCACCAGGGCGGCGACCTCGTCCGCGCAGCCCCACGACAGCGTCACGCCCGCGCCACCGTGGCCGTAGCAGTGCACGACCAGGCCTCCGCCGGCCGACCGTTCGGAGTGCAGGCGGACGGAGGGACGTACGGGTCGCAGCCCCACCCGGTGACCCAGCACGGGCGCTCGCTCCAGCTCCGGCACCAGCTGCACCGCCCGCGTCAGGAGCCGCCCGGCCACGGCGGGGTCGGGCCGGCGGTCCCACTCGCCGTCGTCCTCGGTGCCGCCGACCACGATGTCGCGGGAGCGCGGGACGACGTAGGTGGGAGGGGTCGAGTCCAGCCACCACCGGTCCAACCCGACCTGGCCGACCAGCACGACCTGGCCGCGCACCGGCAGCACCGACGTGTCGTCGGCGAGCCGGCGCGCGCCGAGGCCTGACGCGTCCACCACCACCTCTGCCCTGTCGGGCAGAGCGGAGAGCGCCAGCCGGGTCAGCGTGCCGCCGGCCGACTCCAGCCGGGCCACCAGCCAGGGCAGGTAGACCGGCATCTCGACAACCGGCGCGCGGAAGCACCAGCCGTGCCGGTGGGGCGGCGGCACGTCCTCGGTGCGGGTCAGCTCGGGCACCGCCGACAGCCACCAGGGGTCCGGCATGCGCTGCGCGAACACCTCGGTGCCCTCACGCATGCGGACGCCGGTGCCGTCCTCGGCGCAGAGGGCCGCGAAGCGCCGGTAGGACGCCGCCGCCCAGCCGGTGACCCGCTCGAACGGGTACGCGCGGTGCGGGTACCACAACGCCGCCGCGACCGCAGACGTGGTCTCCAGCGGCTGGTCCCTGGCCAGCACGTGCACGTCATGTCCGTCCTCGAGCAGCCGCACCGCACAGGTCAGCCCGACCACGCCCGCGCCCACGACGATCACCCGCGCCACGCATGGGAGTCTGCCACCGAGGCGCGACGTCACGGCTCGGAGATGGTCACCGAGCCGTCGGGGTCCGAGACGGTGGCGACCACGTGACCGTGCTCCCCGTCGTGGGTCGCCAGGCAGACCAGCCGGAGGCCGACCTGGGCCGGGTACGCCGGGAGCGTGCCGCAGTCCACGTCGACGTACCCCACGCCGAGCAGCCGCTCCACGACGGAGTGCGTCGCGACGACACCGCCGGTGAGTGCTGCGTCGAAGGCCACCCGATCGTGGGCCCCTGCCATGAGCCGGACCGACACGTCTCCCTCCACCCCGTCGAACCAGCCGGTGCAGCGCAGCCGGTCCGGCAGGTGGCCGCGCCAGGCCGGACAGTCCAGATGCTCCAGGGCCAGCCCGTCGTCGCGGACCCCGGCCGCCAGCCGAGCCGCGACCTGCCGCTCCAGCCGGTCCATGGGTCGCGCGGGCGGGCTCACCAGCGAGGGGCTCGGGCCGCCCGCCTCCGGCTCCTGAGCCGGCGGCGGCGCGGGCGTACACGCCGCGAGCGTGAACGCCATGGCGACCCACGGGGAGACGACGGCCGCCGCGACTACCCGCCTCGGCGCGGTGCGATCACACGTGGGCACCCTCACGGGGTGACCCTATGGCTCACCCCGGCGCGGGCGACTCCTTGCGCGGGTCATCACAGATGACCCGAGTGGGCGATGGTGCGACGCGGGCCCATCGGCTGAGATTGACCCCACGGCCGGGGGATTTTCGGCTGGGGGGCGTGACACCTCCCGACGACCCGAGCGTCGGGGAGGTGCGGCTCGCGGCGGTGCCGGGGCGAGGCGTCAGCGGAGCGCTGACGGTTCCCGTTCTCGGCGGCATCGTTGCGACGCCGACGGCGTACGGCGCACCAGACGGGCCCGCCCGTGCCGGACGCGTCCGTCCAGGCCGGCCGAGAACCGGTCAGTCCAGGCCGTGGGCGTCCCGGATCACCCGCACGATGCCGGCCATGATCTCGGTCAGCCCGAAGTCCTTGGGCGTGAAGACCGCCGCGACACCGAGCTCGGCGAGCCGCCCGGCGTCCGACGCGGGGACGATCCCCCCGACCACGACCGGGACGTCGTCCAGCCCCGCCTCCCGCAGCCCCTCGAGGACCGCCGGCACCAGCTCCATGTGCGACCCGGACAGAATCGACAGGCCGACGCAGTGCACGTCCTCGGCGACGGCCGCGGCGACGATCTGCTGGGGGGTGAGCCGGATCCCTTGGTAGACCACCTCGAACCCGGCGTCCCGGGCTCGGACCGCGACCTGCTCGGCGCCGTTGGAGTGCCCGTCGAGCCCGGGCTTGCCGATCAGCAGCCGCAGCCGCCCGCCGAGCTGCTCGCCCGTACGTCGCACGTCCTCGCGCACCCGGGCCAGCTCCGCACCCGGCTCGACCGCGACGGTGGCGCCACCCACCCCGGTGGGCGCGCGGTACTCCCCGAAGACCTCGCGCAGCGTCCCCGCCCACTCCCCGGTCGTGACCCCGGCGCGCGCAGCCTCCAGCGTGGCCGCCATCAGGTTGCCGCCGGTCTTGGCGTCCTCTGCCAGCCGGGTGAGCGCGCGGTCCACCCCGCCCGGGTCGCGGGCCTCGCGCCAGGCCCGGACGCTGGCGACCGCTGCGGCCTCCGCTTCGGGGTCGGCGACCTGGATGGCGGTGTCCAGGTCGGCGGTCAGCGGCGACGGTTCGGTGGTCTGGAACCGGTTCACGCCGACGACGACCTCCTCCCCGGACTCGATGCGCGCCCGCCGGGCGGCGTGGGAGGACACCAGCGCCTGCTTCATGTAGCCGGACTCGACCGCAGCCACCGCGCCGCCCATCGCGAGCACCCGGTTCATCTCCTGCCGGGCCCCGGCGACGAGCTCGGCGACCTTGCGCTCCACCACGTGGGAGCCGGCGAAGATGTCGTCGTACTCCAGCAGGTCGGACTCGTAGGCCAGCACCTGCTGCATCCGCAGCGACCACTGCTGGTCCCACGGGCGGGGCAGGCCGAGGGCCTCGTTCCAGGCGGGCAGCTGGACCGCGCGAGCCCGAGCGTCCCTGGACAGCGTGACGCCGAGCATCTCCAGCACGATCCGCTGCACGTTGTTCTCCGGCTGCGCCTCGGTGAGCCCGAGCGAGTTCACCTGCACGCCGTACCGGAACCGTCGCATCCGCTCGTCGGCCACACCGTAGCGGTCCCGGGTGATCTCGTCCCAGAGCTCGACGAAGGCGCGCATCTTGCAGGTCTCCTCGACGAACCGCACGCCCGCGTTGACGAAGAACGACACCCGGCCGACGACCGTGCCCAGGTCGGCGGGGTCCACCTGGCCGGAGTCGCGTACGGCGTCCAGCACGGCGACCGCCGTGGCGAGCGCGTAGGCGAGCTCCTGGACCGGGGTGGCACCCGCCTCCTGCAGGTGGTAGCTGCAGATGTTGATCGGGTTCCACCGCGGCATCTGGTGGACCGTGTAGGCGATGGTGTCGGTGGTGAGCCGCAGTGAGTGCTCGGGGGGGAACACGTAGGTGCCGCGGGAGAGGTACTCCTTGATGATGTCGTTCTGGGTGGTCCCTCCGAGCACGGAGGGGTCCGCCCCCTGCTCCTCGGCGACCACCTGGTAGAGCGCCAGCAGCCACATGGCCGTGGCGTTGATGGTCATCGAGGTGTTCATCTCGGCCAGCGGGATGCCCTCGAAGAGCTCGCGCATCTGGCCGAGGTGCGCGACCGGCACGCCGACCTTCCCGACCTCCCCGCGGGCCAGCGGCGAGTCCGGGTCGTAGCCGGTCTGGGTCGGCAGGTCGAAGGCGACCGAGAGGCCGGTCTGGCCCTTGGCCAGGTTGCGGCGGTACAGCGCGTTGGACTCCACCGCCGAGCTGTGCCCGGCATACGTGCGCATCACCCAGGGGCGATCCCGGCGCGTGCCGCCGGAGTGTTCCGGCAGGTTCATAGCCGGAGACTACGGCGCCGCCAACCCGTGGGTAACCAGGTGTGAAAAGGTCAACACCAGCTCAGGCGTGCACCGGCCCGTCGATCCAGAACAGCCGGCGCCAGCGCCGGAAGGTCAGCACCCGCAGCACGGCCGGCGAGCAGCCCCGCAGCACCAGGTGCCGGTCCTGACGCTCCAGGCGGTGCGCGGCACCGGCCAGCAGCCGGAGCGCCGTCACGTCGAGCGACTCCACGCCCGCCAGGTCCACCACCACGTCGCCGGGATGGCGGTCGATGAGCTGGTGCAGCGCCTCGCGCACCTGCGCGGAGCTGCGACCGTCGAACCGGCCACCCAGCGCGAGCACCGCTCCGTCGACGTCGACCTGCATCAGCACCCCCGGAGTCCACCGGCGTCCACCCGCCTCTGCCCACTATGACGTGCGAAGGGGCCGGTGTGGTTGCCTCGCGCGGGCGTGTCGCTGCTTTCCCGGCGGCTCGGCCACCGCGCCGGCGGCCCGGCCGCGTAGGGTCGCGGCATGGTCAACCTGACCCGCATCTACACCCGGACGGGCGACGAGGGTCGGACCCGCCTCGGCGACAACAGCGTGGCCGCGAAGACCGACGCCAGGCTCGCGGCCTACGCCGACGTGGACGAGCTCAACAGCCAGCTCGGCGTCGCGCTCGCCCTCGGCGGGCTCGACGACGACGTGCTGGGCGTGCTGACGACCGTGCAGAACGACCTGTTCGACGTGGGCGCGGACCTCTCCACACCGGTGGTGCCGGACCCGGCGTACCCGCCGCTCAGGGTGCTTCCGGAGTACGTCGAGCGGCTCGAGGCGTGGTGCGACAGGTACAACGACCCGCTGCCGGCGCTCCGCTCCTTCATCCTCCCGGGTGGCCAGGCCGGTGCGGCCCTGCTGCACGTCTGCCGCACGGTGGCGCGACGGGCGGAACGGTCCGCCTGGGCGGCGTACGACCAGCACGGCGAGACCATGAACAAGGTGGCGATCCGCTACCTCAACCGGCTCTCCGACCTGCTCTTCATCCTGGCCCGCCACGCCAACCGCCACCACGGCGACGTGCTGTGGAAGCCGGGTGGGGACCGGTAGCAGCCGGCCCGACCAGACCTCGACACACCGACCGGCCCCCGACGAGCGAGGAGACTTCCGTGGCCACGATCACGGCCAGCATGTTCATGGCCCTCGACGGCGTCGTGGACCCCGGTCTCGGGGACTGGCACTTCCCCTACTTCAACGACGAGATGGCGCAGGCCGTCGAGGGGACGCACGACGCCGACGTCATGTTGTTCGGCCGGGTCACCTACGACAGCTTCGCCGGCGCCTGGCCTGAGCGCGAGGCCGCCGGGGGCGAGGACGCGCCGTTCGCCAAGCGGCTCGGCGACATGCGCAAGGTCGTCGCCTCCCGCCGCCCCCTCCAGCTCACCTGGCGCAGCTCCGAACAGCTCCAGGGCGACCTCGTCCCGGCCGTCGCGGCGCTGAAGGCCGATCCGGGGGTCCGGCGCATCGCCCTCAGCGGGTCGGTCTCGGTGGTCAGGCAGCTCCTCGACGCCGGGCTGCTCGACGAGCTGCACCTGTTCATGCATCCCGCGACCGCCGGCTCCGGGCTCCGGCTGTTCGACGAGGACGGCACGTCCCGGCGCCTGCGGCTGATCTCGGCCAGGCCGTTCCGCACCGGCGTGGTCTACCTGGTCTACGGTCCGGACGCCGACCCGCCTAGCGGTTCCTACGAGCACGCCGAGGAGGGCTCGCTCAGCGGTGAGGACGCGGACGTAGCCTCGAAGGCGTGACCGCCCCCTCCACGACCGCACCGGCGCTCGACGCGCTGTTCGCCCGCGAGCTTCCCGAGCTGGCGGTGCCATGGCAGGCCGCCGACGTCCCGGCGCCTCGGCTGCTGGTGCTCAACGAGCCGCTCGCCCGCGAGCTCGGGCTCGACGCCGACGCGCTGCGGGAGCCCGACGGGGTCCGGCTGCTGGCCGGCCTCGATCCCCCGGCCGGGGCGCACCCGGTGGCACAGGCCTACGCCGGCCACCAGTTCGGGGTGTACGTGCCCCGCCTGGGCGACGGTCGGGCGTTGCTGCTCGGGGAACTGGTCGACGCGCGAGGGCGCCACCGCGACCTGCACCTGAAGGGTTCGGGGCGCACCCCGTTCGCCCGCGGCGGCGACGGCCTGGCCGCGGTCGGCCCCATGCTGCGCGAGTACGTCGTGAGCGAGGCGATGCACGCCCTGGGCGTTCCCACGACCCGATCACTGGCGGTGGTGGCCACGGGACGCCAGGTGCGCCGCGAGACGGTGCTGCCGGGCGCGGTGCTGGCCCGCGTCGCCGCGAGCCATCTGCGGGTCGGCACCTTCCAGTACGCCGCCGCCGGCGGTGACCAGGCGCTGCTGCGCCGGCTGGCCGACCATGCCATCGCCCGGCACCACCCGGCGGCGGCCGAGGCGGAGCATCGCTACCGTGCCCTGTTCGACGCGGTGGTCGCCGTACAGGCCGACCTGGTCGCGCGGTGGATGCTGGTCGGGTTCGTCCATGGCGTGATGAACACCGACAACATGACGATCTCCGGGGAGACCATCGACTACGGCCCGTGCGCGTTCATGGAGGCGTTCGACCCGGCGACGGTCTTCAGCTCCATCGACACGCGCGGGCGCTACGCCTACCGCAACCAGCCGGTCCTCGCGGAGTGGAACCTCGCTCGGTTCGCCGAGGCGCTGCTTCCGCTCCTGCACGAGGACGAGGAGCAGGCGGTGGCGTTCGCCGTCGAGTCGCTCGGGGCGTTCCGGGGGCGGTACTCCGCCGCCTGGTCCGCCGGGATGCGCGCCAAGCTCGGCCTGTCCGACGGTGTTGCGGAGGCCGCGGCCGGCGAGGTGGTCGAGGAGCTGCTCGGCCTGCTCCAGCGCGGCCACGTCGACTGGACGTCGTCGTTCCGGGCGCTCGGCCAGGCGGCGCGCGGCGACGCGGAGCCCGCGCGCGGGCTGTTCGTCGACCTCGAGGCGTTCGACACCTGGACGCGGCGGTGGCGCGCGTTGGGCCCGGACCCCGACCTGATGGACCGCACCAACCCGGTCTACGTCCCGCGCAACCACCTCGTCGAGGAGGCGCTCGGCGCCGCGACCGACGGCGACCCGTCCCTCGTGGAGCGCCTGGTCGAGGTGACCGGGGACCCGTACGTCGAGCGGCCCGGCCGGGAGCGGTACGCCGCCGCGGCGCCTGAGGACTTCGGCCGCTACCGCACCTTCTGCGGGACCTGATCACCCGCGGTCGGCCCGAGCGGGGCTGCCTGGAAGGTGCTGACGAGGCAGCCATCGCGCAGTGGGCGCCACGGTTCGGCAGTCTCCTAGGCTTGGACCGGCGGCCAGGCGGCCACCCGTCCTGGACCCCGACCGACGTCCACCCGACACCCACGAAAAGAGGCGGCGACGTGCCCCCGACCAACCCCCTGACCAGCTCGCTCGGAAAGCTCCGGGACACCGCGCTCGGCGCCCTCAAGGACCCGAAGGGCGCGGCGGGACGGGCGCTCGACCAGGCGAAGCACGCAGTCGGGCTCGGCCGCTCCGCCGTCGAAGGCGCCGTCTCCCAGGTCTCCGCCCGGGCGACCGGCCGAGGCCGTCAGCAGGGCGTCCGGGCGGTGCCCGAGAGGCCCCGACGTCCGCACGAGGACGCCGTGGGATCCGGGCCCGGGGACCGCCCGGCGGCGAAGAAGGCCACCGCGAAGAAGGTCACCGCGAAGAAGGCGGCTCCGGCCAAGAAGAGCGCGGCGCCCAGGACCGCTGCGCCCTCTGCTCCGGCCGCGAAGAAGACCGCCCCGGCCAAGAAGACCGCTCCGGCCACGGACGGGCCCGCCGAGCCGGCCCCGACCGAGCCGGCCCCCGCCACGCAGGCCCCGACCGAGCCGGCGCCGGCCGCCGAGCCCGCGCCGCACGTCGACACGCCGGACGAGGTGGTCTACACCACCGAGACCGTTGGCGCCCCTGCCGCGCCCGGCGACTCGTCCCCCGAGCCCCCGGCGGACAGCCTGGTCGACCCTGGCACCGCCAAGCAGATCGCCAAAGAGGCCGAACGCGGTCTTCGCGACGCCGACCCCTCCTGAGGCACCGGCCAAAGGGCCGGTGGTTGAGGAGGGCGCCCTTCGAGCCGGCTTCTTCGTCGCCCTCCTCGGGAACCGCGGAGCGAGCCCGTCTCGACTTGGGCTGAGGAGCGAGCTCGCGAGGTCACGAAGCCAACCACCGGCACGAGGGCTGGGACTCTGCCAGACGCCGTTGGTTTCGAGACGCTCGCCTAGCGGCTCGCTCCTCAACCACCGGGATGTGCCAGACGCCAGCGGCACCGGTGGTTGAGTTGAGGAGGGCGCCCTTCGAGACGGGCTCCTTCGTCGCCCTCCTCGGGAACCGCGGAGCGAGCCCACCCCCGGTGGTTGAGGAGGGCGAGCTTGCGAGCCCGTCTCGAAACCACCGGCTGGTGGCCCACCATCCTTGACGGCTCGGCCCACCAACATTGACGGCTCGACGTGAGGGGCGGGGGTGGGTCAGCCGGTGCGGACGTTGCGGCCGGGTGGGGCCGCCTCCAGCCAGGCCAGGAAGCCGGTGAGGGCCTCGGGGGACATGGCGACCTCCAGCTCGCCGGTGGCGGTGTGGCAGACCGCGATGACGTGGCCGGAGTAGAGCGCCATGGCCTCCCCGCCGGCCGGGGCGCGGCGGCGGGCGAACGACACTTCGGCGCGGTCGAGGACCCGCCGGGGACGCGGGGAGAGGGAGAAGATCCGGAACCACTCCAGCAGGTCCCCGGAGTAGCGGCCCAGCCCGAGCACCCAGCCCCGGCCCTGGCTCTGCGGGCGCACGTGCACGCTGAACTCGAAGGTCCCGCCGTTGCGGGAGATCCAGCGGCGGCGTACGACCAGCGCGATGCCGTAGAGCAGCACCAGGACCAGGACGGCGGCGAACCCGTCGACCACCCACTGCCACCACGGCACGCGCCCCGCACTCCTTCCCGGCCCCCGTGCGTGCGGGACGGCCGTCCGCGGCGCGGGCCACCGGAACCGTCCCCGTCGGCGCCGGCCTCAGCCACGGTCGGGCCGGGGTCCCGGCGGTCGGCCGGGCCTGCGCTCGTGAACCGTGAAGGGTCAGGATGCCTGCTCGACGGCCCGGATGCGAGCCCTCGCCCACGCCTCGGCCTCGGCCTCGACGGCCGCGTCGTCGTTCTCGCCGGCGTGGTGGGCGCGGTCGAGGTCGGCCCGCGCCCGCTCCAGGTCGATCTCGTGGGACATCTCCGCGTGCTCGGACAGGATCGAGATCCGGTTGTGGGCAACGGAAAGGAACCCCGCGTCCACCGCTGCTATCCAGGTCTCCCCCTCCGTGGTGGTCACGTCGACCACCCCGTCGACCAGGAGGGACAGCATCGGAGCGTGGTTGGCCAGGATGCCGACGTCGCCCTCCGTCGTACGGGCGATCACCCGCGACGCCTGTCCAGACCACACCAGCCGGTCCGCAGCGACCAGCTCGACCTGCATCGCCCCGTCGGTGGCATCGCCGTCGGCCATGTCAGAGGCTCTTCTGGATCTCAGACCACCGGCGCTCGACGTCCTCTAGGCCACCGCACATGAAGAACGCCTGCTCCGCGACGTGGTCGTACTCGCCGTTGCTGATCTTGTTGAACGCCTCGACGGTGTCCTCCACCGGCACGGTCGAGCCCTCGATGCCGGTGAACTGCTTGGCCACGTAGGTGTTCTGGGACAGGAACCGCTGGATCCGCCGGGCCCGGGACACGATGATCTTGTCCTCCTCGGAGAGCTCGTCGACGCCGAGGATCGCGATGATGTCCTGCAGCTCCTTGTTGCGCTGCAGGATCTGCTTGACCCGGATCGCCGCGTCGTAGTGGTCCTTGCCGATGTACTGCGGGTCCAGGATCCGCGAGGTGGAGGTCAGCGGGTCCACCGCCGGGTAGATGCCCAGCGAGGCGATCTCGCGGGACAGCTCGGTGGTGGCGTCCAGGTGCGCGAACGTCGTGGCCGGAGCCGGGTCGGTGTAGTCGTCGGCCGGCACGTAGATCGCCTGCATCGAGGTGATCGAGTGGCCGCGGGTCGAGGTGATCCGCTCCTGCAGCGTGCCCATCTCGTCGGCGAGGTTGGGCTGGTAGCCCACCGCGGAGGGCATCCGGCCCAGCAGCGTGGAGACCTCGGAGCCGGCCTGGGTGAACCGGAAGATGTTGTCGATGAACAGCAGCACGTCCTGCTTCTGGACGTCGCGGAAGTACTCCGCCATGGTGAGGGCGGACAGCGCCACGCGCAGCCGGGTGCCCGGCGGCTCGTCCATCTGGCCGAACACCAGCGCGGTCTGCCCGATGACACCGGACTCGGTCATCTCCTGGATCAGGTCGTTGCCCTCGCGGGTGCGCTCGCCGACGCCGGCGAACACCGAGACGCCGCCGTGGTCCTTCGCGACTCGCGCGATCATCTCCTGGATCAGCACGGTCTTGCCGACGCCGGCGCCGCCGAACAGGCCGATCTTGCCGCCCAGCACGTACGGCGTGAGCAGGTCGATGACCTTGATGCCGGTCTGGAACATCTGGGTCTTCGACTCCAGCTGGTCGAAGGCCGGTGCCTTGCGGTGGATGCCCCACCGCTCGGTGACCTCCAGGCGCTCCCCCTCGGTGAGGTTGAGGCAGTCGCCGGTCGCGTTGAAGACGTGCCCGAGGGTCACGTCGCCGACGGGCACGCTGATCGGGCCGCCGGTGTCGGTGACCTGGGCGCCGCGGACCAGGCCGTCGGTCGGCTTCATCGAGATGGCCCGGACCATGCCGTCGCCGATGTGCTGGGCGACCTCGAGGGTGATCGTCTGGGTCTCACCGCCCAGGGTCAGGTCGACCTTCATGGCGCTGTAGATCTCCGGCATCGAGTCCACGGGGAACTCGATGTCCACCACCGGGCCGATCACCCGGGCGATGCGGCCGACGCCGCCCTGGGCGCCGGTCTCCTGGGTCTGGTCGAGCGTCGCTGTCATCTGGTCTCACTCACTCCCCGCTGTGGCGTCGGCCAGCGCGTTCACGCCGCCGACGATCTCGCTGATCTCCTGGGTGATGCCGGCCTGCCGGGCCTGGTTGGCCAGCCGGGTGTACTTCTTGATGAGCTCGTCGGCGTTGTCGGTCGCGGCCTTCATTGCGCGCTGCCTGGCGGCCAGCTCCGAGGCCGCCGCCTGGAGCAGCGCGAAGTAGATCCGGCTCTGGACGTACCTGGGCAGCAGCGCGTCGAGGACCTCGTCGGCGCTGGGCTCGAACTCGTACAGCGGCAGCACGTCGCCTTCGGTCGGGGTCTCGGCGCCCTCGACGACCTCCAGCGGCAGCAGCCGGGTGGCCACGGGCTCCTGCACGAGCATCGAGCGGAACCTGGTGAAGACCACGTGCACCTCGTGGACGCCCTCGCCGTACGCCTCGTGGGGGTTCTCCGCGTCCGCGGTGAAGGAGTCGATGAGCGCCTGCCCGATCGCCCTGGCCACGTCGTAGGTCGGCTGGTCGGAGTGCCCGGTCCACTCCTCGACGACCGGCCGGTCCCGGAACTTGAAGTAGGCGACCCCCTTGCGTCCGGAGACGAAGACGTCGACCTCCTTGCCCTCCTCGTGCAGCCGCTCGATCAGCCGCTCGGCCTCCTTGATCACGCTGGAGGAGTAGGCGCCGGCCAGGCCGCGGTCGCTGGTGACGACCAGCACCGCCGCACGCTTCGGGTCCTCCGGCTCCGTGGTCATCGGGTGGTCGACGTTGGACCAGGTGGCCACCGCGGACACGGCGCGGGTGAGCTCGCGGGCGTACGGCGCAGCGGCCTGGGCCCGCTGCTGCGCCTTGATGATCCGGGAGGCGGCGATGAGCTCCATGGCGCGCGTGATCTTCTTCATCGACGAGACGGACCTGGTCCGCGCTCGCAGCTCACGCACCGATGTGGCCATGGGTCAGCCTCGCCTCTGCCTGACGATCCGCTCCTGCTCGAGCTCCTCGTCCGGCATCGCCTCGTGCTCCTCCTTGCCGGCCTTGATCGAGCCGCCCTCGGAGGTCTCGAACTGGTCGGCGAACGCCGAGAACGCGTCCTTCAGGGCGCTCTCGGCGTCGTCGTCGAGGTCCAGCGTCTCCCGGATCGTCTGCAGGATCCCGGCGTGGGACAGCCGCAGGTAGTCGATGAACTCGGCCTCGAACCGCAACACGTCCTCGGTGGGCACCGCGTCGAGCCTGCCGGTGGTGCCGGTCCACAGCGACACCGTCATCTCGTCGATCGGGTACGGCGAGTAGGCCCGTTGCTTCAGCAGCGCCATCAGCCGGCCGCCCCGGTCGAGCTGCTGGCGCGACGCGGCGTCGAGGTCGGAGGCGAACATCGCGAACGCCTCCATCGCGCGGAACTGGGCGAGGTCGACCTTCAGCGAGCCGGTGACCTTCTTCATCGCCTTGGTCATCGCCGAGCCGCCGACCCGGGACACCGAGATGCCGACGTCGATGGCCGGGCGCTGGTTGGCGTTGAACAGGTCGGACTGCAAGAAGATCTGGCCGTCGGTGATCGAGATGACGTTGGTCGGGATGTAGGCCGACACGTCGTTGGCCTTGGTCTCGATGATCGGCAGGCCGGTCATCGAACCCTTCCCCATGTCGTCGGAGAGCTTGGCGCAGCGCTCCAGCAGCCGGCTGTGCAGGTAGAACACGTCACCCGGGTAGGCCTCGCGACCCGGCGGGCGGCGCAGCAGCAGCGAGACGGCGCGGTAGGCCTCGGCCTGCTTGCTCAGGTCGTCGAAGATGATCAGGACGTGGTTGCCCTCGTGCATCCAGTGCTGGCCGATGGCCGAGCCGGTGTAGGGGGCCAGGTACTTGAAGCCGGCGGAGTCCGACGCGGGGGAGGCGACGATGGTGGTGTACTGCAGGGCGCCGGCCTCGTCGAGGGCGCCGCGGACCGACGCGATCGTGGAGCCCTTCTGGCCGATGGCGACGTAGATGCAGCGCACCTGGCGGTCCGGGTCGCCGGAGTCCCAGTTCTGCTTCTGGTTGATGATCGTGTCGATCGCGATGGTGGTCTTGCCGGTCTGCCGGTCGCCGATGATCAGCTGGCGTTGTCCGCGGCCGATCGGGGTCATCGCGTCGATCGCCTTGATGCCGGTGGCCAGCGGCTCGTGCACGGACTTCCGCTGGACCACCGACGGCGCCTGGACCTCCAGGGCGCGGCGGCCCTCGTCCTCGATCTCCCCGAGCCCGTCGATCGGCGTCCCGAGGGGGTCGACCACCCGGCCCATGAACTTGTCCCCGACCGGCACGGAGAGGATCTCCCCGGTGCGGCGGACCGACTGCCCCTCCTCGATCTTGTCGAAGTCACCCAGGACGACGACGCCGATCTCCCGGGTGTCGAGGTTGAGCGCGATGCCGAGGGTGCCGTCCTCGAACTCCAGCAGCTCGTTGGCCATCGCCGACGGGAGCCCGCTGACCCGGGCGATGCCGTCGCCGGCCTCCGCGACCGTGCCGACCTCCTCCTTGCTCGCGGTCTCCGGACGGTACTCGGAGACGAACCGCTGCAGCGCGTCCCGGATCTCCTCCGGGCGGATCGACAGCTCCGTCATCTTCTTCCCTGCTCTCTTCGCTCTGGTTCGCTCGTCGGTGGGTTGCTCGTGGGGGGCGCCGGTGTGACCAGTGTGCGCCCGTCGGCCGGTCAGCCCGCCAGCCGTCTGCGGGCGTCGTCCAGGCGGCTGGCGACGGAGCCGTCGATGACGTCGTCGCCGATCTCCACCCGGATGCCGCCGAGCAGCCCCGGCTCGACGACCTCGTTGAGGTGCACCGGCCGGGAGTACTGCCGCGACAGCACGGCAGCGAGCCGCTGTCGGTCGCTGTCGGTGAGCGGCCGGGCCACGCGGACGACGCCGACCAGCCTGCGCCGGTGCGCCGCGGCGATCCTGGAGAACGCGCCCACCGCGACCGCCACCGTGCGGTGGGACCCCGACACCGACTGCCCGGCGAGCCGCAGCGTCCCCGGGGTCACCTTGCCCTCCAGCAGGGTGCGCACCAGGTCGGCCCGGTCCGAGACCGACCGTGACGGGTCCGACAGCGCGTCGCGGAGCTGTGGCGTGCCGGACACCAGCTGCCCGTAGCCGAACAGCTCCTCTTCCAAGGCGTCCCCCTGTCCGGCCCGGTCGGACGCGTCGACCACCGCGACGACGCCCAGCTGCTCCAGGGCGTCGCCCAGGTCGCGGGTGGCCGCCCAGCGCCGCCCTGCCGCCTGGGCGACCAGGTCCACCGAAGCCGGGTCCAGCTTGGCGTCGAGGATCTGGTGAACCAGGCGCCCCTTGGCGTCGGCGTCGACGGACACGTCGGTGAGCAGCCGGCGCAGGCTGGGCTGGCCGCGCAGGAGGCCGGACACCGCGAACAGGTCGTCGGCGACCCGCATCCCGTCCGCGCCGCCGTCGAGTGCGGCCGCGAGGGCGTCGGTCAGCGCCGCGAGGGACTCGGCGGAGGCGCCACGCATCAGTTCGGCCCTCCCGACGGGGCGTTCTCGAGGTCGGCCAGGAACCGCTCCACGACCCGGCTCTGCCGGGCTTCGTCGTCGAGGGACTCACCGACGATCCGCCCGGCCAGGCCGGTCGCCAGCGTGCCGACCTCGGTTCGCAGCGAGGCGACCGCCTGCTGTCGCTCCGCCTCGATCTGCGCCTTGCCGTGCTCGAGGATGCGGGCCGCCTCGACCTGGGCCTGCTCCCGCATCTCGGCGATGATCGCGGCCCCCTGCTCGCGGGCGTCCTCCCGGATGCGGGCGGCCTCGTGCCTGGCCTCGCCCAGCCGCTGGTCGAGGTCGGCGAGCCTGGCGTCGGCCTCGGCCTGCTTGGTCTCCGCTGCCTTGAGGCCGCCCTCGATGGACGCGGTGCGGTCGGCGAACGTCGTCTCGAAGTTCGGGACCACCCACTTCCTGATCGCGTAGAACAGGATCGCGAAGACGATGAGCGCCAGCACGACCTCGACCCACTCGACCGCCAGTGGGCTGGGCTCGTGGCCGCCCTCGGTCTCGGCGGCCACCCGGATGTACGTCGTCATCAAAGGACCCGGCGGCTAGAGCACGAAGGCAAGCGCGATGCCGATGATCGCCAGCGCCTCGGCCAGGGCGAAGCCGAGGATGGCGATCGCCTGCAGCCGGCTCTGCGCCTCGGGCTGGCGGGCGACACCGTTGATGTAGGCGGCGAAGATCAGGCCGATGCCCACACCGGGGCCGACGGCGGCCAGGCCGTAGCCGACCATGTTGAGGGAGCCATCCATGGCTGTAGGTTCCTTTCGTCGATTTCTCGAGGTTCTGCTGGTCGTCGGGACGGGGACTCGAGGGCGGATGCGACCAGGTCGTCGCCGGTCAGTGCTCCTCGGCGAGGGCGCCGGAGATGTACATGGCGTTCAGCAGCGCGAACACGTAGGCCTGCAGGAACTGCACCAGCAGCTCGAGGAAGCTGACCAGGATGGCCAGCACCCAGGCCAGCACGCCCACGACGCTGGTCAGGCCGCCGACCTCCTCGATCAGGTAGAGGCCGCCGGTGGCGAACAGCACCAGCAGGATGTGGCCGGCGAACATGTTGGCGAAGAGTCGCAGGGCCAGCGTCACCGGCCGCACGACGATGTTGGAGAAGAACTCCAGCGGCACGATCAGCACCAGCATCGGCCCGGTCACCCCGCTGGGCATGGTCTGCAGCTTCAGGTAGCCGCCGAAGCCGTGCCGGGCGATGCCGACGCCGTTGTAGATCACCCAGGACAGCCCCGCCAGCGCGTAGGCCATGCTCGCGCGGGAGAACGTCGGGAACTGGATGAACGGGATGCTGGCGAAGAAGTTGTTGAGCAGGATGAAGAAGAACAGCGCGACCAGGTACGGCACGAACCGCATGAAGTCGTGGCTGCCGATGATGTCGCGGGCCAGGCCGTTGCGGACGAAGCCGTAGGCGCTCTCGCCGGCGAACTGCAGGCGCCCGGGCACCATCGCCCGCTTCCTGGAGGCCAGGTAGAAGAACCCGCCGACCACAACCGCGGCGAGCACGAGCTGCAGGATCGGCTTGGTGACGTCGACCCCGCCGACGCTGAACACCGGCGGCAGGTCGAAGATGCCGGGTCCGGGCGCGTGGTACTCCTCGGCGAGCACGGCGGTCGCTGCGACGTTCACCGGGTCTCCTTCACTCGTCGTGCGGTCCGGGGTCGTGCTGTGCCGGCGGTCCCGCGGCGGGCCGGTCCGGGCGGGACAGGCCCCTCAGCGACGCATGGGTCGCATAGATGCCCAGGGCGGCGCCCAGGACGATGCCCACCGCCACCAGGTACGCCGTGCCGAGCCACCGGTCGGCGAGCCAGCCCAGCGCGCCGTAGACGGCGACCCCGGAGACGACATGCCCGAAGGCGCGCCAGGGGTCCCCCAGGGGTTGGTCGGCGCCGCGCTGCTCCATCGCGCACCGGACAATAGCAGTGGTGACGGCGGGGAACAGGGGGCGCGCTCATCGGCCATGCGTCCCGTGCGACGCCGGCACGTCGTACACCAGGTGCCGGCCCATGACCTCGCGGACCACCAGGACGGCGGTCCACGCCAGCGTCGCCACGACGACGGTGCCCCCGAGCCAGCGCGGGTCCAGCCGGCCGTCGGTCGCGCCGGACCCGGTCAGGGCCCAGAAGACGACGCCGAGCATGAGCACCTGCAGGGTGTAGGTGAGCAGTGCGACCAGTAGGGAGAGGCCCGGGGCGACCCGCGCCACCACCGACATCGTCAGCGCGCCGAGCCCGAAGAAGCCGACCACCATGAGCGCGCCCACCACGGCACCGAGTGCCTGCGGTCCGAGCGCTGCGGTCGTCATCGTGGGCGGCCGATCTGTTCGAGATGGGGGCGGGGACTGCTACCGGCGCCGAACCTACCCGAAAACGCGGGCGACCTGCGCTTGTGAAAGCTATCACAAAGTCGCGCGACGCTCGGAGCCCACCGCCGGGCGAGCAGCCGGAGCGATGGCGGAGGCGTCTCGCGACCAGCGGATCCGCGGCAGGCGCCCAGCCCCGAGGCGGTGGTTTCGAGACGCTCGCAAGCTCGCTCCTCAACCACCGGCCACCCGGTGGTTGAGGAGGGCGAGCCGCTAGG
>JBIOUF010000243.1:0-24410 GCA_044866695.1 Nocardioidaceae bacterium | reverse complement strand
GATCACCTCGACCGCCCGTGCGAACCGCTCGGAGTCGAACGTGTCGTCGTCGCGCAGGAACTTCAGCAGGTTCAGGCTGGCCAGGTTGCACGAGGAGTTGTCCAACGACATGTACTCGCTGTTGTGCACGACCACGCCCGGGATGTCGTCGGAGCCGACGACGAAGTTATGGGTCCCCGGCACCTCCAGGTCGTACACCGAGACGGGCTGGTCGAGCCGTCGCTCGGCGACTTCGATGACCTCGTCGCCACCCCCCGCCTCGGAGACGAGCACCTGGCCCACCCGGAGACGCGCCGCCTCAACCCAGCTACCGTCGGCGAGGTACCGATGCTCGGGTGTGCTGCGCAGTCGGAGACCCCGTGCCGTGACCACCTGGACGTGGTTCTGCGTCTCCCCGGCCTTCCATCCCCGGGAGACGACCGCGTACGCGAGAAGCGGCTGGTCCTCCGACGAGGCGACCAGGCTGAGCACCTTCGCGGTCGCGCCCGCCGCCAGAGAGGCGACCAGCGTCTCCAAGGTCGTCGGGCCCTCGGCGGTACGCACGACCGTGTCCCCGGTGAAGCAGCACGGGTTGCTTGCGGTGATCCGGCCGGTCTCGGGGTTGGTGTGCCAGTCGTTGATGGTGTCGTCGTACTGCAGCCCTGGGTCTGCGCACTCCCAGGCCGCCTTGCTGATCTTGTGGAACAGCTCGCGGGCGTCGACCTCCTCGATCACCTCCCCGGTCTTCCTGGCCCGCAGGCCGAACGACGACCCCTCCTCGACCGCCCGCATGAACTCGTCGGTGACCCGCACGGAGTTGTTGGCGTTCTGGTACTGCACCGAGGTGATGTCCCGGCCGCCGAGGTCCATGTCGAAGCCGGCGTCGCGGAGCGCGCGGATCTTGTCCTCCTCGCGCGCCTTGGTCTCGACGAACTCCTCGATGTCGGGGTGGTCGACGTCGAGCACGACCATCTTCGCGGCGCGCCGGGTGGCGCCCCCGGACTTGATGGTGCCCGCCGAGGCGTCCGCGCCGCGCATGAACGACACCGGGCCGCTGGCGGTGCCGCCGGAGGAGAGCAGCTCCTTGGAGGACCGGATCCGGGAGAGGTTCAGCCCGGCACCCGAGCCGCCCTTGAAGATGAACCCCTCCTCCTTGTACCAGTTCAGGATCGAGTCCATGGAGTCGTCGACGGAGAGGATGAAGCAAGCTGAGACCTGCGCCGGGGAAGCCGTGCCGACGTTGAACCACACCGGGGAGTTGAACGAGAAGTACTGGTGCACCAGCAGCCAGGTCAGCTCGTGCTCGAACACCTCGGCGTCCTCGGCGGTGGCGAAGTAGCCGTGCTCCTGCCCGGCGGCGCGGTAGGTCCCCACGACCCGGTCGACGAGCTGGCGCAGGCTGGTCTCGCGGGCCTCGGTGCCCAGCGCCCCGCGGAAGTACTTGGTCGTGACGATCGTGCTGGCGTTGGCCGACCAGAAGTCGGGGAACTCCACGCCGCGCTGCTCGAAGACGGTCTCGCCGGTCTTCCAGTTGGTCTGGACGACGTCGCGGCGCTCCCAGGTGACCTCGTCGTACGGGTGGGTGCCGGCGGTGCTGAACACCCGCTGCATCCGCAGGCCACCGGTCCTTCCTGCCCACCGCTTCGCCGCCGGGTTGTTCACCGTCTCCGTCAACGCCTTCTCCTTCGAAGCTCGTCTGGTCCTGGGTTCTGGTCGCTCTGACTGGAGGGGAAGGGGTGGTGCGCCCGGCGCGCCGCTTCCCCACGACGCGCCGGGCGGTCCGGGGTCAGCCGCCAGGGGTCGCGACGGGCACTCGCGGCCCACCGCCCTCGAGGACGACCTCCACGGTGGGTGTGGTCGCCGCCGACCGGGCGGTGCGCAGGTCGGCGATCGCCGCCTCGAAGTCCTCGCAGGACTCGAAGGCCCGGTAGACGCTGGCGAAGCGGAGGTAGGCCACCTCGTCGAGCACGCGCAGCGGCCGGAGGATGGCCAGGCCGACCTCGTGGGCAGGCACCTCGGCCCAGCCGTCCGTGCGGAGCGCGTCCTCGACCTGCTGCCCGAGGCGCGCCAGGTCGTCCTCGGACACCGGTCGGCCCTTGCAGGCCTTGCGCACGCCGGCCACCGCCTTGTCGCGGTTGAACGGCTCGTTGGCGCCCGACCGCTTCAGCACGGTGAGCTGCATCTGCTCCACCGTGCTGAACCTCCGGCCGCACTCCGGGCAGGAGCGCCGCCGCCGGATCGCCGAGCCGTCGTCGCTCACCCTGCTGTCCAGTACCCGGGAGTCGCCGTGCCGGCAGTACGGACAGTGCATCCCGGCTCCTCCTCGCGCTTGCGCCGCCACATGCAGGGAGTCCACCAGAGGGAACCGACGGTTTCGTCCGACCGTCCGGGCCGCCTCGCGAGGGGGAAGGTGGCTGTGCACGAACTGGGGACAACCAGCGGCTACCTGTGTAGAGACCACCACTACCTGTGGAGAACTACAGCCGTGTAACTACTAGATGTTGTGGCCACCGTACGCCGCGCGTGGCCTCGACGCAACCCCTTGCGACGCCCCTCGGGACGCCCCGTGCGAGCGGTCTCGTCGTGGACCGGGAACGCGCAGGTCAGCGGATCGGCGACGGGCAGCCGGACCAGAATGCTGCGGCGTGTCGCGGCCGTCGTCAGCGGGCGGGCAGCGGAGCGGGCGCGTCCCGGTCGGGTCGGTCCGAGGGAAGCGCCCGCCGGGCGGCGGCGCGGGCCAGCCTGGCCAGCTGCGCGGGCGCCATCAGGCTCTGCGGCGGCGCGACCAGCTGCTGGACGGCGATGAAGGCCCGGGCCAGGGCCGGGTCGCGCTCGGCCGCGCGGACCAGCGCGCGGACGTACCCGCCGGTGAGCCGGGTGCGCAGCGGGACCGGGTACGGCGACCCGGGCATCATCAGGTCGTTGCCCACGGCGATGGACCAGGGCGTGTCGAGGTGCCGAGCGGCCAGCCGGTGGTACCGCTCGCCGAGCCGGGCCGGCGGCTCGCCCGCGCCCGGGGCCGGCGCCGCGCGCAGGCAACCGGCCAGCTCCTCTGCCTGCAGCGCGGCGACCGACATGCCCTGGCCGAAGACCGGGTCGAAGCAGCACCAGGCGTCCCCCAGGACCACGAGGCCGTCCGGCAGGGGCACCCGCTCGTAGTAGCGGCGCCGGTTGGAGGGGAAGCGGTACGTCGCCGGCTCGGAGACCGGCTCGGACCGGTCCAGCACCTCGGCGATGACGGGGCTGGCCAGGCCGCGCGCGTACGCGCGGAAGCCGTCCAGGTCGGTGGGCGGCCGCTGCCCGTGGACCCCGGTGAGGGAGACGATGCAGCTGCTGCCCTCCTCCTGGGCGAGCAGGACGCCTCCCCTGGGCACCAGGGGGCTGCGGGCGACGACGAGGGCAAGGGCCCGGTCGACGTCGCGGGTGCCGAGCCGGCGGAAGGTGCGCGTGGCGTAGCACAGGTCGATGCGGTACTCGGCCTCCGGCGGTGCGGCGTACCCGCACCGGGTCAGCCACTCCGGGAGCCGGGACCCGCGCCCGGAGGCGTCCACCACGATGTCGGCGGGAAGGACCCGGCTGCCGGCGTCGGAGCCGACGCCGGTCACCGAAACTCCGGTGACCCTGCCGTCGGACAGGATCAGCCCGAGGGCCGACGTCTCGCCCAGCACCTCGACACCGGGGAGCGCGGTCACCCGCGCCCGCAGCGCCCACTCCAGGAGCTGGCGACTGACGCCGAGGGAGAGGAGACCGCTCTCCCCCGGCGCCAGTGACTGGGGGCCGGTGTGGAACCGGCTGCGCGCGCCGAAGTCCCCGAGGTCGGCGCCGTGGGCCACGAGGTCCTCGACCAGGCCGGGGAGCAGCCGGTCGAGGACGGCGAGGCCGGCGGCCAGCATCCCGTGGGTGTGCCGCCCCTGCGGGACTCCGCCGCGCTGGTCGGGCCACGCCGGCAGGGAGTCCCTGTCGACGACGAGGACGCCGCGGGTGCGCTCCGCGAGCGCGCGGGCGGCCAGCAGACCGGCCACGCTGGCACCGACCACCACGGCCCGTGGCGCTGCCGCGGACCGGGTGGACGGGGCCGGCGAGGTGGTCATGACCCGGCTGGTGAGGTCAGCCGACCGGTGCCAGGATGTCGCCGACGACGCCGGGCACGTTCTTCAGCCACACGTTGCGGAACGCCGGGTGGGCCACGTCCAGCCGAGCGACCTGGGCCTTGCCCTCGGCGGGGCTCGGGCAGTACACCGTCTCGACGTCTCGCTGCCGGACCGTGACGACCGGAGACCCGTTCACGTTGAACCGGACCAGGAAGCCGAAGCCGAGCTTCTCCGAGGCGGGGACCTCGACGATGGTGCAGCTGAAGTTCGGCTTCTCGTCGATGTCGACCTTGACGATCTTGCGCCCGTGCTTCCAGAACAGCTTCAGCGAGCCGTCGTCGTTGGTGACGAACGGCGCGAAGATCATGGTGTCCTTGCCCTGGTCGCCGAGGAACGCGTCGCTTCCGTCGCCGGGCGCCCAGATGTTGACGTCGTCGCCGTAGTCGCCGACCAGGACGTCGCTGTTCGGGGTCTGGAAGCCCTCCGGGCCGCCGACGGTGATGTCGTCCCCGGTGCCGGCCAGCAGGGTGTCGCCGCCGAGCTTGCCGATGAGCAGGTCGTCGTTCGCGCGCCCGAACAGCACGTCGGTGTTGTCCATGTGCTGCTTGGCGGTCACGCCGGGCGGCTGGATGAACGGGTTGTCCGCGTTGTCGTTGTCCAGGCCGATCGTCACGTCCTTCCCGGCCGTGCCGGGGAGCGCGATGCCGGCGGCGGTGGACATGACCGCGCCCGTGGACACGACCGCGGCCGCGGCGGCCGTCGCCGCGAGCGCGCGCCTCTTGCTGGACTTCAGGGTGGTCAGAGACATCGTGGTTCCTTCACTTCCGTGCCGTTGCTGGTCCGTCGTGGCCCGACCCCATGGCCGGACGACTCGACGCTAGGAGCCTTGGGGCGCCGCGGCATGAGGAAGGCACCTCAGATGACCCCTGCCGCCACCTCAGATGCGCGGTCCAGGCGTGCCGAAACCCGGCATTGGTGAGCAACCGGGCACGGGGTTCCGCCGGTAGCCATCCGGCGACGGCGGCGCGGCGTTGCCCAAACCCGCGTGACGGCCACCTGCCAGGGGGCGATGATGAGGCGGTGAACGGTCTCTCGGGGGCCCTGGTGGGTCGGGACGCGGCGCTGTCCGCGCTCGGCGACGGGGTCGCCCAGGCCGCCGCCGGACGTCCCGGTGTCGTGCTGGTCGGCGGCGAGACCGGCATCGGCAAGACCCGCCTGGTCGCCGAGCTCACCCGGCGCGAGGACGTGGTGACCCTGGCCGGCGCCTGCGTGCCGGTGGCCGGCGAGACCTTCCCCTACGCCGCCTTGACCCAGGCGCTCCGGTCGGTCACCGGCGATGCCCTGGTCCAGCGGGAGCTGTCCCGTTCGCCCGAGCTGGCCCGCCTGCTCCCGGACGTGCGCGCGGAGCCCGAGCCCACCACGTCGATGCACGACAGCTCGCCGCTGCGGCTGTTCCACGCGGTGCTGTCCCTGCTGGACCGCATGGCGGTCACCCGTCCGGTGGTCCACGTCGTGGAGGACCTGCACTGGGCGGACCACTCGACGCTGGACCTGCTGCGGTTCCTGGCCACCAACCTGGACCGCGAGCGGGTGCTCCTGGTGGCGACCTACCGCGACGACGAACGCCTCGACCCGGCGGTGCGCGGCTGGCTCGCCGAGCTGGCCCGCCTGCCGCTCACGACGCGCCTGCACCTGGAGCGGCTCGATGCCGACGAGACCGCCGCCCTGCTGGCCCAGCTGCTCGGCCGGCCCCCGGACCAGCGCACCCTCGAGCGGACGCTGGCCCGCTCCGCGGGGAACCCGTTGTTCGTGGAGCACCTGGTGCTGTCCGCGGCCGACTCCGACCCGGGGCTGCCGGGGACGCTGCGCGACCTGCTCCGGTCCCGGGTCGACCAGCTGCCCGGGGACACCCATCGGGTGCTGCGCGCCGCCGCCGTCCTCGGCCGGCCCGTACCGGTTCCGGTGCTGGCCGCGGTGGCGGGGTTGCCCGAGCTCGACGTCGAGGACCGGCTCCGGCCGGCGCTGGAGCAGCACGTGGTCGCCATGAGACGCGACGAGACCGTGGGGTTCCGGCATCCGGCCTTCGTCGAGGTGGTGTACGACGCGTTGCTGCCCACGGAGCGCAGGCGGCTGCACCGCTCCGCCGCCGAGGTGCTCGACCAGAGCGGGTCGACCAGTGAGGTGGCCCGGCACTGGGACCGGGCCGGCGATCCCGGCCGGGCGCTGCTGGCCTCGGTCGCGGCCGGGTACGACGCCGAACGGGTCTACGCGTTCGCCGACGCGCACGCGAGCTTCGACCGCGCGGTCCGGCTTGCGGAGGAGGGTCACGGCTCCGGCCAGCACCTCGACCTCGTGCTGTTGCGCGAGCACGCGGCCCACGCGGCCAGCCAGACCGGCCATCCCGACGAGGCGGTCCGGCTGCTGGAACGCGCGTTGGAGGACACCGCCGACCGCCGCCGCCGGGCCGGGCTGCACATGCTCGGGGGGCAGGTGCACTTCCTCGCCGGCCGCGGACCCGAGACGGAGCGGGAGCTGCGCACCGCGCTGTCGCTGCTCGAGCCCGGGGAGCGCAGCGTGCTGGCAGCCCAGGTCAACGCCGGCCTGGCGCGGTGGGCCGCGGCCTGGTCGCGCCTCGATGTCGCCGACGGCTACATCGAGACCGCTCTCGACATCGCCGCCGAGGTGGGCGCCCGGCGCGAGGAGGGCGTCGCGCTCAACGCCCGGGGGGTCGCGGCCGCTCTGCGCGGCGACACCGACGCCGCGGTGGACGACCTGCGCGCGGCCCTCGCCGTCGCCACCGAGGTCGCCAACGCCGACGACATCGCCGGCGCCTACGTGAACATGAGCCACGTCCTCGGCATGGCGGGCCGCCTCGACGACGTGGTGGAGCTGTGCCGCATGGGGATCGAGGTGATCTCGCGCGTCGGGCTGGCCCGCCAGGAGGGCAGCCTGCTGCTCGCCAACGGCGCCCAGGCCCTGCTCGACGCAGCCCGGCTGGACCAGGCGGGCGACCTGCTCCGGCAGGCCCTCGCGCAGGGTCCGCGAGGCATCGCGGCCGCGCCGGTCCTCATGCTCGCCGGACGGCTGGCCATCCTGCGCGGCGACCTGCCCCTGGCCTGGGACCGCTGCGACCAGGCCAGGCTGGTGGTCGAGGCCAACGAGGCGCCGCTGCAGTGGGTTCGGCTGATCACCGAGGCCTCCACCGAGGTGGAGCTGTGGACCGGACGCTCGCAGGAGGCCTTCGCCCTGGCCATGGAGGGCCTGCGCCTGGTCCGGGACACCGACGAGGCAGCCTTCGCGTCCACGCTGGTGCTGCACGGCCTCCGGGCCCTGGCCGACGACCTCGACCGGCACCGGGACCCCGCCTCGAGGCAGCGCGTCGCGCGTCACCGCGAGGCGCTGCTCGCCCTGGCCGCCACGATGACGCCCGACCCGCTGGCCGACCCGGAGGACCCGATGGGCGCACTGGTGGTGCACGCGGCCTCGGCCGCCACGTCGCGGGCCGAGCTGGCCCGGCTCGACGGGAAGGCCGACCCGGCCGTCTGGGCGGTCGCGCACGACCGTTGGGCCGCCCTGGGCCGCCCCGCCCACGCGGCCTACGCCCTGTGGCGCCAGGCCGAGGCCGGGCTCGCCCTGCGCCGGGACGCGGCCGCCCTGGCCACCCTGCGCGCCGCCCACCGAAGCGCCGGGGAGATCGGCCTGCCGCTGATCGCCGCGGAGATCGACGTGCTGGCCCGGTGGTACCGCGTCGACATCGACGAAGCGGTCACCGACCCCGACGACGCCGACCAGTCCCTCGCCGAGTACGGGCTGACTGCGCGCGAGCACGAGGTGCTCCGTGGCCTCGTCGCCGGGCGGAGCAACCAGGAGATCGCCGACTCGCTGTTCATCAGCGTCAAGACCGCAAGCGTGCACGTCTCCAACATCCTGCGGAAGATGCAGGCCGGCGGGCGCCAGGAGGCGGCCCGGATCGCACGGCGCCACGGCGTCGCCGGCTGACCCACCGCATGCTGCTCGCACCGCACGGGCGCTCGGCCGGACCGGGCTCGGGCTACCCGGCGGGCTAGCCGGCGGCCTCCCCGGCGGGGACGGCCAGGCGCTGACCCTCCACCAGCGCGGAGCCAGACAGCCCGTTGAGCCGCCTGATCTCGTAGACGACGTCGCGGACCTCGCCCGGTCCGGCGATCCCGGCGGCGATGCCCCACAGGGTGTCGCCCTCGGACACCTCGACCGTCCGGGTGCGGTCGGCCTCTGCCGGCCCGCTGGTGGCCGCCGACCGGGCCCCCAGCGTGGCGAGCAGGACCAGGGCCGCGACGAGGAACACCGAGGTCAGCACGACCCGTCCACGCCGGGTCAGCCGGAGCGGCGCAGCTGCCGGCAGCCGGTCCGGCCGAAGCCGAACCCGCGCCGGCTCGGCCCCGATCTGCCGGGGAAGCATGTGCCCGGGCAGCGTGCCCCCGGGTAGCGTGTGGCCGGGCGGCATGGACGGTTGCGGCGTCGGTCGGCGGAGCGGCTGCTCGGGCGGGTCCTCGAGCCGCAGCCCGGCCGGCTGCGCCCGCCGCAGCGTGCCCGCCGGACCCGCGCGAGGGCGGCCCGGTCGCGGCAGCCAGGCGGGCGCCGCGCTCCGCGGGTCTGGGCCACGCCGACCGGGTCCGCCGCCGGGTCCGCCGCCGCTGCTCCCACGTCGGCCGCGTCGACCCGGCCGACCTGGCCCAGCCGGCCGGGCCGGTCGGGGCTCGCGGGCACCCCACGCCCCGCCTCCCCCCCGCACGTCGACGTCCGAGCCGCCACGTGTCCGGGACCTCAGGTCGCCCATCTCACCCTCCTGTCGTCGTCCATGTCGTCGTTGCAGCACCATCGCTATCGCACCGCTCCGACAGTCCCGGCCCTCCGGCGGTGGCCCCGGTCGGACCGACCTCCCCGACCCGGATCGAACCTGTGTTCGATCGAACACATGTGCGACTGTAGCCAGCCCTCGCCGTCCGCGCAACCCCCTCCACCAGCCCCGACGCGACACGCGGTTCGAACACATGTTTGATCCGCGGCGCCTGCTGGGTCTACCGTCGTCAGTGACGAGACCGGCAGGTCGAGTCGCTCCACACAGCCGCTGGACGGCATGACCCGCGAAGGGGAGAAGGGCACGCGATGACACCAGGCAGACCGGGGGGCAGACCGGGGCGACCCGGGACATCGGGGGCGCCGACGACGCCCGGCGCACTGGGCCGGGTCCGCTCGGGGGCCCATCCGGCGGCCGGGGCCGCCGGCGTGGCGGAGCTGCCCGACGGGCCACCGGACGGCTCGGGACTGACTCCCCGGCAGCAGCGGGTGCTCACCGTCATCCGGGAGTCGATCGAGCGGCGCGGATACCCGCCCAGCATGCGCGAGATCGGCCAGCAGGTCGGCCTGACCAGCTCCTCCTCGGTCGCCCACCAGCTGCGCACCCTGGAGGAGAAGGGCTTCCTGCGCCGGGACCCCAACCGGCCTCGCGCCCTGACCGTCTACGCCCCCGGGGTCGCCGACCGGCACCGGGGCGACCTGGCAGGCACCGCCGGCGCCGCCGGCATGGCCGACCCGGGCGACCCGGCCGCGTTCGGTGGTCTCGACGAGACCGGCTCCGGCGACGCGCGCCCCGAGCCGGCGTACGTCCCGCTGGTCGGGCGGATCGCCGCCGGCGGGCCGATCCTGGCCGAGGAGCGCGTGGAGGAGGTCCTGCCGATGCCGCGGTCCCTGGTCGGGGACGGCACGCTGTTCCTGCTCCGGGTCGCCGGGGACTCGATGGTCGACGCCGCGATCTGCGACGGCGACTACGTCGTCGTGCGCCAGCAGCCCACCGCCGAGAACGGCGAGATCGTCGCCGCGATGATCGACGGCGAGGCGACGGTCAAGACCCTCCAGCGCAAGGGGGGACAGGTCTGGCTGCTGCCGCACAACCCCGCGTACTCGCCCATCGACGGCTCGCAGGCGACCGTTCTCGGCAAGGTGACCGCGGTGCTGCGCCGGGTGTGACCCCACGGGGATGGCCCGAAGGGGCGGTGTCTGACCGGGCACGCGTGACCTAGGGTGTCGCGAACACACTCACGTGCCCTGGGGGGACCATCTCGTGCGACGCACTTCGACCGGCACACTGACCGCTGCCTTCGCGGCGACCGCCCTGCTCTTGACCGCTGCCCCGCTCGCGGCGAACGCCGCCGACGACCCGGCCCCGCCCGAGAGGCTCGGCTCCCGAACCGCCGGCGCGGACGCGGCCGCCGAGGCGCCGTCCGCCGAGGAGACCCTCGAGGCCGTCCTCGCGGTCTTCGCCGGCGACGGCCAGACCGCGCGAGCCCAGCGGCTCGCCGCCGGCCGGGACATGACCCTGATGATGCGCGATCTGCGGCTCGGGCTCGACGACCTGTCGGCCGCGGACCGGAAGACCGCAGAGCGCGTCCTGGCCCGGCCCACGGACGGCAGCGTGCCCATCGGCTCGCCGTACCCCAGCGGGTCCAACCCGACCTTCGTGTGCCCCTCGGGGCAGAGCTTCTGCGTGCACTACGCGACCGCGGGAAGTCACGCGCCGAGCGATCCCACCTGGGTGACCAAGACCGTCAACACGACCACCAACGTGTGGAACCGGGTCGTCACCCAGGGCGGCTACCGGGCCCCCCTCGCCGACGGCACCTCGCCGTCGCACGGGCCCGACGGCAAGCTCGACGTCTACATCTCGGCGCTGCCCAGCGGGCTGTACGGGTACTGCACGAGCGACGACCCCAGCACCACCAGCTACCGCGTGTCGGCCTTTTGCGTGGTGGACAACGACTACGCCGGGTTCCCGGTGAACACCCCGCTGGAGAACCTCCAGGTCACCGTGGCGCACGAGTTCTTCCACGCCGTCCAGTACGCCTACGACTGGTCGGAGGACGGCTGGCTGCTGGAAGGCACCGCGGCCTGGGTCGAGGACGAGATCTACGACGCGGTCAACGACAACCGCCAGTACCTGTCGGCGAGCCCGCTCAGCGAGCCGTACATCCCCCTGGACACCTACGGGGACGGCCGGCAGTACGGCAACTGGATCTGGTGGCGGTTCCTCGGCGAGCGCTACCCGGGCGAGTCGGGCACCGGCCTGCCCGTGGTCCTGCGCGACGTGCTCACCCGGATGAGCGGCAGCTCGCCGACCAGCCCGGGTGCCTACTCCACCCAGGCGATGGCCGGTGCGCTGGCCGCGCGCGGCAGCTCGGTGCCCAAGGCGTACTCGCAGTTCGCCGTCGTGAACCGGACGCCGGCGCGGTTCTACGAGGAGGGCCGCGCCTACCACCCCGCGCCACTGGCGGTGCGGTACCGGCTCACCAACCGCACCGAGCGCTCGGTGGCCGGGATGCAGTGGCACCTGACCAACGACACGGTGCGGGTGACGCCCGGCTCGAACCTGAAGAAGGGCTGGCGGCTGCGGGTCCGGGTCGACCTGCCGCCACGGGCCTACGGCTACCGGGCCGCGGTCGCGGTCTACCCCAAGGCGGGCGGGAAGAACGTGACCTACCTGCCGGTGAGCGCGGCGGGCAAGCGCACCGCGTACGTCGGGTTCAACAGCCTTCGGATCCGGTTCGTCGAGGTGACCCTGGTCAACGCCAGCACCCGGTACACCTGCTGGCAGGGCTCGGTGTACGCCTGCCAGGGCGCACCGAAGGACGACAGCCGGACCACCCGGGCCTGGTTCAAGGCGGTCACGTAGCCGGCCCCTGACCGCACCGGCCGCGGCTGGTGCGTCAGGCCAGCCGCACCAGCAGGAGCGGGCCGCCCGCGTAGCGGCCGCCGTCGATGGCGACGGCCCGGCCTCCGGCATACAGCAGCGGCGCGGTGACCTTCGACGGGGACCGGCCGAGCAGCATCGCGATGATGCTGTGCCCGTGCACGACCCGGCCGCCGCCGTAGGTCTCGAGCATGGACTCGGCCACCCGCTCCCCGTCCGGCCCCGCGAACCCGAACCGGTCGGTGAGCCGGGCCCACATGTCCCAGTACGACCCCAGGTCGGGGCTGGACAGCCGGGTGCGCACCGTGTCGTTGACCTCCTCGACGGACCTGCCGAACCCGAGGTACTCGGTGGAGTCGGAGTGCATGAGCAGGTGGCCGGCGTGGACGGCGACCGCGGGCAGGCCGCGCAGCCACTCCACGTCGTCGTCGTCCAGCGCGTCCTGGTCGGCGGCGCGCCCGCCGTTCATCTGCCACATGGCGGTGAACCGGGCGTCGTCGAAGAGCTTGGCACCGAGCGCCAGCGCCTCGTGGTTGCCGAGCAGCACGCGGACCCGGTCCGGCCGGGCCGCGGTGAGCGCGCGGAGGTAGTGCACCACCCCGGCGCCGTCGGGACCTCGGTCCATCAGGTCGCCGAGGACCCACAGGTCCGCGTCGTCGTCCAGCCAGTCGCCGTCCAGGTCGACCAGACCGGCCCGGGCCAGACCCAGACGGAGGTCCGCGAGGTGGCCGTGCACGTCGCTGACCACGTACGTCGAGGTCATCACCCCATCGTGCCAGGGACCGGGACCGGCGCCGAGCCGGTGGCGGCCGCCAGGCGACGCAGCGCGGCCAGCACCACCGCGCGGTCGGTGGTGCGCCACAGCGGTGGCAGGGAGGCCAGCAGGAAGCCTGCGTACCCGGCCTGGACCAGCCTCGGGTCGAGCACCGCCACGACGCCCCGGTCGGCGCCGGTGCGGATCAGCCGGCCGGCTCCCTGGGCCAGCAGCAGCGCCGCGTGGGCGGCGGCGACCGTCATGAAGCCGTTGCGGCCGGCCTCGTCGGCGGCCCGCTGGCGCGCGGACATCAGCGGGTCGTCGGGTCGCGGGAACGGGATCCGGTCGATCAGCACCAGCTGGCAGGTGTCCCCGGGCACGTCCAGCCCCTGCCAGAGGGTCAGGGTGCCGAACAGGCAGGTGTGCGGGTCCTCGACGAACAGTCGACGCAGCTCGGGCAGCTGCGCCTCCCCCTGGGCCAGGACGGTCAGGTGCGGCAGCCGCTCCCGGGCCGCCTCGGCCGCGGCCTCGGCGGCCCGGCGGCTGGAGAACAGCCCGAGGGTGCGGCCCCCGGCGGCGTCGACCAGCTCCACGATCTCCTCGACCTGGGCGGCGCCCAGACCGTCGCGGCCGGGGCGGGGCAGGTGCCGCGCGACGTAGAGGATGCCCTGCCGCGGGTAGTCGAACGGCGACCCGACGTCCAGGCCGGTCCAGCCCAGGGTCTCCTCCGAACGCGGCAGGTCCCGCTCCTCCGGGCGCAGGCCGAGGGAGGCCGCCACCGGACCGAAGTCCCCACCGAGCCGCAGCGTCGCACTGGTCAGCACGACGGTCTTCTCGGCGAAGAGCCCGTGGCGCAACGGCCCGTGCACCTGCAGCGGCGCGACGCAGAGCCGGCTGCCCCCCCGGGCCGGGTCGCGCTCGGCGACCCACACCACGTCGGCGTCGGACCCGGCCGCCATCCGCTCCGCGGTGGCGAACACCTCCTGAGCCATGCCGCGGGCCTGCACCAGGGTCGGGTCGGGCTCGGAGGAGACGTCCTTGGGCAGCGCGCCGACCACGGCGCGGGCGGCGTCGCGCACCAGCACCAGCGCGTCGGCCAGCGCCGCCGGCGCAGCGTCCACCCGGCCCGGCGGGGTCTGGTCCAGAGCCTCGCGCAGCGCGTCCGCGGCGTCGCCCAGGTGGTCTGCCTCGGCGCCGTCGACGTGCCGCGCGGCCCGTCGGCCGGCCCGCTCGACGTCGGGCACCGAGAGCTCGTCGGTGGCCGCCTGGGTGACCCGGGCGACCAGCTCGTGGGCCTCGTCGACGACGACGGCGGCGTACTCGGGGATCATCGGCACCCCCTCGACGGCGTCGATCGCCAGCAGGGAGTGGTTGGTGACCACGAGCTGGGCCCGCGCCGCCCGCTCTCGAGCCCGCTCCGCGAAGCACTCCAGCCCGAACTCGCACCGCGCGGCGCCCAGGCATTCCCGGTGGCCGACCGAGACCTGCCGCCAGACCCGGTCGGTGTGCCGGGGGGCGGTGTCCTTGTCTCCCGTGCCGCCCGCCTTCGCCTGCTCCTCGGCCCAGGCCCGCAGCCCGACCACCTCCGCGCCGAGCGACCCCGCCGGGACGTCGACCAGGCCGCCCTGGTCGTCGGGCACGCCGGCCCGCACCCGGTGCAGGCAGGCGTAGTTGGAGCGGCCCTTGAGGACGGCGAACCGCGGCGCCTCGCCGAGCAGGTGCCGCGCGGCGTCCACCAGGGCCGGGATGTCGCGCTCGACCAGCTGGTGCTGCAGCGCCAGCGTGGCGGTGGCCACCACCACCCGCCGCTCGTGCAGCAGCGCCGGGACCAGGTAGCCGAGCGACTTGCCGGTGCCGGTGCCGGCCTGGACCAGCAGGTGCTGTCCGGTGCCGAACGCCTCGGCGACCGCCTCGGCCATCGCGACCTGGCCGGGCCGGCGCTGGCCACCCAGGGCGTCCACCGCCGCGCCCAGCACCTCCGCGACCGAGGGGGTCGCTGGACGGGTGGGCTCTGCGGCGTCGGCGTCGGCGGGACCGGGCACGCGGGCACCCTACCGAGCCGACCCGACCAGAACCGGAGGCCCATGCCTCGAAGCGTCGACCCGTCAGTCTTGGTGGGCCGAGCCGTCAGTCTTGGTGGGTCGACCCGTCAATCTTGGTGGGTCGAGCCCGCCTGTGGACGCCGCAGCCGCTCTCCCTCGGGCTGGGTGCCGGCCACGGGTTCTCCACTGGCCCCGTGAGGAGCCTCCCAGGGGAGCACGGGTGGCGGCCACCCCCGCGGGGTCAGCCGCGGGCAGCCTCGCCGACCAGGTACGGCCGGAGCTCGGCGGCGAGGTCGGGGTGGACCCGGCCGCGGACCGTGGTGCCTTCGCCGGTGTGCTCGAGCTCGGACACCTCACCGGAGGTGTGGATCCGGTTGAGCAGGTCGCCGCGCTCGTACGGCAGCAGCGCCTCGACGGTGACCGCCGGGCGGGGCAGCTCCGCCTCGACCGCGGTCCGCAGCGCCGCGACGCCCTCACCCGTGCGCGCCGAGACCGCGACCGAGTGCGGCTCGCGGGCCAGCAGCCGGCCCACCACGAGGGGGTCGGCGGCGTCGGTCTTGTTCACCACGACCAGCTCCGGCACCCTGCCTGCGCCGATCTCGCGCAGCACCTCACGGACCGCGGCGATCTGGCCTTCCGGGTCGGCGTGGGACCCGTCGACGACGTGGACCACCAGGTCGGCCTCGGCGACCTCCTCCAGGGTGGACCGGAACGCCTCCACCAGCTGGTGCGGCAGGTGCCGCACGAACCCGACCGTGTCGGAGAGGGTGTAGACCCGTCCGTCCGCCGTCGTGGCGCGCCTCGTGGTCGGGTCGAGGGTGGCGAACAGCGCGTCCTCGACCAGCACGCCCGCACCGGTGAGCCGGTTGAGCAGCGAGGACTTGCCCGCGTTGGTGTAGCCGGCGATCGCCACGGCCGGTACGGCGTTGCGGCGGCGCTCGGCGCGCTTGGTGTCACGGGTGGTGCGCATGTGCGCGAGCTCGCGGCGAAGCCGGGCGATGCGGGTGTTGATCCGGCGCCGGTCGGTCTCGATCTTGGTCTCGCCGGGGCCGCGGCCGCCGATCCCGCCGCCCTGGGCGCCGACCCGGCCGCCGGCCTGCCGGGACAGGCTGCCGCCCCAGCCGCGCAGCCGCTGCTTGCCGTAGCTGAGCTGGGCCAGCTCGACCTGCGCCTGGCCCTCCTTGGACTTCGCGTGCTGGGCGAAGATGTCCAGGATCAGCGCGGTGCGGTCGACCACCTTGACCTCGAGGCGGTCCTCGAGGTTCCTCAGCTGCGACGGGGCCAGCTCGCCGTCGCAGACGACGGTGTCCGCCCCGGTCTCGTCGACGATGGCGCGCAGCGCGTCGACCTTGCCCCGGCCGATGAAGGTCGCGGCGTCCGGGCGCTGGCGGCGCTGGAACACGGCTTGGAGGACCTGCGACCCCGCGGTCTCGGCGAGCGCGGCCAGCTCGGCGAGCGAGTTCTCGGCGTCGGCGACGGACCCCTCGGTCCAGACGCCGACCAGGACGACCCGCTCGAGGCGGAGCCGGCGGTACTCGACCTCGGTGACGTCCTCGAGCTCGGTGGACAGGCCGGCGACCCGGCGCAGCGCGTAGCGCTCCTCCAGGTCCAGGTCGCCGCCGGTGGCCTCGGGGTCGGTGGCGGCCCAGTTGTCGGCCCAGTTGTCGGCCCGGTCGTCGGCCCGGTCGTCGGCCCGGTCGTCGGCCCGGTCGTCGGCAGGGTTGTCGGCCCGGTCGTCGGCCCGGTCGTCGGCCCGGTCGTCGGCCCGGTCGTCCGCAGGGTCGTCGGCCCAGTCATCCGTACGGTCGTCGGCACCGTCGGCGTACCCCGACGTCCACCCGTCGTCGGCGTCGAGAGGTGCGTCGGCGGTGGGCGGGTCGTCGGGGACGTAGGTGGATGGTGCGGTGTTCGGAATGCTCATGTCCTTTCCAGAGTCCCACGCGGATCAACGCGGCGCGAGCCAATAACCTTCCGCCACGAGCACGGCCGGACCGGTGAGCAGGACGGTCCCCTCCCGGGTCCAGGTCACCCGCACCGAGCCGCCGGGCACGTCGACCCGGTACGACGAGCCGGGGGTGGCTCCGTCGGCGACCGAGGTCGCCACGGCCGCCGCGCACGCCCCCGTGCCGCAGGACCGGGTCTCCCCCGACCCGCGCTCGTGCACCCGCATGGCGACGTGGCGCTCGCCACGGCGGACCACGAACTCGACGTTCACGCCGTCGGGGTAGGTGCTGGCGTCGTGACCGGGCGGCTCGAGGAGCGGGCCCGGGTCGGCGAGGTCGTCCACGAACGCGACGGCATGGGGGTTGCCCATGCTGACCCGGGTCGCCGGCCACCTGTGTCCGTGCGCGCTCACCTCGGTGCCGCCGAGCAGGACCGGAGCCCCCATGTCGACGGTGAGCAGGCCGTCCTCGACCTCGAGGCGGCGCAGCCCGGCGCGCGTGCCGATCGCCAGCGGCGCCGTCGCGCCCTCGTGGTCGAGCAGGTAGCGGGCCAGGACGCGCACCCCGTTGCCGCACATCTCGCTCAGCGAGCCGTCGGCGTTGCGGTAGTCCATGAACCACTCGGCCCGGTCGCGGGTGGCCACCGCTGCCGGGTCGTCGTACGCCGCGGTCCGCACCACCCGGATCACCCCGTCCGCGCCGATCCCGGCCCGCCGGTCGCACAGCGCGCGGGCCAGCGCCGCGTCGAGGCCCAGCTCGCCGGTGGGGTCCGGCAGCAGCACGAAGTCGTTCTCGGTGCCGTGCCCCTTGACGAACCGGACGCGCCTGCTCACCTCGGTGTCCGTGGTGGCCTGCGCAGGGTGGTCGGCCCGGTCGTCGGCACGGTCGGCTCGCTCACGTGTCCGGGGCCGTCTCGACGGCCCTCTCGAGCCGGGCCAGCCCCTTCTCGAAGTCCTTGCCCACGATCGAGTCCATGCTGCGGAACAGCCCCATCACGCGGACCATCCACGTGCGCGGGCCGACCATCGTCCAGGTGACCTCCGTGCCGTCGACCGTCGGCGCGAACCCGAACGCCAGGTCGTTGGTGGACCTGAAGGGCTTGTCGAACCGCAGCGCGATCTCCACCCGTCGCGACGGTTCGGCCCGGGTGATCTCCATGCGGCCGGCCCCGGCCTTCCTGTTCCCGGACCACTCATACGTCGACCCGACGCCTGCCGGCGGACCGCCGTACGTGCGCCGCATGTCGGGGTCGAGGTCCTCCCACGGCGACCATCTCGGCCACTCGTGGAAGTCCTGCACCAGCGCGTAGGCCCGCTCGGGCGGAGCGTGGACCCCGGCGGATCGCTGGACGGTGTAGGTGTCGGCCATGTCGTTCGCGGTCTCCTCGCTGTCTCGTCGCCGGTCCCGGGAGGGCGGTGCTGGGTCTCTCGGTGCCGGCAGAAGAGCAGGCTACCGGCGCGGGTCCCGCGGCCTGTCGGCACGACGTGCGACGGTGGCCCCATGACCGACCCCAACGACACCGCCGACCTGCTCACGTTGCACGGCGTCGTCGCGGACTGTCCGGACTGCCGGGGGCCACGAGTGATGCTGCCGACCGACCACCCCGACGAGGTGTGCTGCACCGCCTGCGACGCGGCGGTGTTCGTGCTCGGTGGCGACGCCGCGGGAGTGCCGGCGCCCCTCGCCGACGCGTCCTGACGGCGGCCGCAGGCCGTCGCGGCAGGGGCACCCACGGTCGCCCTGGCGACCCGATGGTCTGCCCGGAGGGGAACGCTCCGGCCGTCTGCGGCCCCCTACGCTCGCCAGAGTCGAGACGGCCCGGGCAGACGGCCGTCACGGACCCGAGGGCCGGCATGACCGATCAGCCAGACGTCCCGCCCCCACCCGACGGCAGCCCGCCGGGCAGTGCTACGCCGGGCGCCCCGTCGGCGACCTCTCCGGGCGCGGCCGCCGACCGGCTCCGCGCGGTCCTGACCGACCGGCTCGGCACGGTCCCGCTGCCCCCGACGTCGCCCTCCGGCGCGGCACCTCTCCTGCGCCCCGGCGGGCCCGTCGCAGCCGTGGTCAGGGAGAAGAAGAGGTGGGCGACCGTGCAGGCGCCACCTCCGGCCGCCCAGGACGACCGCAAGGAGCGGCTGGACAACGTCGACCGGCTGCTGCGGGACTGCCTGAGGAGCGCGCGCCAGGCGGGCCTGGCCGAGGTCAGGCGGAGCGGGCTGCCCTGGGAGACCGGCGACGAGCGCTGGTTCCTGCCCCCGCGGGAGACCGTCACGGCCTGGCTCGCCGACGAGGTGGCCGCGCTCGCCGCGACCTGACCGCTTCTCCACCCTCACCTCCGCCGGCCGATCGGAGCCGCCATGACCTCGACCCCCACCACGGACCCCGCCCAGGCCCTCGCCGAAGGCCGCGCCCGGGTCGCGGACACGTTCCGGGCCGCCCTGGCCGGGGCGGTCCGGGACAAGGCGGCGGGGCTGAAGGCGGTCCGGGAGCTCGGGCTCACGCTGGACCACGTCCGCGGCGTGCCGTCCGGCCTGACCAACGCCGAGCTGGCGTCGGGGTTCCTCGCGCAGGGTGACATCCCCGCCGCGAGGGCGGTCGCCGACACCGCCGGCCGCCGCGCCCAGCTGCTCGCCGCGGCGCGCGGCCTGCCGGTGGCCGACGTCCAGCCCGGCGCGACGCGCCGGTTCCGCAACGACGGCCGGAACCCGTGGAAGATCGTCGGCGCCGGCTTCAGCCACCGCGGCGGCGTGCACGACATCGGCGGCATCAGCACCGAGCTCCGCCGGGTCGCCGCGACGTTGGGCATCAAGAGCTGGGCCGGCGAGTACCGGCAGAAGAACAACAGCAACGGCGTCCCCACCGTGTCCTTCGGAGCCGAGATGGAGGGGCTCGGCGGGTCCAACAGCCGCTGGCAGTACGCGATCGACGTGCCCAGCGTCGGCTACCGGGTGAACGCCGACCAGGTGCCCGAGAGCGTGCTCGGCGGTCCGAACGTGAAGGGGTCGGCCAACGACGCCACCGAGCTGTGCCTGGACGCGGACACGCTGGGCGCCGCCAGCATCGTCATCGTCACCGGCGGCCCCATGGGCGAGTACACCTTCCTCACCCCCGTGCGCGCGGAGTGGGTCGTGGCGTTCCGCCGCGTCTACTTCGACCCCGGCGACGAGTGGCGGGCTCCGCTCGAGGGTCCCTGGCGAGGCGTCGACCAGGCCGGCGCCATCCGCGCCCTCCTGGAGAAGTACGGCGAGTTCACCTTCCCCGAGTGACCCGGCGACCGGTCCGCCCACGCCGATCGGTCAGTCCGGTCGCGCCGCCCACGGCGAGGTCTCAGTCGACCGGGCGGACGACCGCCGCGGACCCGCCGCCACGTCGTTCGGGCTCGGCCGCCGCGGTCATCAGGCCGCGAGGACCGATCTCGACCGCGGTCACCGCGCCCAGCTCCGCGGCGCTGGTCCCGGGCGTGCCGGCCACGGCCAGGCGGTGGCCGAGTGTCGCCAGCCGGTCGCCGTACCGGTCGAGGAACCGCTGCTCCGCGCTGACGGCCGCGGTGTTGCGCTGCGAGGCGCGCGGCGCGGCGATCGCCCGCGGCAGCGGCAGCCCCCGGTCGACCCGGTTCAGCAGCACCTGGGCGACCGTGGTGATGATGGTCGAGCCGCCCGGTGAGCCAAGCGCCAGCCAGGGGTCGCCGTCCTCCAGCACGATCGTGGGGGACATCGACGAGCGAGGACGCTTGCCCGGCTGGATCCGGTTCGGGTCGCTCGCCGGCACCGGGTAGGTGGTGCTGGTGAAGTCGGTGAGCTCGTTGTTGAGCAGGAAGCCGCGCCCCGGCACGAGCATCCCGGAGCCGCCGGTCTGCTCGATCGTCAAGGTGTACTCCACGACGTTGCCCCACCGGTCGGCGACGGTGAGGTTGGTGGTCTCCCGGTTCTCGGTGTTAGCGCCGGCGCCGCCCGCATCGCCCGAGTCGCAGCCGTCCTCCCAGCCGGGGATCGGCGCAGCCACGACGGGCTTCGTCGCCGCGTGGTCCGGGTCGATCTCGCACGCCCTCACCGCGGCGAAGCGGTCCGACAGCAGGGTCCGCAGCGGTACGTCGACGTACGCCGGGTCGCCGACGTAGGCGTTGCGGTCGGCGAACGCCAGCGCGGTGGCCTCCAGGTAGTGGTGCAGGAACGGCACCGGTCGCATGGCGGCCAGCGGGAACCTCTCCAGGATGTTCAGCGCCTCGCCGACGGTCGAGCCGCCGGACGACGGCGGAGCCATGCTGTAGACGTCCAGGCCGCGGTAGCCGACACGGGTGGGCCGGCGCAGGATGGCCCGGTATGCCCGCATGTCACTGGCTTCCAGGTATCCGGCCGGGACCGGGAGGTCGGTGTCGTCGCTCACCGGAGGGTCCTGGACCAGCCGGGCGACCTGCCGCGCGATCGGCCCGGTGTAGAAGGCGTCCATGCCACGGCGGCCCAGCATCCGGTAGGTCCGGGCCAGGTCGGGGTTGCGCAGCACGGTGCCCACCTCGGGGGGCTCACCGCCCGGCAGGAACAGGTCAGGAGTGGTGGTGTAGGCCTCGAAGCGCGCCTGGTTCTCCGCAGTCTGCAGCGCGAACGTCTCGTCGACGACGAAGCCCCGCCGCGCCAGCCGCTGCGCCGGCCGCAGGACCTTGCGCAGCGCCAGCCGGCCCCAGCGGTCCGAGGCCTCCTGCCACGTCGCGGGGGTGCCAGGGACGCCGACCGAGACGCCGCTGGTGACCAGGTCCGGGGTGAACGGGTAGACCTTCTTCGTCTCGGGGTCGACGAACGCGTCGGCGGGCATGGCTGCCGGCGCGGTCTCGCGGCCGTCGACCGTGCGGACCCGGCCGGAGCCGGCGTCGTAGTAGACCAAGAAGCCACCACCGCCCAGGCCCGCGCTGTAGGGCTCGGTCACCCCCAGCGCTGCGGCGGTGGCGATGGCGGCGTCGACCGCGTTGCCCCCATGACGGAGCACGGTCAGGCCGGCGCGGGTCGCGTCGGGGTCGACGGAGGCGACCGCCCCGCCGTACCCCCGGGCGACCGGCACCTTCTCCGGCGCCGCCCGGTGCTCGGCGGCGACCACGGCGCCGGCCGCCGGCGCGGCTCCGGTCGTGGCCACCAGCGCCGGCGTGGCGGCGAGCGCGGCCACGCAGGCCAGGGATGCGGTCGTGGTCGTGGTCCTTGGCATGACGTCCTCCCGAGACGAGACCGCTGTCCCCCTACCCGGCTGGGCGCCCGGTCAACCCGACGCGGAGCGGACCGCGTCCAGCGCTGCGGTGACCCGTCCGGGATGGTCCCAGCCGACCCAGACGACCCGGGGGTCCTTGCGGAACCAGCCGTCCTGGCGACGGGCGAAGCGGCGGGTGCCGCGCACGGTCGCCAGCCGCGCCTCCTGCTCGGTGCATCGTCGGTCCAGGAGGTCGAGCACCTGCCGGTAGCCCAACGCCTCCCTCGCCGTGCGACCCTCCCGGAGGCCGCGGTCGACGAGCCGGCGGACCTCCTCCACCAGCCCGGCTCGCCACATCCGGTCCACACGCTCGGCGATGCGGCGGTCCAGGACGTCGCGCTCGACGGCCAGCCCAACCTGGACGGTGTGCGGGTCGACGTACGCGTGCTCGGGGAGGGAGGCCCGGACCGGGCGCCCGGTCAGCCTCACCACCTCGAGCGCCCGCACGACGCGGCGACCGTTGCCGGGCAGGATCGACGCGGCCGCCCCGGGGTCGACCGCCGCGAGCTCGGCGTGCAGCGCCTCCGTGCCGACCTCCGCGAGCCGCGCCTCCAGCGCCGCCCGCAACGCCGGGTCGGTGCGGGGGAACGCGAAGTCGTCCAGCACCGCGCGGGTGTACAGGGCGGAGCCGCCCACCAGCACCGGAACGACGCCGCGCGCGCGGCAGCCCGCGACCAGCTCGCGGGCGGCCCGCTGGAACACCGCGACGCTGGCCGGCTCGGTGACCTCGAGGACGTCGAGGAGGTGGTGCGGGATCCCCCGACGGTCCCCGAGCGGCAGCTTCGCCGTACCGATGTCCATGCCGCGGTACTGCTGCATCGCGTCGGTGTTCACCACCTCACCACCGAGCCGCTCCGCGAGGTCCAGCGCCAGCTCGGACTTGCCGGTCGCGGTCGCGCCCACCACGGCGACGACGGGGACCGGGCCGGGCATGCCCGGAGTCTCCCAGAGGAGTCGCACACTAGGCTTCCCCACGGCACGCCACGACCTCGGATCCGCGACGCTTCGACGACAGGGGAGACGCACGTGAGCTTCATGGACAAGGCCAAGGACCTGGCCGGCCAGGCCAAGACGGCCGCAACACAGGCCGTCGACAAGGCCGGGCCCAAGATCGCCGGCGGGATCGACAAGGCCAAGGGCATCGTCGACGAGAAGACCGGTCGCAAGCACACCGACAAGCTGGACACGGCCGCGGAGAAGGCCAAGGACGCCCTGGACGGCCTGGACGGCCGCGACGACGACATCCCGCCGTCGACCCCATCGTCGACACCGCGCCCTCCGCGGCCCTGACGCACCGGTTCCGCCTGGTCCCGGCCGCCTACCTGTACCTGCTGCGCGGGACCGGCGGGGACACCGAGGTGCTGCTGCAGCTGCGCGGCCGCACCGGCTACCTCGACGGGCACTGGGCCGCCGCGGCGGCGGGGCACGTGGAGCAGGGCGAGTCGGTGTACGCCGCCGCGGTCCGCGAGGCCCGCGAGGAGCTCGACGTCGCCGTCACCCCCGCCGACCTGCGCCCGCTCTGCGCCACGCACCGCACGCAGCCCGGCAACCCCGATCCGGTCGAGCAGCGGGTGGACTTCTTCCTGGCCGCGACCTCCTGGTCCGGCCGGCCCACGGTCCAGGAGCCGGTCAAGTGCGTGGAGCTGCGCTGGGCCCGGCTGGACCGGCTGCCCACGCCGTTCGTCCCTCACGAGCTCGACGTCCTCACCCGCCTGCACGCTGCCCTCACCGGCGGTCCCCCGGTCCCTGCCCTGCTCACGTTCGGCTTCTGACCCGCCGAGACTGACGGCTCGGCCCACCAACATTGACGGCTCGGCCCACCACCATTGACGGCTCGACCCCCCGCCGCTGGTTGAGGTGCGAGCTGGCGAGCCTCGAATCCGAGGCGCCGAGACATCAACCCTCCACTCGGCCCACCACCATTGACGGCTCGACCCACCACCATTGACGGCTCGACCCACCAAGACTGACGGCTCGGCGGGACCGGTTTGTGGGGCGGGTCGGCGGGGCACGGGCAGAGGGAGACGCCGCCTCGAGGAGCAGGAGGAGGACGCATGTCGGAGCAGCCGAACGCCGAGCCGGAGCCCACGGTGCAGCCGTCGAGCACGCCGGAGGGCCCCCAGGTGGTGCCGGCGCCCTCGCAGCCGGCGACCGAGCCGTACGAGGACCCCGGCGACCCGACCGCACCGCCGCCCACCGCGTCGAGCGAGCCCGGCACGGGCGATCCCGAGGACGGCTACGACGTCCACGCCGCCACGCCGAACGCGGCCGGCCCGGCCGGTGCCGCCGGCGGCATGGGGGTCAGCAGCGAGCGCACCGGGCCCGCGGGCGACGACCCACGCGGCGGCGGTGTGGAGGGCACCGGCAGCACGGGCACCGCGGTCTACGACACGGTGGGCGGGCAGCCGACCGGCTAGGGCGGCAGGAGCTCAGCGGCAGGGCACCGGGGCGGGCGCGCGCACCGGGCCGACCGACGGCAGGCCGAGCAGGACCGGGGTGGTCGTCGGGGTGGTCGTGGCGGTGGACTGCCGGGCCTCCCAGGCGTCGCCGGAGCGGGTCCGGCGCACCGAGCGCACGGGCGCGTCGGAGACCAGATGGTGCGGCGCGGCGTGGGTCACCTCGACCTCGACCAGGTCGCCGGGCCGGACC
>JBIOUF010000242.1:0-20852 GCA_044866695.1 Nocardioidaceae bacterium | reverse complement strand
CGCCCTCCTCAACCACCGGTCGGCTCGCGGCGGCTCGCCCTCCTCAACCACCGGGACAGGGCCGGTGGTCGAGGTGCGAGCCTGCGAGCCTCGAAACCACCGGGAGAGGGCCGGTGGTTGAGGTGCGAGCCTGCGAGCCTCGAAACCACCGGGGCGGGACCGGTGGGAGGATCGCACCCGTGGACGCTCTTCGGTCGGCGCTGGACCTGGTCGCCGTACAGACCGGGTTCTCCGGCGTCGTCCGCGTGGACGAAGGCGACGCGGTGCTGGTCGAGGCCGCCTACGGCCTGGCCGACCGGGCCGAGGGACGGCCGAACACGCCCCAGACGCGGTTCGCGCTGGCCAGCGGCGCCAAGGGTCTGACCGCGCTGATGGTGATGTCCCTGGTCACCGACGGCCTGCTGCGCCTGGACACCCCGGCCCGGTCGCTGTTGGGGGACGACCTGCCTCTCATCGCCGCGGACGTCACCGTCGAGCAGCTGCTGTGCCACCGCTCGGGGATCGGCGACTACCTGGACGAGGACAGCGGCCTGGACATCGACGACCACCTCATGCCGGTGCCGGTGCACCGGCTGGACAGCGCGGAGGCGTACCTCCCGGTCCTGGACGGTCACCCGGCGAAGTTCCCGGCCGGCGAGGGGTTCTCCTACTGCAACGGCGGCTACGTGGTGCTGGCCATCCTCGCGGAACGCTCGACCGGGACGTCGTACGCCGAGCTCGTGGAGACCCGGGTCTGCCGGCCGGCCGGGATGACCCGGACCGCGTTCCTGCGCTCCGACGAGCTGCCCGGTGGGGTGGCCCGCGGCTACGTCGGAGGCGGCGGGTGGCTGCGCACCAACGTCCTCCACCTGCCGGTGCTCGGCGTCGGCGACGGTGGGGTCTACAGCACGGTGGCAGACGTACGCCGGCTCTGGCACGCGCTGTTCGCCGGAGCGATCGTCCCGGCGCACGTCCTCGACGACATGCTGCGCGCCCGGTCGTGGCAGGGCTCCATGGGCTACGGTCTCGGGTTCCGGCTGCCCGGTGTGGATGGCCTGGATGGCGTGGTCCAGCTGAACGGATGGGACGCCGGGGTGTCCTTCCGCAGCACCCACGACCCGCGCCGCGACCTGACCGTCACGGTGGTGGGAAACACCGCAGGGGGCGCGTGGCCGGTGGTGGACCGGCTGGAGGCGGTGGCTCGGACCGGGACGTAGCCTTCGGCGATGGACCCGAGCGCCCCCACCCCCCGCGTGCTGGTGGTCGGCCTCGACCCGTACCGGGTGCCCGGTCCTTGGGACCCCGAGCCGGTGGCGGAGGGCATCGCGGCCGGCCGGGCCCGGTTCGTCGAACACGGCCTCGCGGTGGAGTTCTGCCTGTTCGGCCTGGACGGCAGCGACGACATCGAGCAGGTCGTCACTGACGCGCTCCGCGACGGGCCTTTCGGTTGCGTCGTCATCGGCGGAGGCGTGCGCGGCGCGCCGGAGCTGCTGGAGCTGGTCGTGAACCTGGTACGCCGGCACGCCCCCGACGCGGCCATCGCGTTCAACGCCAGCCCGGAGGAGACGTTCGACGCGGCGGCGCGATGGGTCGACGCCGGCGGGTAGCCGCCCAGGCGGGTCAGCCCCGAGCGGCGTGGAGCTCCGCCTCCCCGATCAGGCCGAGGCGCAGGAAGCCCTCGGCGACGCCGCCGTGTGCCGGTGGCGGCACGACATCGTCGGCGGCGTCGAGCACCCGGGGAGCGGCCCCCTCGACGGCGACCCCCATGCCCGCGTACTCCAGCATCTCCACGTCGTTCAGCCCGTCGCCGAACGCGACGACATCGTCCCTGGACGCACCGAGGTGCTCGACCACGCGGGCGATGCCCATCGCCTTGTCGACGTCGGCCACGTAGATCTCCCCGGAGTGCTCGCCCATCCCCGGGATGCTCGACGGCAGGACGCCCACGCGGCCGCCGAAGGCGTCCCGGACCGCGCCGGCCAGGTCCGCGGAGTCGAAGTAGGTCACCTTGGCGAACGAGACGCGGTCGAGGTCGTCGCGCATCTGCAGGGCGGCGAAGAGGTCGACCGGTCCGGCCTCCTCGTGCTGAGGCATCGCCTGCTGCAACAGCGCCTCGAGACGCCGGTCCACACCGGGGCGGCCGTAGATGCTCTCCGGCGCCTCGAGCAGGTACGCGGCGTCGTGGGCGTCGAGAAGCGCGAGCACCGCACGGGCGACGTCGGGCGGGAACCGGAGGTCCTGCAGCACCTCGTCGCCGACCACCACATAGCCCCCGGCGGACGCCACGAACCCGTCGAAGCCCGCCGCCGTGAGGCGCCGCTGCAGCATGGACAGGGGCCGCCCGCTGCACAGGAAGACCAGGTGTCCCGCGGCCCGGGCCGCCACGACGGCGGCGACGTGCACCGAGGGGACGTGGCCGTAGTCGGCGTACGTGCCGTCGACGTCCAAGAAGACCAGCTTGCCGTCAGCCACCGCGCTCTCTCCCGGTCGTGCGCTCGCCTCTCCCGCTCCCGGCCGAGCCAGCCGGCCGCCGCTCACTCTATGTCGCACCGCCGAGGGGCAGGGCCGTGCGCCGCCTGCCGGCTTGCGTCTGCCGCCCCCCAGCAGGTATGCCACCGCACGACGAACAGGACCCGAGCTCTTCTCGCCGCCGACCCACCGCCCGGCTGACGACAAACGGCGGGCGCTGCCTCTACCGTCGTGTAGCACCTGAACATCCTGACTCGGAGGGCTGAGGGATGGCGCAGACGACGACCCGACCGGCAGAGCCGACCCCGCCGCAAGGCAGAGCGCCGATGCTGGTGTCCAAGGCGTGGGTGCAGGCGGGCGCGCTGGTGATGCTGTTCGGGTTCACCGTGATGGGCATCCTCGCGTTCCGCACCTACAGCGACTCGATGCCGCAGCCGGAGTCGGTGGTCAACGAGTCCGGCGAGGAGATCTTCAGCGGCGACGACATCACCGCCGGCCAGGCGCTGTTCCTGCGCCGCGGGCTGCACCAGTACGGCTCGATCGTCGGCCACGGCGGATACCTCGGCCCCGACTGGACCGCGGACTACCTGCACCGCGCCGCCCTGTCCGTGCGTGCCCAGCTCGAGGCCGAGGGCGTCGGCGACCCCGAGGCCGCGCTCAGGGAGGAGTTCCGGACCAACCAGTACGACGAGAACAGCGGGGTGCTCACCTGGACCGACCGACAGCAGGCGGCGTTCGAGGACAACCAGCAGCACTACGCCGACTACTTCGGCTCGGTGACCACGAAGTACGGCCTGGTGCCGAACGCGATCACCGATCCCGAGGAGATCCACCAGCTCACCGCGTTCTTCGGCTGGACGGCATGGGCCGCCGCCGCCGAGCGACCCGGCTTCCCGTACTCCTACACCAACAACTGGCCTCCCGAACCGCTGGTCGACAACGCCCCCACCGCCGACGTGCTGATCTGGAGCGTCCTGTCGCTGGTCGCGCTGCTGGCCGGCACCGGGCTGCTGTTCGCGGTCTACGGCCGGTGGAGCCGGCGGATCGGCTGGCAGAGCACCGAGGCGCCCTCGATCTCCTTCAGCCAGCCCGACCAGGTGGCGATCACGCCGGCGCAGAAGGCGACCGCGTGGTTCTTCTTCGTCGTCGCGCTGCTGTTCCTGGTCCAGACCCTGCTGGGCTCGGCGGTGGAGCACTACCGGGCCGAGATCGGCGGCTTCTTCGGCTTCGACCTGGCCCAGATCCTGCCGTTCAACCTCGCCCGCACCTGGCACCTGCAGCTGGCGCTGTTCTGGACGGTGGCGTCGTTCCTGGCCTCCGGCATCTTCCTGGCGCCGTTCATCTCCGGGCGCGAGCCGCGCAAGCAGCACCTGCTCACCTACGGCCTGCTGGCCGCGGTCGCCCTCGTCGTGGCCGGCAGCCTGGCCGGCGAGGCGCTGTCCATCCACGGCGTCGACTGGGCGAAGGGACCGCTGTTCGACCAGCAGTGGGAGTACCTCGACCTGCCGAGGGTCTGGCAGATCCTGCTCTCGGCGGGCCTGTTCATCTGGATCGTGATCATCTACCGCGGCGTACGCACCCGGCTGCGCACCGAGTCGCGCGCCAACATGCCGTGGCTGTTCTTCTTCGCCGGGCTGGCGATCCCCGCCTTCTACGCCGTCGGCCTGCTGGCCGGGACGCAGACCCACCTGACGGTCGCGGAGTTCTGGCGGTTCTGGGTGGTCCACCTGTGGGTGGAGGACTTCCTGGAGCTGTTCACCACGGTGATGGTCGCCTACATCTTCGTGATGCTGGGCGTGGTCCGGCAGCGCATCGCCCTCGGGGTGATCTTCCTCGACCTGATCCTGTACTCCGTGGGCGGGGTGATCGGCACTATGCACCACCTGTACTTCTCGGGTACGCCGGTGGAGCACATGGCCCTGGGCGCGTTCTTCTCGGCCCTGGAGGTCATCCCGCTGACGTTCCTGACCATCGAGGCGTGGAGCTTCCTGCAGCTCGGCTCGCGCCAGGAGGCCCGCAGCACCACGCCGTTCCCGCACCGGTGGGCGGTGATGTTCCTGGTGGCCGTCGGGTTCTGGAACTTCCTCGGCGCCGGCGTCTTCGGCTTCCTGATCAACCTGCCGATCGTGTCCTACTACCAGATCGGCACCGCGCTCACCTCCAACCACGGGCACGGCGCGATGATGGGCGTGTACGGGATGATGGCGGTCGGGCTGGCGCTGTTCGCGCTGCGGTACCTGATCCCGGAGAAGCGGTGGCCGGACCGGATGGCGAGGATCTCGTTCTGGTCGCTCAACGTCGGCCTGGCCTGGATGCTGTTCGCCACCTTGCTGCCGCTGGGCGTCGTGCAGCTCTACCACTCGGTCAGCGAGGGCTACTACGAGGCGCGCACCCTCGGCTTCGTCACCTCGCCGGGCAACGCGACGCTGGAGTGGCTGCGCATGCCCGGCGACCTGCTGTTCATCATCGGCGGGGTGCTGCCGTTCCTGTGGATCGCCTGGCTCGGGGTGCGCTACACCCGGCCGGCGACCACCCACGACGTACCGATCGAGGCGCTCTACACCGAGCTGGAGCCAGCGGCCGTCGCGGCGCAGCCCGAGCCGGGCGGCCCGCGCTACGCCTCCGACCGCAGCGTGGGCGACCTGGACCTGCGCGCGTCGGAGCAGAGCCGGTGGCGGTCCCAACGGCGCGAGGCGGAGAACGGCGACCTGGAATGACCGGCCCGCTCGGCGCCGTCGACGTGGACGTGTGGCTGGCCTGCGGCTACACGGCGTTCCTGGTCCTGGTCGCCTACGGCCTGGACCTGCTCGCGGCGACCGCCTCGCGGCGCAGCGGCGCCTGGCGCAACGGCTCCTTCCGCTACCACGCCGACCACGACGCCTGGGTGTGCCCGCAGGACCAGTGGCTGTGGCCGCACTCCTTCGACCCCGACCAGCGGGTGATGCGCTACCGGGCCAGCCCCACCGTGTGCAACAGCTGTCCGGTCAAGCACACCTGCACCACGTCGAGCGCCGGCCGGGAGGTCTCCCGGCCGGTCGACCCCTGGCCGCATTCGGAGGCCGGCAGGTTCCAGCGCGGCATCGCCTGCGCGGTCACCGGCATCGCGGTCCTGCTGCCGCTCGCCCTCCTGGTCGGGCGTCCACCGATCGACGCCGCCGTCCTGCTGGCGACCGCGCTCCTCGCCGCGCTGGCCGCCTGGCCGCTGTGGCGGCACCTGCGGCGCACCCCCGCGGGCTTCCCCGAGCACGTGCCGGTGCAGCCGTCGGTACGCCGACCGCCGGCGCCCTCCGACCGGTTCGCGACCCGGTGGGGGGCCTTCGGGTCCGAGCCGGCACCACGCCGGACGCCGCGTCCATGAGCACGGGCACCCTGGTCGTCCTGGTCGTCGTCCTCGCGCTCGCGGCGTACCTGCTCTCGTCGCTGCGGGTGCTCCGCGAGTACGAGCGTGGCGTCGCGTTCCGGCTCGGCCGGCTGCGGCCGCTGCTGGGACCGGGGTTGAGGCTGCTGCCGCGGGGGGTCGCCCGGCTGGTGCGGGTGGACCTGCGCGTGGTCACCCTGACCATCCCGCCGCAGGAGGTGATCACCAAGGACAACGTGCCGGCGCGGGTCAACGCCGTGGTGATGTTCCGGGTGGTCGACCCGGTCAAGGCGGTGATGAGCGTGGAGAACTACGCGGTCGCCACCTCGCAGATCGCCCAGACCACGCTGCGCTCCGTCGTCGGTCGCGCCGACCTGGACACCCTGCTCGCGCACCGGGAGGACCTCAACGAGGACCTGCGCGCCAGCATCGACACCCAGACCGAGCCCTGGGGCGTGCAGGTACAGGTCGTCGAGATCAAGGACGTGGAGATCCCCGAGGCCATGCAGCGAGCCATGGCGCGCGAGGCCGAGGCGGAGCGGGAGCGCCGCGCGAAGGTGATCAACGCCCGCGGCGAGCTCCAGGCGTCCGAGGAGCTCCGGCAGGCCGCGGACACCCTCTCCGCGAGCCCCGCTTCCCTCCAGCTGCGCTACCTGCAGACCCTGCTCGAGCTCGGCGCCGACCAGAACTCGACCGTGGTCTTCCCGCTACCCATGGACATCGTCGGACCGTTCCTGGCCAGGCTCGACCGGGACCCGTCCCCGCCCCCGCCCCCGCCCCCGCCCGCGTAGGCCGGTTTGTGGCCGATGCCTGCACGAAGTGCCCGTAGTGGCCTGAGACTGCGGCGACACGCCGTGGCACGCTGCGGGTATCGGCCACACGACCGCGCAGGGGCGGCGTAGGTCAGAACAGCGGCCGGCCGCGGTTGGCGCGGTACCAGCGCATCCCGCCGAGGAACGCGATCGCGACGCCGGCCCCACCCAGGAGCAGGCCGGCGATCAGCCAGGCCAGCAGCGCCTCCACGTCGAACAGCTCCGCTCCCGGCCCGGCGATCGTGCCGCCGAGGAACCCGGCCAGCGGTGCCAGCACCGCCAGCGCCCCGCCGAGGGCCACCAGCCACAGGCCGCTCTGGTCCGGTCCGCTGTCGTCGGTCATGCCCCCATTGTGGCCGATGGCGACACCGACACGCCGTGCGGCGTTGCCGTCTGGGGCCACAAACCGGGACTCGTGCAGGCATCGGCCACAAACACGCCAGCCCACCGGATGACGCGCCCGTCCTCAGCCGGGGGTGGCCCGGTCGAGCTCCTGGAGCAGGTCGTGTGCGGCCACCTCGACGGCCTTGTGCCGCCACTCCGAGGCACGGTAGACGCAGGCGATCAGGCCGGTGCGGTGCAGGCGGCGCAGGTCGCCGTACACGAACGCGTAGCGCGCCTTGGTCTCGTCGTTGGCGCCCTCGGTGAGCCCGAGGTGCCAGGCGGCGTACTCCTGCCACGAGTGCCGCTCCAGGAAGGCGTTCTCGTCAGCGGCTCGCGGCTGCGCCTCGCCCCAGTCGCTGTCCAGGACGTACTGCCGGGACTCGATCAGCCGGCGCGCGTGGGCCACGGCGTCGGGGTTGACGGTGTACGTCGCCATGGGGTCATCCTCACCTGGAGACCGGTCGGCAAACCCCGGGGTCAGCCCAGCAGGCGGATGCCCCACGACAGCGTCCAGGAGCCGCCCGGCGCGAGCCACCGCAGGCCCTCACCGGAGTTGAGCGCGTCCGCGGGCGCGGTCATCGGCTCCACGGCCACCGCGTCCTCGACGCCGCCGAGGCCGGCGAACGCCGAGTTCGTGTAGACCTGGACATAACCGAAGTCGGGGTCGGCCCACAGCTCCACCGCGCGGCCGTCGGGGGCGGTGAGCCGGTGCCGGTGGCGGCCGCCGTCGAGGGCCAGGTCGGTGTACGCCGTGTCGAGGCGCACGTCGCCGAGCCGCCGGCCCTCGCCCAGGTCCAGCTGCGAGCCGTCGACCGCCTCGCGCGCCACCGGGATGGACCGGTCGTCGGTGCGCAGGTAGGTCCGCCCCGAAACCGTCACGACGAGGTCGGCGACCGGCGCCTCGCCCACCCGCAGGTACGGATGCGCGCCCACCGCCACGGGCGCCGCGGTCGAGCCCTCGTTGACCAGCCGGTGGGTGACCCGCAGGCCGTCGTCTCGGACCCGGTAGGTGACCGCGGTGGCCAGCGTGAACGGGTAGCCGTGCTGCGGGAACACGTGGGCGGCCAGCGTCGCCTCCGCCTCCGACCGGTGGACGACTGCGTACTCGGTGTTGCGGAGCAGGCCGTGCGAGGCGTTGCCACGGGCCGGTTCGGTGACGTCGAGCAGCTGTTCCACACCGTCCAGGCGCCAGCGGGCACCGGCGACCCGGTTCGGCCACGGCACCAGGACGATGCCCGCGCCGCCGGGGGCCGGCCGGTCCTCGGGGTACTCGTGCACGAGCGCCGTGCCGCCCACCCGCAGCGAGCGGAGCGAGGCGGCCAGCGAGGTGACCGTGGCCCGGGTGTCCCCGTGCGGACCGGGCCGGAGCAGGCCGATCTGGGTGCCCGTCGGCAGCGTCATGGCCATGAGTATCGCGGGTCGGCGGCTTCGAGGAGGTGGCTCGGCATCAGTGCGGCTGCCAGGCGTCCTCGTCCTTGGTGCGGGCCACGACCGACTCGGGCAGCCGGCGCTCCGCGAGGGCCGCGATGGTCACCTCCTCGAACACCTCCCGCAGGCTGGACCGCGCGGCGATCCACACGTGCTGCAGCACCTCGGCGGAGGTGTTGTACGTCACCGCCTCCGGTCGGAGCCCGTAGACGCTGACCAGCGGGCCGTCCACCGCGCGGATCACGTCGGCGACGGTCACGTCGTCCGCCGCACGGGCCAGCCGCCAGCCTCCGGACTGCCCGCGCTGGCTGATCACCACACCCGCCCGGCGGAGGTCGGCCAGGATGGCCTGGAGGAAGCCGTGCGGGATGTCCTGGAGGCGGCCGATCTCCTCGGCGCTCACCGGGGCACCCTCGGGGCGCGCCGCCAGCTCGATCAGCGCCCGGAGGGCGTAGTCGGCCTTCGCGGAGACTCGCATGGGCAAAAGTCTGTCAGACAACTACACAAGGGGTTGCCGGGAGGCTTCCCGCCGAGGGTTCGACGCGGCGTGCGGTGGGTACCCATGGACGCGTACCCACCAGGCATCCATGCCACGAGGAGGAACAGATGAGCGGCACCGACAAGCTCGAGAACACCGCCGAGTCGGCCAAGGGCAAGGGCAAGGAGGCCCTCGGCAACCTCACCGGCGACGACGAGAAGAAGGCCGAGGGCCAGACCGACCAGAAGAAGGCCGACCTCAAGCAGGCCGGCGAGAAGGTCAAGGACGTCTTCAAGTGACCTGACCTGCCTTGCGTCGCAGGGGCCCGGGAGCGCTGCTCCCGGGCCCTTCGCGTCGCGCACACCTGTCTTGGACGGTTGTGCCGGTTACTGGCTGGTTGCATAATGTTACTGACCAGTACGAGCCCGTCCCGCCCCGTCGCACCGCGCTCCCGGGACGACCGAGACCACCAGGGGTGCCGAGCATGAGCCACTACCGCAGCAACCTGCGCGACATCGAGTTCAACCTGTTCGAGGTGCTGGACCGTCAAGACGTCCTCGGCACCGGCCCGTTCGCCGACCTCGACGCCGACACGGCACGGTCGATCCTGGTCGAGGTGGAGCGGCTGGCCCGCGAGGACGTCGCCGCGTCGTACGCCGACGGCGACCGCAACCCGCCGGTCTTCGACCCCGTCACCGGCACCGCGGACCTGCCGGCGTCGTTCAAGGCCAGCTACGACGCCTGGATGGACGCCGAGTGGTTCCGGCTCTCGCTGCCCGTCGAGCTCGGCGGCCAGCCGGCGCCGTCCAGCCTGTTCTGGGCGGTCGGGGAGCTGGTCCTCGGCGCCAACGCGCCGGTGTGGATGTACGCCTCGGGCCCGGCGTTCGCCGGGATGATGCACCGCACCGGCAACGAGCGGGACCAGCGGATCGCCCGGCACATGGTGGACCGGCGTTGGGGAGCGACCATGGTGCTCACCGAGCCCGACGCCGGCTCCGACGTCGGTGCCGGGCGCGCCAAGGCCTTCCGGCAGGACGACGGCAGCTGGCACATCGAGGGCGTCAAGCGGTTCATCACCTCCGGGGAGCACGACCTGGCGGAGAACATCGTCCACCTGGTGCTGGCCCGCCCCGTCGGCGTCGAGGGGGCCGGCGGCCCGGGCACGAAGGGCCTGTCCATGTTCGTCGTACCCAAGCTGCTGTTCGACCTCGAGACCGGCGAGCCCACCGGCGAGCGCAACGGCGTCGAGGTCGCAGGAGTCGAGAAGAAGATGGGCATCAAGGTGTCCAACACCTGCGAGCTCGCCTTCGGGGCGTCGGCTCCGGCCACGGGCTGGCTGCTCGGCGAGGTGCACGACGGCATCGCGCAGATGTTCCAGGTGATCGAGAACGCCCGGATGATGGTCGGCACCAAGGCGATCGCGACACTCTCCACCGGATACCTCAACGCGCTCGACTACGCCAAGTCCCGCGTCCAGGGCGCCGACCTGACCCGCGCCTCGGACAAGACCGCGCCCCGGGTCGCGATCACCAACCACCCCGACGTACGACGCTCGCTGATGACGCAGAAGTCGCACGCCGAGGCCCTGCGGGCCCTGGTGCTCTACACCGCGTCGTGGCAGGACCGCGTGCAGGTCGCGCGGCACGAGGGCCGTCGCGACGAGACCGCCGAGCGGGTCAACGACCTGCTGCTGCCGATCGTCAAGGGCTACGGCTCGGAGCGCTCGTGGGTCCTGCTGGGCACCGAGTCGCTGCAGACCTTCGGCGGGTCGGGGTTCCTGCAGGACTACCCCGTGGAGCAGTACGTCCGCGACGCCAAGATCGACACCCTCTACGAGGGCACCACCGCCATCCAGGGCCAGGACCTGTTCTTCCGCAAGATCGTCAAGGACTCAGCGCAAGGCCTCGGCCACCTCGAGCGTGAGATTCGGGCCTTCGTCGAGGCCGAGGGCGGCAACGGCCGGCTGAAGGTCGAGCGGGGGCTGCTCGCCACCGCCCTGGACGACGCCAACGCGATGGTGGGCACGATGGTCACCCACCTGATGTCGGCCGACCCGCGGACCGAGGGCGGCAACCTGCGCAACGTCTACAAGGTCGGCCTGAACACCAGCCGGCTGCTGATGGTGCTCGGCGACGTGGTGTGCGCGTGGCTGCTGCTGCGCCAGGCGCAGGTGGCCCTGGAGAAGCTGGCCGGCGACGTGTCCGGCCAGGACCGGGACTTCTACCAGGGCAAGGTCGCCGCGGCGCAGTTCTTCGCCCAGACCGTGCTGCCGAGGCTGACCGCCGAGCGGGCCGTCGCCGAGGCCGTCGACCTGTCGCTCATGGACCTGCCCGAGTCCGCCTTCTGAGCCACGCCGCTCAACGCCGGGCATCGAGGACCGGCGTGGGCATGCTCATGCCTCCCGAGTATCGAGCCGCCGATCCCCTCCCGTCGAACCGTCAATCGTGGCGGGCCGAGCCGTCAATCCTGGCGGGCCGAACCGTCAATCGTGGCGGGCCGAGCCGTCAATCCTGGTCGGCCTCCGTCAATCCTGGCGGGAAGTGGCGACGACTCGGCATGGGTACGTCGGAGCGCCCCCCTCACCGAGCCGGTCCCGGGTGATCCGGCTGCGGCTAGTAGCCCGTCGCGACCTACTAGGTTGAGCGGGTGCCTACGACGCCCTCCGTCCCGACGTACGCCCTCAACGACGGCACCCCGCTGCCTGCCGTCGGCTTCGGCACCTACCCACTGCGCGGCGACGACGGTGTGGCCGCCATCCGCAGCGCGCTCGAGGCCGGCTACCGGCTGCTGGACACCGCGGTCAACTACGAGAACGAGGCCGAGGTGGGCCGTGCGCTGCGGGAGTCCGGCGTGCCGCGGGAGGAGGTCCGGGTCACCAGCAAGCTCCCCGGACGGCACCACGGGTACGACGACGCCGTCGCCTCCACCCGTGCCTCACTGGAACGCCTGGGCCTGGACCACCTCGACCTGCACCTCATCCACTGGCCCAACCCACGCCGGGACCGGTACGTCGAGGCGTGGGAGGCGCTGGTCGACCTGCGCGAGCAGGGGCTGGTGCGCACGATCGGCGTCTCCAACTTCACCCGCGCCCACCTCGAGCGCGTCATCGAGGCCACCGGCGTCACGCCCGCGGTGAACCAGATCGAGCTGCACCCGCTGTTCCCGCAGGAGCAGATGCGCCAGGCCCACGACGAGCTCGGCGTCCGCACCGAGGCGTGGAGCCCGCTGGGCAAGCGTCGGGGGCAGTACGACGCCGGACCGGTCCGCGACGCGGCCCAGGCGCACGGCGTGACCCCCGGCCAGGTCATCCTGCGCTGGCACTACGAGCTCGGCTCGGTGCCGATCCCCAAGTCGGCGAACCGGGAGCGCCAGGTCCAGAACCTGGACATCTTCGGCTTCGAGCTCACCGCGGAGGAGGTCGCCGCGATCACCGCCCTGGGCCGCCCGGACGGCCGGCTGTTCGGCGGCGACCCGGACACCCACGAGGAGATGTGACGCGTCGGGGTCGCGGCACGGCCAACGACGAGAACCGGCCTGGCCGTCGAGGCCGGCGGCACCGACCGGATGCCGCGCGCTTGAAGACCCGGATCACGCTTCGGGGGTCCCGAAGCCCGAGACAGTGGACTGCCGCAGCATAGGGACCTGCGGATGTCGGCCACGACCGCCGCACCAGATATGTTCCGGGCCATGACGACGACCGTCGACCCGGTGCAGCTGCGCTGGTTCCGCGACTGGGTCGAGCAGTGCGATGCCGAGCCGCCGTCCACAGAGCCGGCCGTGCAGTACGTCCCCCGGGGCTTCGCGCGGGTGGTCGTCGTCCTCCACCCCGGCACGAAGGTCGCAGAGGTCAGCGAGAGGGACCGGGCGCCGTTCCGGGGCGACCCCAGCAGCGAAGGACACCCGTCGGCGGAGCAGAAGCGCCGTCTGGAACAGCTGCTGAGGCAGGACTCCGGCGAGCGGGCGGCGGCTACCCTGGCGAGCTACGACCCGGTCCCGGAGGATCCGGAGCCGCTCCTGGCCGTGGCGGCCCGGATGCGGGCGCACATCGACTACGTCCTCGTGGGCGGGCTGTTGACCGAGCTGACGTATACGCGGTGGGAGGCGCGCTGGCCGTACGAGCGCCCCCTCACCGTGCTGTGGCCGGGCGACCGCCGATGGTGGCTGCACAGCGACCCGGACTCCTCGTTCACCGTCGTGGGGTGCGACGACTCGCTGGCCGACCGCCTGCTCGACGAGCCCGTCCTGCGCGCGGTGACGTGGCCGGGACGTGAGCGAGGTAGCCCGCATGGCTGACGACCAGGCGCGGCTGTCGTCGTACGTCGAGACCTGGAAGTCCAGCGCCGACGACGCGGTCCGGCTGCTCGCGACGCTGGGACCCGGCGACTGGGAGCGGCCCACCGATCTTCCCGGATGGGACGTCCGGGCGGTGGCGGCGCACCTGGCGCACCTGGAGTCCGAGCTGGCCGGCAACCCGCAGGACGACGTCGAGGTGCCGCCGCTGCCGCACGTCACGAACCCGATGAGCCACTACACCGAGCGCGGCCCGCTGGCGCGGGCGGACTGGCCCCCCGATCGGGTCGTCGCCGAGCTCGCCGCCTCCGTCGCCGCCCGGCACGCGGACCTGCTCGCCGACCCGCCCACCGACGGCGGCGGCAGCCCGCCGCGGACCCCCGGCGGCATCGGCTGGGACTGGCGGACCCTGCTGAGCAACCGCTGCCTGGACGTGTGGATGCACGAGCAGGACGTCCGCCGCGCGGTGGGCCGCCCCGGCCACCTGGACACCCCCGGTGCCCGTCACACGGTGGCGGTCTTCGCCCGGTCGCTGCCCTACGTCGTGGGCAAGCGGGTCTCCCCTCCCGCGGGCACCACCGTGGTCTGGGAGGTGACCGGGCCGGTGGCCGGGACCTTCGCGGTCGCCATGGGCGAGGACGGGCGGGCGGCCAAGGCGCCCCCTCCCGAGGACCCCTCCGTCCGGCTGACCATGGACACCGAGGCGTTCGTGGTGCTCGGTGGTGGTCGGCGTCCGCCGCACGAGGTCGAGGTGACCGTGGCCGGCGACCATGAGCTGGCGGCACGCGTGCTGGCAGCGATGGCGGTCACGCCGTGAGCACCTGCTGGTCGAGCCCTTTGCCGCTCGCCTCCCGGCCGATGGTGGGCGCCCCGTGACGGTTCGGCTGCGGCCCGTGGCGGACGCGGACGCGGAGGAGGTGCTGGCCCTCAACGACCGCAACGTGGCGCTGCTGGCGCCCATGGACGAAGCCCTGCTGACCGCGCTGCGCGCCGTGGCGCACCGTTTCGAGGTGGTCGACGTGGACGGCGGGTTCGGCGGGTTCGTGGTCACGATGGCGCCGGGGTCGGCGTACTGGTCCCCGTACTACCGCTGGTACGCCGGACGCGGCGACGGGCTGCTCTACCTGGACCGGATCGTCCTGCACGAGGACGTGCGCCGCCGCGGCGTGGGGTCGGCGGTGTACGACGCCGTGGAGGCCGAGGCGGTGGCCTACGGCGGAGTCGCGCTGGAGGTCAACCTGGAGCCGCCCAACCAGCCGTCGCTGGCGTTCCACCGAGGTCGCGGGTACGTCGAGGTGGGCCGGCTCGGCGACCCGGGCCACCGCGTGGTGATGCTGGAGAAGCGGTTGTAGTCCTCAGAACAAGATCGCGTCGCGGGGGTCGTGCAGGATCGCGGCCACGTCGGCGAGGAACCGCGAGCCCAGCGCGCCGTCGATGAACCGGTGGTCGAAGGACAGCGCCAGCGTGGTCACCTGACGCGGCGTGACCCGGCCCTTGTGCACCCACGGCGCAGCCCGCACCGCGCCGAACGCGAGGATCGCCGACTCGCCGGGGTTGATGATCGGCGTGCCGGAGTCGATGCCGAAGACCCCGACGTTGGTGATCGTGAAGGTGCCCCCCGCCATGTCGGCGGGCTGGGTGCGGCCCTCCCGCGCGGTCCGGGTCAGCGCGTTGACGGCGGCACCGAGGTCGGCCAGCGACAGCGAGGCCGCGTCCTTGACGTTCGGCACCACCAGGCCTCTCGGGGTGGCCGCGGCGAACCCGAGGTTGACCTGCTGGCGGTAGACGACCTCCTGGGCCGTCTCGTCCCACCAGGCGTTGACCTCCGGCGTGCGCCGCATCGCCAGGCAGGCCGCGCGGGCCACCACGAGCAGCGGCGAGACCCTGACGTCGACGAACTCGGGGTGCCGCCGCAGCCCGGCCACCAGCTTCATGGTGCGGGTGACGTCCAGGGTCACCCACTCGGTGACGTGCGGGACGGTGAACGCCGACTCCACCATGGCCTGGGCCATCATCTTCCGCACGCCCTTGACCGGCTCGCGACGCTCGCCGGCGGTCGCCGCGGCGACGGGGGCGGGAGCCGCCGCGGCGGCCGTGGTGGCGGCCCCCTCGACGTCGGCGCGGGTCACTGTGCCCTCGGGACCGGTCGGCACGAGCGCGCGGAGGTCGACGCCGAGGTCCTTGGCAAGCTTGCGCACCGGGGGCTTGGCCAGCACGCGCACGGCCGCCTCGCCCTCCCCGTCGCCGGCGACCGCGGCCGGACGCGCCGGCACCGCCGGCTCCTGGGCCACGAAGGGGGCGTCCGGCTCCGGGCCCGGGCCGGACTCGAAGACGCCCTGCACCTGCTCCTGGGCGGCCGCGCCCGCCGCGCTCGCGGGGGTCGCCGCGCCGCGGCGCGGGCGACGGGTGCCGGCGCCGGCCTTGGGCCCGTAGCCGACCAGCGTCTGCGGCGCCCCCGGGTCCTCGTCGCCCGCCGGCGCGCCGGTCGCCCCGGCCGGAGCGGGCGCCTCGGGTGCGGCCGCCTCTCCGGCCTCGTCCGCGACGGCGATGATCGGGGTGCCGACCGCGACGGTCTCGCCCTCGGACACCAGCAGGGCGGCGACGGTGCCGGCGTACGGCGTGGGCAGCTCGACGACGGACTTGGCCGTCTCGACCTCGACGACGATGTCGTTGACCGCGACCACGTCACCCACCGCGACCCGCCACGCGACGATCTCGGCCTCGGTGAGCCCTTCGCCCGGGTCGGGCAGCTTGTACTCGTGGACGGCCACGGGCACTCCTTATCAGTCTGACCAGAAATCGAGAGGCGTCGGCGCTAGAACGCCAGGGACCGGTCCACCGCGTCGAGGACCCGGTCGAGGTCGGGCAGGAACTCCTCCTCCAGCCGCGACGGCGGGTAGGGCGTGTCGAACCCGCCCACGCGCAGCACCGGCGCCTCGAGGGAGTAGAAGCACTGCTCGGTGATCCGCGCGGCGAGCTCGGCGCCCATGCCGAGGTTGACGTGCGCCTCGTGTACCACGACGGCGTGGCCGGTGCGGCGTACGGACGCGAACACGGGCTCGGTGTCCAGCGGGGACAGCGTGCGCAGGTCGACGACCTCGAGGCTGCGTCCCTCCTGCGCCGCGGCCTCGGCGGAGGCCAGGCAGGTCTTGACCATCGGCCCGTAGGCGAGCAGCGTCAAGTCGGCGCCCGCGCGCACCACGCGGGAGGCGAACAGCGGGTCGGGGGTCGCGGCCTCGTCGACGTCGGCCTTGTCGGAGTGGTACTGCCGCTTGGGCTCCAGGAAGATCACCGGGTCGTCGTGCGCGATCGCCTGCTGGACCATCCAGTACCCGTCGACCGGGTTGGAGCAGGTCACCACCTTGAGCCCAGGGGTGTGGGCGAACTGCGCCTCGGGCGACTCGCTGTGGTGCTCCACCGCGCCGATGCCGCCGCCGTACGGGATCCGGATGACCACGGGCATGCGCACCCGGCCCTGGCTGCGGAAGTGCAGCTTCGCGACCTGGCTGACGATCTGGTCGTACGCCGGGTAGACGAAGCCGTCGAACTGGATCTCGCAGACCGGCCGGTAGCCGCGCATCGCCAGGCCCACGGCCGTGCCGACGATGCCGGACTCGGCGAGCGGGGAGTCGATGACCCGGTCCTCCCCGAAGTCCTTCTGCAGCCCGTCGGTGATCCGGAAGACGCCGCCGAGCTTGCCGACGTCCTCGCCCATCACCAGGACCTTCGCGTCGTCCTCCATCGCCCGGCGCAGCCCGGCGTTCAGTGCCCGGGCCAGAGTCATCTTCGTCATCGCAGCGCCCCCTCCGGCTGGTCGGCGAACGAGGACAGGTATGCGGCGTACTCGCGCTGCTCGGCGGCCAGCTCGGGGGTCTGCTCGGCGTACACCTGCTCGAAGACGTCCAGGACGTGCGGGTCGGGCATCGCCCGGCAGCTCTCGCGCAGGTGCTCGCCCAGCCGCTCGGCCTCGGCGTCGACCTCCTCGAAGAACTCCGGCTCCGCGAGGCCGTTGCGGGTCAGGTGCACGCGGACCCGCTGGATCGGGTCCTTCAGCTTCCAGGTCTCCAGCTCCGAGCTGAGCCGGTAGCGGGTCGGGTCGTCGGTCGTGGTGTGCGCGCCCATGCGGTAGGTGTAGGCCTCGACGAAGGTCGGGCCCTGTCCGTCGCGGGCGCGCTGCAGAGCGGCCCTGGTGACGGCGTACGTCGCGAGCACGTCGTTGCCGTCCACCCGGACGCCGGGGAAGCCGAAGCCGAGCGCCCTCTGGTAGAGCGGGATCCGCGACTGCCGCTCGATCGGCTCGGAGATGGCCCACTGGTTGTTCTGGCAGAAGAACACCACCGGCGCGTTGTACGACGCCGCGAAGATGAACGACTCGTTGACGTCGCCCTGGCTGCTCGCCCCGTCCCCGAAGTACGCCACCACGGCGGCGTCCCGGTCGGGGTCGCCCGTGCCGACGACGCCGTCGCGCTGCATGCCCATGGCGTAGCCGACGGCGTGCAGGGTCTGCGCCCCGATGACGATGGTGTAGAGCGCGAAGTTGTTGGTGCTGGGGTCCCACGACCCCTGGTCGACGCCCCGGAACAGCCCGAGCAGCGCCAGCGGGTCCAGGCCGCGGACGAAGGCGACGCCGTGCTCGCGGTAGGTCGGGAACACGAAGTCCTGGGCGCGCAGCGCCCGTCCCGAGCCCACCTGGGCGGCCTCCTGTCCGAGCAGCTGCGCCCAGATGCCCAGCTCGCCGTGCCGCTGCAGTGCGGTGGCCTCGGTGTCGATGCGGCGGGTGAGCACCATGTCGCGGTAGAAGCCGACGATCGCTGCGTCGTCGAGGTCGAAGGCGAAGTCCGGGTGCTCGACCCGCTCCCCCTCCGGGGTGAGCAGCTGCACGAGCTCGGGCCCTCCGTCGGCGTGCTCGGGCCCGAAGACCCGCTCCACGGGCGGGCCGAACTCGGCGGACGCGTCGTCCACGTACCTCTCCTCTCGCCTGCGCCCGGTGCGCGGGATCCTCCGTCACCGGCGGCTCTCGACTGCGCCCGGGCCGACCGCGCGGGGTGATGGCGGCCGCACCTGCGGGCGAACGGCGTGACCGGCGCCACACGGCCGGCCACCGCCCCCAACCTACCCAAGCCGCGTGGGCCCGGTCCACCTGACCGGATGTCGCGGACGGCTGGCCAGAATCCCCCGCGACAGGCGTCGGCGGCACCGCCTACGCTTGGACCCGACAGGAGCAAAGTCCTTGACGGTGATGACATCGGCGGACGCGGAGAGGGCAGTGACCGACATCGACACCCGACGCGACGTGCCCGGAGCGAGCGTGGTCCCGGTCCGGACCGCCGCGCCGTTCGCGCTCGTCGCGGTGGCGCTGGGCATCGTGTACGTCGTCTGGGGGTCGACGTACCTGGGCATCCGCGTGGTGGTCGCCGACGCGCCGCCGCTGACCTCGATGGGCCTGCGGTTCCTGACGGCGGGCCTGCTGCTGGCCACCCTGCTCGCGCTGCGCGACGGCGTCCGCGTCCTCGCGGTCACCCGCCGGCAGCTGGCCGGGGCGGCCCTGCTCGGGCTGATGCTGCCGGTGCTGGGCAACGGGCTGGTGTCGGTCGGGGAGAACCTCGGCGCGGAGTCCGGCTTCACCGCGCTGCTGATCGCGGTGGCGCCCCTGATGGTGATCGTCTTCCGGCTGGTCGAACGGGACCGGCCCCGGCCGTTGACCGTCGCCGGGGTGCTGGTCGGCTTCGCCGGCCTGGCCGCCCTGGTGATCGCCGCCCAGGGCGCGGGCACGGTGCCGCTCGGCCCCGCCCTGCTGGTGCTGTTCGCCGCGTCGTGCTGGGCGCTGGGGTCCTACCTCCAGCCGCGGCTGACCACGCCCTGGAACCCCTTCGTCACGGCGGTCTACGAGATGCTCGCCGGCGGCGCGATCATGGTGGTCGTCGGTCCGCTGGCCGGCGAGCGGTTCACCTTCGACTACCCCGCGAGGACCTGGCTGGCGCTGGGCTACCTGGTGGTGTTCGGCTCGGTCGTCGCGTTCTCGTCCTACGTGTGGCTGCTGGCCAACGCGCCGATCTCGCTGGTGGCGACGTACGCCTACGTCAACCCGGTCGTCGCAGTGTTCCTGGGCTGGCTGATCCTCGACGAGCAGCCGACGGCGGCGATGCTGGCCGGCGGGGCCGTGGTCGTCGCGTCGGTGGCGCTGGTGATCACCTCCGAGCGCCGGCCCTCGCCGCCCGGCGAAAGCCCGGCTCGCGAGCCCGGCGAATCCCCGGTGCGCGGACCGGGCGCGACGCGTAGCCTGGACGCGTGACCTCGACAGCGCGGCGATTCCCCCGCCCCGGCCGGCCCAGCGGCGCCGGCGGGGCCCGCTGACGCGCGTCGCTTCCTCCACCGCTGACCGGCCGGGGTGTCTTCTCCCCCAGCCAGCCAGGCCCATCCGGAGGAACCACCGTGCCCGAGATCCTCACCACCCAGCAGCTGCACCAGTCCCTGTCCCTGCGCGACCTCACCGACCCGGCGCAGGGACCACATGCCGTCCAACACGTGCTCAGCGCGGTGGTGTCCGCGGTCCGCGCCGAGCATCCCGACGTCGTCGTGGACGTGCGACGCGAGCACCCGGTCGTCGCGCTCGCGGACAACTACGACGACCTCGGCTACCCACCCGACGCGGTCACCCGCGACGCCCGCCACACGCGGTACGTCGACGCGCGGCACGTGCTGCGCAGCCACACCACCGCGATGGTGCCGGCCGCCCTGCGTGAGCTGGCCGCCGGGGAGGACGGCCGCGACCGGCTCGTCGTCGCGGCCGGGATGTGCTGGCGGCGCGACAGCATCGACCGGCTGCACACCGGCACCCCGCACCAGCTGGACCTGTGGCTGCTGCGTCGCGGACGGCTCCCGGCGAGCGCGCTGACCGCCCTGGTGGGCACCGTCGCCAAGGCGGCGGTGCCCGGCACGCGCTGGCACACGCCCCCCGCGGCACATCCCTACACCACGCGCGGCCGGGAGATCCTGCTCCGACACCGGGGCGCCTGGGTCGAGGTCGGCGAGTGCGGCCTGGCCGCCCGCCACGTGCTGGCCCGGGCCGGGCTCGACGGGGACTGGCACGGGTTGGCGATGGGCCTGGGCCTGGACCGGCTGGTCATGCTGCGCAAGGGGGTGGAGGACATCCGGCTGCTCCGGTCGGCCGACCCGCGGGTGGCCGCTGCGATGACCGACCTGTCGCCGTACCGGCCGGTCTCGGCGCAGCCTCCGGTCCGGCGCGACCTGTCCCTGGTCGTCGGCCCGGACGCCGACGTCGGCGACGAGGCGCTCGGCGACCGGGTGCGGTCGGCCCTGGGCGCCGCGGCGGACGCCGTGGAGTCGGTGCAGGCCCTCGCCGTGACGGAGTACGAGGACCTCCCCGCCGCGGCCCGTCTCCGGCTGTCCTTGCGCCCCGAGGACCGCAACCTGCTCCTGCGCCTGGTGCTGCGCCCCCTCGACCGCACCCTCACCGACACCGAGGCCAACCGCCTCCGCGACCGCGTCTACCTCGCCCTCCACGAAGGCCCCGTCCCCGAGCTCACCTGCTGACCCACCGACCCACCGACCCGCCGACCCGCCGACCCGCCGACCCGTCAATCTTGGTGGGTCGAACCGTCAATGTTGGTCGGCCGAACCGTCAGTCTTGGTG
>JBIOUF010000241.1:0-2544 GCA_044866695.1 Nocardioidaceae bacterium | reverse complement strand
GGGACCGCGCTGTACGACACCACGTGGGCCGCCGTCCGGGCCGTGCGCCGCGGCTGGCAGCCCACCCACGCCAACGGCGTCGTCCTCGTGACCGACGGGGCCAACCAGGACCCGGCCGGGCTCAGCCTCCCCCGCCTGCTGGACCGGCTCCGGGCCGGCCCGCGCGACCGGCCGGTCCCGGTGTACGGCGTCGCGATCGGCCCCGACGCGGACCGGCGGAGCCTGGACGCCATCGCCCGCGCGACCGGCGGCCAGGCCTACACCGTCCTGGACCCCCGCCAGGTCGTGCCCGCGATCCAGGACGCCGTGGGCCGTCGGGGCTGAACCGACCCGCGAACGGGCATCTCGGGCATACTGGGGAGGTGGGACAGGCGGGGCGATGACCACCGAGCACAGCAGGGACGAGCGACAGCTGTTCGAGTCGCTCGGCTCCGAGGTGTTCGAGCGGGCCACGTCCGCCGGTTGGCTGGACGCCGACGACCCCGACTACGAGCCGGGCAAGCCCGAACGCGAAGGTCTCGACCTGCTGGTCCGGCTCGGCCTGCTGCGGCTCGACGAGCGGACCCGCCGGTTCTACCCGGTCGACCCGCTGTCGGTGCAGGCACAGGTGGTCGTCCCCTTGACCCAGCAGGGCAGCGAGCTGTTGTCGGAGTCGGCTCGTTGGTCCTCCGCGCTCGCCGAAGCGGCACACGCGTTCCGGTCCTCGCCTCACGCGACCGTCAGCCCGATCACCGAGATCCACGGGATCGACAAGATCAACGGCTTCATCGATACGGCCCTCGGCGACTGCCGAGAGGAGCTGCTCACCGCCCAGCCGCACCGCAAGCGCCCCCCGCGCGCCCAGGACCGCGACGTCCATGCCCTGGAGCGGGGCGTGAAGATGCGGACGCTCTACCAGCACTCCGCCCGGCACAGCCCGGCTACCCGTGAGTACGTCGCCATGATCGTCCCGCTCGGGGCGGACGTGCGCACGCTCGACGAGTTCTTCCGCCGGCTGATCGTCTTCGACCGCCAGCTCGCCCTGATCCCTGCCACCGAGGACCGCAGCGTCGCCATCGCTATCCAGGACAAGAGCCTGGTGTCGTACCTGGTGGACATCTACGACCGAGCCTGGGAGCGCGGGATGCCGTTCACCCTCACCGGTAAGGAGGCCGAGCACCGCATCGCCTCTGACGTCCGCCGGATGACCCTGCGCCTCCTCGCGGAAGGGCACAGCGACGCCGCGAGCGCGAAGCGTCTGGGCGTGAGCACCCGCACCTACGCGGGGTACATTGCCTCCCTCAAGGACGAGTACGGCGTGCAGACCAGGTTCCAGCTCGGCTGGGCGATGAGCCAGGCGGAGAGCCGACTCGAGGACCCGGGCGCCTCTGCGCAGCTCGACCGCGACCACGCCTCGTTCTGACCGGCCCTCGCCGGCTCGACGGCCCCGGACGCGCGATGAGGGCAACGCCTGCGAGGCGTTGCCCTCACCGGTGACGGAGACGGGCCGGGGGGACTGGCTCTAGATCGCAACCTGTGGGGGGAGAGGCGCGATCTCGTCTCGTCTCATCGCGGACGCTTTGGGGGAGAGCGTCCACGCCCTGGGGAGGCCGACCCTGACGGGCGACCTCATTGTGTGCAGTTGTGGGCGGGACCAGAGTTCCGCCCCCGCAGGGCGAGACTCAGTCCCAACTCGTGTCGATCCGGAAGTTGCTGGGCCGGTCGACCCCTCCGGTTCCGGGATCCTCGTCGGCCGAGGAGGGCGCGGTCGACGCGGTGAGTCCGAGGATGACCGTGACGGCGACGCCGGTCAGCCACTTCGCGGCAGTCTTGGGGTTCATTGGGTGTGGTCCTTGCTCTCGTCGTGCTGGGATCAGTCGCCGATGGAGCCCCGAGTTGCTGTGATCGGACTGCTCTAGTGTCGGGGGTAGAAAGGTGAAACCTCCACAAAAAGCAGGCGCAGGATCATGCAGTGCAAGTTTCTGCAAGATCCGGGCAGACACAGACAAGGGGGCTCAAACCCCCCGAGCACCCTTCAGATGGGTCCTGCTCACCATGGTGCGCCGAAGGCGACGAACGGGGCCGGAGCACCGGCGTCACCGCTCGCCGCCTGAGCGCGAGCCAAGGCGTCCGCGGAGGCGACGCCTGCCGCCATGTCGCGGTGCACGCGGTGCATCACGTCGGCGGCCACGTCGTCACGCACGCGCGCGACGCCGGCGAGCACAGAGCACGCTCCGAGATGCAGGAGCACGTTCGTCAGCCCGAGACCTTCGTCTCCAGGACGAATAGTAGCGAGTCCAGCCTCACATGCCGAGAGCACGACGCAAGAAGCCACCCGATTGTCGGCGTCGACCTCATAGGCGTACAGCTGGCCGTCGGCCAACCGCAGCGCGGAGAACAGCGGGCTGTCCTGCCGGTGGACACCGTGGCCGGCGACGTGGACCACGTCGCTGCGGGCCAGGTCGGCACGCACGGACGCGACCGTCGCGTCGGCTCCGAGCCGCACGGTGGCGCCCGGCCAGAGCCGGCCCACGCCGGTCGCCTCCTCCTCGGCCCGGCGCAGCT
>JBIOUF010000240.1:0-4519 GCA_044866695.1 Nocardioidaceae bacterium | reverse complement strand
CGCGATGCTCACCGACTTCGGTGCCAAACCGCTGGTCGTCCTCACCGCAGGCGCCGAGACGGACGCGACCCACGACGCGGCCCAGAACAAGCTGGCGACGTTGTCGACCGAGAGCTCGCACCGCGTCGTCGAGGGCGCCAGCCATGCGGGGCTGATCTTGGACGAGCAGTACGCCAATGCCACGACCCGCGCGATCCTCGACGTCGTCTCCTCCGTGCGCACCGCAGCTCCACTGGCCCGGTAGTCCGACCACAGGCCCCAACTTCCCCCGCCCGTCGAACGAGCGATATCAAAGCCGAGGCAGGCCACCCATCCGCCTCGTGACCGGCGGGAGGCAGCGAGCTGGGGGATAGTGGTGCGATGCCGACGACGGTCCTGGCCACGAAGTTGTTCGCTCCGGCCAGGCGCCCCGTACTGGTCGGGCGGCCACGGCTGATCGAGCGGCTGGAGGCTGGTCTGGAGGCCGGCCGGAAGCTGTTGCTCATCTCGGCGCCGGCCGGCTTCGGCAAGACGACACTGGTCAGCGCCTGGATCGAGCAGGTTGTGCAACGACAGCACGTCACGCGCGTCGCTTGGCTGTCGTTGGACGACGGGGACAACGACCTTCCCCGTCTGCTGACGCACGTGGTCGCCGCGCTGCAGGGTATCGACGCGGATCTCGGCTCCGATGCGCTGGATCTCATGGACGTTGCGCCGGCCTCGCGGGCCGAGGCAGCGCTGACCGCGCTGATCAACGATCTGGCTCGGACGGCCGGACCGATCGTGCTCGTACTTGACGACTACCACGTGATTGAGGCGCGGCTCGTGCACGACGCGATGACGTTCCTGCTCGACCACCTTCCACCGCAGCTGACCCTGGTGGTCACCAGTCGCGCGGACCCGGCTTTCCCGCTCGCCCGCCTGCGCACTCGCGACGAGCTGGTCGAGCTGCGCGCCACCGACCTGCGGTTCACGCCGGGGGAGGCGACGAGCTTCCTGAACCAGGTGATGGGCCTCGGCCTTTCCGCCCCTGACGTGGACGCGCTGGAGACCCGCACCGAAGGCTGGATCGCGGGACTGCAGCTGGCCGCCCTGTCGCTACGGGGCCGCGCCGACGTCTCCGGGTTCATCGGCGCGTTCACCGGCAGTCACCGCTTCGTCCTGGACTACCTGGTCGACGAGGTGCTGAGGGACCAGCCCCAACGGACCCGCGAGTTCCTGCTGCATACCGCCGTCCTCGACCGGCTTGCCGGACCACTGTGTGACGCCGTCACCGGACGGGCCGATGGCAGCGCGATGGTCGAGGGCCTCGAGCGCGCCAACCTCTTCGTCGTAGCCCTGGACGAACACCGGGAGTGGTTCCGCTATCACCACCTGTTCGCCGATGTCCTCCGCTCCCGCGTGCTCAGCGAGGAACCCGACCTGGTCCCGGTCCTGCATCGGCGCGCCAGCGACTGGTACGTGCACCACGACCTTGTCGAGGACGCCGTGAGGCACGCACTGGCCGGCGGGGACTTCGAACGCGCCGCCCATCTGATGGAGCTTGCCCTGCCTGCCCTGCGCCGCAACCGGCAGGACACGACACTGCTCGGCTGGCTCAACGCGCTCCCCGACGACGTGGTCCGGCGCAGCGCCGTGCTTGGCGTCTTCTACGGATGGATGCTCATGGTCTCCGGCGACCTCGACGCCGTCGAGGACCGTCTGGACGACGCAGAACGCGCGCTCGCCGCTGGCGTGGCACCGGACGCCGGCAACGAGGAGCTCCGCACCCTGCCGATGACGCTGGCCATCTACCGCGCCTCGCTCGCCCAGGCCCGCGGTGACGCAGAAGGTACCGCGCGTCACGCCCAGCGCGCGCTCGACATGGCCGGTCCGCGCGACCACCTCTCTCGCGGCTCCGCCGCCGGCTTCCTCGGGCTCGCGGCCTGGGCGAGCGGCGACATCGAGCCAGCCCTGCAGACGTTCGCCGAGGCTGTGCGCAGCCTGCGTCTGGCCGGGAACCTTGCCGACGCGTTGAGCAGCACCGTCGTTCTGGCGGACATGTGGCTCGCCGCTGGACGACCTGACCGGGCGCGCAGACTCTATGAAGCTGCCCTGCAAGAGGCCACGGACCGGGATGGCGCCCATGGCGCCGCACCGCCGCTGCCGGTTGCTGACCTGCACGTCGGGCTCGGCGAGCTGGACTGCGAGCTGGGGAACCTCGCAGGAGCGACCCGACACCTCGAGACCGCGAAGGCGCTCGGGGAGCGGGCGGCGACGACGGAGAACCGGCACCGGTGGTTCCTGGCCATGGCGCGAGTCCGGGAGGCAGGGGGCGACGCAGAGGCAGCCATCGACCTGCTTGACCAGGCCGAGCGGTGCTACCGGCGCGGCTTCTTCCCCGACGTACGGCCGATAGCGGCGATGAAGGCACGCATCCGGATCGAGCAGGGCAGACTGTCGGAGGCCGCCGACTGGGCCCGCGAACGCGGCCTGTCCGCCGCGGACGACCTCAGCTACCTGCGCGAGTTCGACCACCTCACCCTGGTGCGGCTACTCATCGCGCAGCATCGCGACGACGAAGACACCGGCGCCATACGCGAGGCAGTAGACCTGCTGGACCGGCTCCTCGAGGCCGCCGACGGATCCGCACGGACTGGGAGCCTCATCGAGACCCTCATGCTGCATTCCCTCGCACACGAGGCTCAGGGGCGCCGGCGGCCGGCTCTGGAGGCTCTGGGGCGAGCCCTGACCGAGGCGCCCGAAGCTGATGGCTACGTCCGGCTCTTTCTCGACGAGGGCGCTCCCATGGTGTGCCTGCTTCGTGCCACCGAGGAACGCGGGGTGGCGAGGGACCGGGCGCGTCGACTGCTCAGGCTGGGCGCACCGCCCAACCGGGGCGCTGCGCCTTCCCCGGGGGCCGAAGCGGCCGAGTCGCTGTCAGAGCCTCTGAGTCCGCGCGAGCTCCAAGTGCTGCGGCTGCTGGACGGCGCACTGAGCGGGCCGGAGATCGCTCGGGAGCTCTTCGTCTCGCACAACACCCTGCGCAGCCACACCAAGCACATCTTCACCAAGCTCGGCGTGAACAACCGCCCCGCGGCCGTGCGCCGCGCCAGGGAGCACGGTCTGCTCTAGCCCTGCTCTGGCCCGGCGTGGGGGCGCTCCCACATCGTCAATCACATCGTGGGGTGATGCCCGGTCACCCCGTCGCTTCCTAGTGTGCCGAGTCGAAGGTTCCTTCGACTCGGGACACGAGGTCGTTCCACCACTCCGGCCACCCGGTCCGGAGCTGTCACCGATCAACATCCATGGGAGAAGCCATGTCTCAACCCGCCCCCGCAACGCTCTACCGCATCGGTGCAGCCGCTGGCTGCGGAAGCGCCGTCATCCTGCTGGTCAACGCGGCCAAGCGCTCGGAGGTCATCTCGACCTCTGCGTTCACCCAGCTCGTCGCCCCGCTCGCCCAGATCTTGGCGCTGGCCCTCGTCACCGCCCTCTACTTCGCCTTCGGACGCCGAGCCGGCACCTTCGGCCTCGTCGCCTTCTTGTTGAACGCGTTCTCGCTAGCAGCACTGGTCGGCGTGGAGTTCGTGATCAACCTCGTCTTCGCGGATCTCCCGGTCGACACCATCGACGCGCTGCGCGCCGGCACGCTGGGCGCCGCACTGACAGTGGCTTCCATCGCGTTCCTCCTCGGCACGCTGGGCTACGTCTCAGCCATGCTGCCCAGCCGCGAGGTCCCGACCGTGCCGCTGGTCCTGTACGCCGTAGGGGCCGTTCCCGTCTCGCTGCGGGCCTTCGTGCCCGAGGCGGCGCTGGACCTTGGACTCCTCACCGTTGCCCTGGGAGTTGGCTGGCTCTCGATCTGGCTCTTCAACCGCTCCAGCCAGATCACCACCTGGGCAGACCACAGCGTCACCCAGGCACCGCCGGCGAGGGCGAACCGCTGACGCGGGCCCAAGCCGCCCGGTGGGCGCGTCCTGAACGCAAGCCGGGCGTCCTGAGGGGAACACGGCCTCGAAGTTCCACGCCGGCTCGCGTCAGCCCATCGGCATCGGTTGGTCGGTGGGAACAGTCAACCCCGGCAGCGCCTGGGGGGCGAGCAGCATCACGGCGCCGAGAACGAACAGCACCAGCGCCGTCGCGAGTGGAACGTGCCGCCATGGAGCTGTCTTCTCGGCGGCGATGATCGCGGCCACCAGCGCCATCCAGGACACGCTCATCACGCCGAGCGCGAACAGCGAGGCCATGAGGGCCCAGCAGCATCCGACGCACCAGGCTCCGTTGCGAAGACCCATGCGCAACGCCCCGGTGCGGCCGCCTCGCCAGGAACCGAGGAGCGAACCGAGCGGGCTGCGGCAGTGGGCCAGGCAGACGTTCTTGATCGGGGTGACCTCGTACGCCGCGGCAACGAAGAGCGTGGCCGCCGCCAGGGCGTGGCCGCCCTGCTCCCAGGCGAGGCGTCGTCCGAACAGAGCGGTAGCCGTCGCGCCGGCGACGTACGCCACGAGGCCGGCCCCGGTCCAGGTGAGCAGGTAGCCGGCGGCGAAGAGCCATGGGG
>JBIOUF010000239.1:0-2836 GCA_044866695.1 Nocardioidaceae bacterium | reverse complement strand
CCAACATCGGCGGCGAGCGCATGCACGACGACGACATCGAGCGCGTAAGGCGCATCGCCGGCTACACCTGGACCGACATCTCCGGCCACGAGGCCAAGTTCCTCAGCGACGACGAGCTGAAGAACCTGACCATCCGCGCGGGCACGCTCACCGCCGAGGAGCGCCAGGTGATCAACCACCACATCGTGGCGACCATCAAGATGCTCGAGGCGTGACCGGACGGCCCCCACCACCCGGACCAGGGAGCCATCCATGAGCCAGACCTCGCAGACCCCTCAGACACCTGAAAAGCAGAGCTTCGGAGCGCACGCCGAGGGCTCGAACCGCGTCCAGCTCGGCTTCTTGAACCGACTGCTGGCCCGTCCCGAGATCGGCGCGCTGGTCGCGGCCATCGTGATCGGCATCTTCTTCCTCATCGTCGCGCCGCCGTTCCGGTCGGTGGACGCCCTCTCCACGGTGCTCTACCAGAGCGCGACGATCGGCGTCGTGGCGGTCGCCGTCGGCATGCTGATGATCGGTGGCGAGTTCGACCTCTCCGCTGGCGTCATGGTCACCTCCGCCGGACTGGTCAACGCCATGTTCTGCTACGAGCTGGGCATCGACCTCTGGGTCGGGGCGGTGGTGTCGCTCGCGTTCTCGCTGGCCGTCGGCTTCGTCAACGGCTTCCTGGTGATGAAGACCGGGCTCGCCAGCTTCCTGATCACCCTGGGCACGTTCTTCATCCTCACCGGGGCGAACCTCGGCGTGACCAAGCTGGTCACGGGGGCGGTCTCGACCCCCAACATCAACCAGATGGACGGGTACAACGCGCTCGCGGCCATCTTCGCCCACGACTTCGAGATCGGCTCGGTGAGCATCTCCATCATGGTCTTCTGGTGGATCCTCTTCGTCGCGCTGTCCTCGTGGGTCCTGCTGCGCACCAAGGTCGGCAACTGGATCTACGCCGTCGGAGGCAACGCCGCGAGCGCGCGAGCCGTCGGCGTGCCGGTGCTGCGAGTCAAGGTCGGCCTGTTCATGACGGTCGCGTTCATGGCCTGGTTCATGGGCATGCACCTGCTCTACAGGTTCAACACCCTGCAGGCCGGCAACGGCGTCGGCAACGAGTTCCTCTACATCATCGCGGCCGTCGTCGGCGGCACCCTGCTGACCGGCGGCTACGGCAACGCCATCGGTGTCGCCATCGGTTCGTTCATCTTCGGCATGACCAGCCTGTGCATCGTCTACGCCGGCTGGGACCCCAACTGGTTCCGCGCCTTCCTGGGCGTCATGCTCCTGCTCGCGGTGCTGGTGAACCTCTACGTCAAGCGACTCTCGACCGCCAGGAAGGTGGGCTAGCCATGACCGACACCATCACCGAGCACGCCGACCCGCAGCTGCACGAGGGTGAGCCCCTCGTCGAGATGATCGACGTCGGCAAGAGCTACGGCGCGATCAGGGCGCTCAAGGGCATCAACCTCACCGTTCGTGCGGGCGAGGTCACCGGATGCCTCGGCGACAACGGCGCCGGCAAGTCCACGCTGATCAAGATCATCTCGGGCCTGCACCCGCACAACGAGGGCACGTTGAAGGTGGACGGGCAGGAGGTCCACTTCTCCTCCCCGCGCGCGTCCCTCGACCACGGCATCGCGACGGTCTACCAGGACCTCGCCGTCGTCCCGCTGATGGAGGTGTGGCGGAACTTCTTCCTGGGCTCGGAGATGACCTCGTCGAAGATCCCGTTCGCCGGGATGAGGACGAAGGACATGAAGCGCATCGCCGACGAGGAGCTGCGCAAGATGGGCATCGTCGTGAAGGACATCGACCAGCCCATCGGCGAGCTCTCCGGCGGTCAGCGGCAGTGTGTGGCCATCGCCCGCGCGGTCTACTTCGGGGCGCGGGTGCTGATCCTCGACGAGCCGACAGCGGCTCTGGGCGTGAAGCAGTCCGGGGTCGTGCTGAAGTACACCGCGGCCGCGCGCGACGCCGGCCTCGGCGTCGTCTTCATCACCCACAACCCCCACCACGCCTACATGGTCAGCGACCACTTCGTGATCCTGAAGCTGGGCCAGGCGGTGCTGGACAAGAAGCGCAACGAGGTGTCGCTGGACGAGCTGACCCGCCAGATGGCCGGCGGCGACGAGCTCACCGAGCTGTCGCACGAGCTGCAGCGATGACCGTCGCGGTCGCCCACCAGGCCTCCAAGGCCAGCCGGCTGGCCCTGGCCCAGGCCGAGAAGGAGGCGCGGATCCGGGGCACCGACCTCGCGGTGCTCCACGTCGTGGACTCCATCGACGCCGACCGCGCCGAGGCGTACCGGCTGGGCATCTCCGACGAGATCGAGCGCGTCATGGGCAAGGATCCGGGCGTCCCGTGGCGGCTGCACCTGCGGACCGAGGCGCCCAACCTCGGGCGCGAGCTGGTCGACCTGGCCGACGAGGTCGGCGCCGAGCTGCTGGTGATCGGCGCCCGGCGCCGGTCACCGGTGGGCAAGGCGCTGATGGGCAGCGTCGCCCAGACAGTGATCCTCGAGGCGCACGTGCCCGTGCTGGTGGTCAAGGCCCCCTGATCAACGCCTTCTGTGGCGGGTCTCTGCCCGGGCTGCGGGGGTTTCGACACGGTCTCGGCTAGCGCCTCGACCGGCTCAACCGTCGGCGGGCGAGCCGTGTTGACCGGGTCCTCCCGGGCGTCTTATGTTCGCATCCTCCGAAGGGGATTCGCATGGCGAACGACGAAGGACCCCGCTCCACCCCGCCGGTCTCGGGCATCACCCGCCGCGACGCCCTCCGCTACGGCGCCTTCGCAGGGCTCGGCGTCGCCGGCGCAGGCTCGCTGGCCGGCTGCGGAGCCGTGCCCGGTA
>JBIOUF010000238.1:0-73831 GCA_044866695.1 Nocardioidaceae bacterium | reverse complement strand
CTGAGCTGGTCTCGGCCGGGGCGACCGAGGGGCTCTCGTTCCTGGACGAGGGACCGAGGATCGCCGCGGAGTCCCGGCGGCTGGAGCGGCGCGGCGTCGACGTCCAGGTCGTGGTCATCCACGAGGGTACCGCGGACGGGCGCAACGCGGCCGGCAACACCCCAGCCGTGCCGTGGACGGGGCCGATCCTGGGCATCGCCGACCAGCTGGCGGACACCACGGTCGACGCGATGGTGGTCGGGCACACCCACCGAGTCTCGAACCTGATGCGCGGCCACATCCTGGTCACCGAGGGGGTCAACGCCGGCGCCAGCTACTCGGTGCTGCAGCTGATGGTCCGCCGAGGGGACGTGGCCTGGGCCGGGGGCGCCACGCGGGTCGCCAAGACCCTGGGCGTGCAGCCACGCCCGGACGTCCAGAGCATCGTCGACGACGCCAACGAGCAGACCGCCCAGCTCCGCAACCAGGTGATCGGCACCCAGGCCAACGACGTCACCCGGGCCCCCACGCGGCTCTTCGAGTCGGAGATGGGCAACCTGGTGGCCGACGCGATGCGGGCCAAGTACCCCGGCGTCGACGCGGCGTACACCAACTCCGGCGGCCTGCGCCAGGACCTGGTCTGTACCCCGCCGAGCGCGGGCGAGGGCCCGTGCGAGATCACCTGGGGCGAGATGTTCGCGGTGCTGCCGTTCGGCAACCGGACGGTGATCCTCACCCTCACCGGGCAGCAGCTGGAGCAGGCGTTCCTCAACGGCTTCTCGCCGGTCTGCGACTCCAACGTGGCCACCGGGCGGTTCCCCCAGGTGTCCGGCATCCGGGCGACGTTCACCTGCAACGGCACCACCCCGGTGGTCACCGGGATGTGGCGGACCCCGGGCGGGATCGGCGGCCCGCAGACGCCGATCGGGCCGGCGGACCCGGTGCGGATCGTCACCAACGACTTCATGTTCACCGGTGGCGACGGCTACACCGTCTTCGCGCAGGGGTCCGACGTCCTCCAGCCCGGCGACGCGTTGCTGGACGTCGCCATCGACTACGTCGCCGCGCACTCCCCGGTCGACCCGGTGGTGGAGGGCCGGCTGGTCCGCCAGTAGCGGGCGGCGGGTCAGCCGGCGGGCCCCGGGTCGCCCAGGTCCGGCAGGCCCTCGGCCTGCTGCGGCGACCCCCGGTGGTTGAGGAGGGCGAGCTTGCCAGCCCCCGGTGGTTGAGGAGGGCGAGCTTGCGAGCCCGTCTCGACTTGGGCTGAGGAGCGAGCTTGCGAGCGTCACGAAGCCAACTACCGGCACCCGTGGGCTGGGACCCTGCCCCGTGGCCCGCTGGTTTCGAGACGCCTCCGCTACCGCTCCGGCTCCTCAACCAGCGGGGGTGAGGTGGCCCGCTGGCTTCGAGACGCCTCCGCTACCGCTCCGGCTCCTCAACCAGCGGGGGCGACCGGTGGCTGGGACCCCTTCATGACCGAGCCCGGGGTCACCTCGGCGGGAGTGGGGGGATGTTGTACGGGGTCACGATCTGGATCGGGGACATGACCGACTCGATGGGACCGTCGATGGCGCCTTGGGCCTGCATGATGATGTGACACGCGAGCCGCATGTCGTATCGCAGGTCGTGGTGCAAGACGGCGGTCAGGCGTTCGTTCTGCAGCAGCCGCAGGTTGTCTCGGTCGAGGTCGTGCCCGACGAACACCTGGCAGCGACGGTCGGCGGCGTCGAACGCCTCGAGGATGGCCTGGTTGCCGCCGCCGATGGAGTAGACCGAGCTGATGCCGGGGTGTCGTCGCAGCGTCCGCAGGGTCGACTCCCTGACGGTAGCGTCGAGCCCGTCGGTGTCGGTCTGCTCGATCAGGGCCCGGCCGGCGGACCGGCGTCGCATGGTGGCCCGGAACCCGATCTCGCGTTCCTCCTCACCTCGGAACACACTGCGGCTCAGCGCGATCAGCACGTCGCCGCGCCCGTCGCCGAGGAGCCGGTCGACCAGATACGCCGCCGTGGACCCGGCGGCTCGGTTGTCGATCCCGACGTAGGCGACGCGCGCGCTCAAGGGGATGTCGGTGACCAGGGTGACAACGGGAATCCCGTGCTTGTCGAGCTTCGCGATGGCGTCGGTGATCTCGGGGACGTCAGGGGCCTTGAGCACGACGCCCATGGAGCCGCGGTGGCAGATGTCGTCCAGGATCTTCACGATGTCCGAGGGGCGGCCCTTCTCCCGGAAGTCGAACCGGGATCGAACCACGGCCGGCCGCAGCGAGGGCAGCTCGGCCTCCAACGCGGACTTGACCGCCGAGGAGAACCGGTCCGGGGCCTGCATGACCACGTCGACTCCGAAGGTGCGGCCGTTGAGCCGCAGCTGGCTGCGCTGCCGGTCCAGATCGGTGATCGCCTGCCGTACGTTGCTCACGGTGCTGGCGCGCACACCTGGCCGGTTGTTGAGGACCCGGTCGACGGTGGCTGCGCTGAGCCCGGCCTGACGGGCGATCTCACGGATCGGGTACGGATGTCCCATGCCGCAATTCTGATGGGTTCATGAGGTGACGGTCAAGGAGCGGACCAGGCCCGCATACGCGTGAGCTCGCCAATCATCGCCGGCTATTGAGGTGTTTTTGATGGCCTCAGTGCTGTTGACGTTGACGGGTATGGGCCTCAGGCTTGCAGTACCGCGGCACCGGCTCACGGGCCGCCTCGTCCCCGGGGGCGCGAGTCCTCGGGTGCCTACGACGTCGAACGGATGGTCAGCGTGAAGCTGTTGATCGGTGGTCAGTGGTCGGCCGCGCAGTCGGGCCGCGTGGAGGAGGTGACCTCACCGTTCGACGGAGCGGTCGCCGGGTCGGTTCCGGCGGCCGGCACGGCCGACGTCGACGCGGCCCTGACCGCGGCGGCGGCGGGTGCGAAGACATGGCGGAACACTCCGGGCCACGAGCGCATGCGGATCTTGCTGCAGGCGGCGACGCTGGCCGACCAGCGCGCCGAGGCCATCGCGCAGACGATCTCCGCGGAGGCCGGGAAGAGCATCACCGAAGCACGGGGGGAGGCGGGGCGGTCGGGTGACATGATCCGGCTCGCCGCGTTCGAGGGAACCCAGCTGTACGGGGACTCGCTGCCGCTGGACGCCAACCGGGGCACGGGCTTCGACAAGATCGGGTTCACCGTGCGTCAGCCGGTCGGTGTCGTCGCCGCGATCACCCCGTTCAACTACCCGGCGTTGCTGGTGATGCACAAGCTCGCTCCGGCGTTGGCCGCGGGGAACGCGGTCGTGCTGAAGCCGGCCCGGGCGACCCCGTTGACCGCGCTGGCCCTGGCCGCGTGCTTCGTCGACGCGGGTTTGCCGGACGGGGTGCTGTCGGTGCTGACCGGCGCGGGCGGTGAGCTGGGCGACGCCTTGGTGAGCGACCCGCGGGTCGACAAGGTCTCCTTCACCGGGTCGACCGTCGTCGGGAAGCGGATCACGCAGCTGGCCGGGGTCAAGAAGCTGTCCCTGGAGCTGGGCGCGTCCTGCCCCGTGGTCGTCCTCCCGGATGCCGACGTCGACGCCGCCGCGGCCGCCGTCGCGGTCGGCGGCTACGTGAACGCCGGGCAGGTCTGCATCTCGGTGCAGCGGGTGATCACGCATCCCTCGATCGCGACGGACTTCCTGGACGCCCTGGTGGCGCGGGTGGAGAAGATCCAGACCGGCGACCCGAAGTCCGCCGACACCACGATGGGCACGCTGATCAACGCGGGCGAGGCGGAGCGGGTCGAGCGGTCCATCCAGGCGGCCGTCGGCGCCGGGGCCCGGTTGCTGACCGGTGGGCAGCGAGACGGTGCGGTGCTGTCGCCCGCGGTGGTCGCCGGCGTCGACCCGGCCTCGCCGTTCAGCCAGGATGAGCTGTTCGGCCCCGCGGTGGCGGTCTCCGTCGCCGACGACTGGCCGAGCGCGATCGCGCAGGCCAACGGAACCGCGTACGGGCTCGGAGCGGGCGTCTTCACCTCCGACGTCGCAGGTGCGGTGCGGGCGATCCGGGAGATCGACGCGGGGGTGGTCCACATCAACTGGACGCCGCTGTGGCGGGCGGACCTGATGCCCTACGGCGGCCTGAAGGGCAGCGGCATCGGCAAGGAAGGACCGCGTTCCGCGGTCGCCGAGATGACCGACGTCAAGACGATCATCCTGCATGGCCGGCCCTGGTAGCCGCTGCATCGCCGCCCCCCTCGGCCCGGAGTCGTGCCTCGAGTGCCTTTTCGTTCCCGTCCCGTCCAACCCGGAATCGAGCTCTGCCGATGAATGCCCTCCCCACCGTCCGACTGACCGTCGCGCAGGCGGTCATCACCTACCTGTCTCGCCAGTACTCCGTTGCCGACGGTGTCCGCCGCCGGCTGGTCCCGGCGACTCTCGGGATCTTCGGTCACGGCAACGTCGCCGGCCTCGGGCAGGCCCTGGACCAGCTCGCGGAGACCATGCCGTTCATCCAGGGTCGCAACGAGCAGGGCCTGGTCCACGCGGCGACCGCGTTCGCCAAGCACAACCACCGCCACGCCACCCTCGCCGTCACCGCCTCGATCGGACCCGGCGCGACGAACATGGTCACCGGCGCGGCGCTGGCGACGCTGAACCGGCTCCCGGTGCTCCTGCTGCCCGGAGACACCTACGCCACCCGTCACCAGGGACCGGTGCTGCAGCAGCTGCAGCACCCCACCGACGCCGACAAGACCGTGAACGACGCGTTCCGGCCGGTGGCCCGGTTCTTCGACCGGATCACCCGGCCAGAGCAGCTTCTCACCGCCCTCCCGGCGGCGATGCGGACCCTGGTCGACCCGGTGGAGACCGGTGCGGTGGTGCTGTCACTCCCCCAGGACGTCCAGTCCCACGCCTACGACTTCCCTGCCGAGCTCTTCGAGGAGCGGGACTGGGTCATCCGCCGACCGGCTCCCGACCTGTCCGAGATCGAGGCCGTGGCGGCGCTACTCGCCGCCGCCGAGAAGCCCCTGGTCATCGCCGGCGGCGGGGTCGTCTACTCGCAGGCGACCCCCGAGCTGGAACGGCTCGCCAACGCGGTCGGGATCCCGGTCGCGGAGACGTTCGCCGGCAAGGGCGCGGTCCAGCAGCCCGCCTGGTGGCAGCTCGGCGGCATCGGCCTGGAGGGAACACCGGCGACGAACACGCTGGCCGGGGAGGCGGACCTGGTCCTCACCGTGGGATCCCGGCTGACCGACTTCAGCACCGGCTCCCACTCGATCTTCACCAACCCCGACGTCCGCTTCGCCAGCATCAACGTCAACGTGCACGACGCAGACCGGCTCGGCGCGGTCGGCGTCATCGCCGACGCGAAACGGGCCCTGGCCGCGTTGGCCGACGCCTGCGTGGACGTGCACACGTCCGACGAGTGGCGAGCACGGACCGAGGAGCTCGTAGACGCGTGGAGCGTCGAGCGACGCCTGGCCCTCGATCCGGACCGGCTGTTCGACAAGTCAGCCGTCCCGGCTGACTCCGACGTGGTGACGACCACCGACGCGGTGCTCACCCAAGGACAGGTCATCGGGGTGCTGCAGGAGCACGCCCGCCCCGGGGACGTGATCGTCGCCGCCGCAGGCGGCCCGCCCGGTGACCTACAGAAGGTGTGGGACGCCACAGGCGGCCGGACCTGCCACCTCGAGTTCGGCTTCTCCTGCATGGGATACGAGATCCCGGCGGCGATCGGAGTGCGGTTGGCGCACCCGGACCCGGACGCCCGGATCACCGCCTTCCTCGGTGACGGCACGTTCCTGATGGCACCGACCGAGCTGGTCACAGCAGCCCAGGAAGGCCTCCCGATCACGCTGGTCATCCCGGAGAACCACGGCTACCAGGTGATCCACCGGTTGCAGATGGGTCGCAGCGGCCGCGAGTTCGGCAACGAGTTCCGCTACCGGACAACCGGCCTGCACCTGGCCGGCACGGACGCCGCCGACAAGGCAGCCCGCCTGGACGGCGACTACCTGTCGGTCGACCTGGTGCAGGTCGCCGCAGGGCTCGGCGCCCGCGCCGTCCGCGCGGTCACCGCCACCGATCTACGCACCGCGTTGGAGGAGACCCGCGGCCACCGGGGCGCCGTCGTCATCGTCGTCGCCGCCATCCCGCACGCCGACCTGCCCGCGTCCGGCGTGTGGTGGGACGTCGCACCGGCCGAAGTGTCCGAGGTTGCCACCGTGGCACCGCTTCGCGCGGAGTACGAGGCCGCCCGCCGGACCCAGCGCTGGTTCGGATGAGCCCCCCGTCGCCGAGCCCGCTCAACGGCGGCACCCTGGCCGATGCGGTGCGCGGTGGGCAGCGCTCGTTGGGAACGTTCATCGGCATGGCGACGCCGGTCAGCGCCGAGGTGTGCGCGGCCTCCGGTCTCGACTGGGTGCTGCTCGACCTCGAACACGGCGCCGGCGGGGAGGAGCAGGTCCGCGACGTGGTCCCCGCCGCCGGCAGCTACGGGGTCCCCACCGTCGTGCGCGTCGAGGCCGCGGAGCGGATCCGGATCGGACGGGCGCTGGACTGTGGAGCCGCCGGCATCATGCTGCCTCGTCTCGACAGTGCCGCAGACGTGCGCTCTGCGCTGACCCACCTGCGCTACCCGCCGGCCGGCGACCGCGGAGTCGCCACCTACAACCGGGCCTGCCGGTTCGGGCTCGACCCCGCAGCGCTGGACCGGGCCGACCACGAGACGCTCTGTGTGGTGCAGATCGAGTCCGCGGCCGCGGTCGCCGCAGCCGACGACATCGCCGCCACGGACGGAGTCGACGTGCTGTTCATCGGTCCCCGCGACCTCAGTCACGACCTCGGCGTTCCAGGCGACATCACCGCCCCCGCGTACCTGCAGGCCCTGGACGCCGTCCTCGCCGCGGCGCGCCGCCACGGGAAGGCCTGCGGGATGCTCGTCGCGGACGGGACCGCCGCGGCCGCACGCTTGGCGCAAGGCTGGTCGTTCCTCGCCATCGCCTCCGACTCCACCCTGCTCGCCGCCACCATCCGCACCGAGCTCGACCGGGCCCGCAGGCCCTCCTCCTGAACCCGCACCCCCGCTGAACGAAGGAAGACACCGCCATGGTTGGACACATCGCCGCCGACGGCCACACCGAGCTGGGCGTCGGCCTGATCAGCGTGGGCTGGATGGGCAAGCTGCACAGCCGCGCCTACCAGGCCGTCCCGCTGGTCTATCCCGAGCTCGAGATCCGGCCCCGGTTGGTGCACGCCGCCGACACCGCCCCCGACCGGGCCGACTACGCCCGGGACGTCCTCGGCTACGCCAAGGCCGGCACCGACTACCGAGCGGTGCTCGCCGACCCGGAGGTCGACGTGGTGTCGATCTGCGCCCCGAACCTGCTACACCGCGAGATCGGCATCGCCGCCGCCGAAGCCGGGAAGCCGTTCTGGATCGAGAAGCCGGTCGGTCGCGACGCCGCCGAGACCGCCGCGGTCGCCGCGGCGGCCAGGGCCGCCGGGGTGGCCACGTCGATCGGCTACAACTACCGCCACGCCCCGGCGGTGGAACGGATCCGCGAGGTGATCGCGAACGGCGACCTCGGCCGGATCACCAACGTGCGGGCGGTGTTCCTCAACGGCTATGCCGCCGAGCCCAACGGCGCCCTGTCCTGGCGGTTCAAGAAGGACCTGGCCGGCAGCGGCGCTCTGGGCGACCTGCTCAGCCACGTCGTCGACCTCGTCCAGTACGTCGTCGGCCCGATCACCGACGTCACCGCGCTTCTCTCGACGGTCCACCAGCAGCGCCCGGTGCTGCCGATGGGGTCGGGCACCCACTTCGCCGTGATCGAGAACGGTGAGCTCGGTGAGGTCGAGAACGACGACTACGCCGGCGCTCTGGTCCGGTTCGCGGCGGACTCGCCGGGTGCCGGCGCCGTGGGCACCCTCGAGGCGTCCCGGGTCAGCGTGGGCCCACAGTGCGGTCTCGGCTTCGAGATCTACGGCACCGAGGGGTCGGCGTCGTGGAGCTTCGAACGCATGAACGAGCTGCGGCTCGCGATCGGGCGGACCGGGCCGAACCAGGGCTACACCACGATCCTGGGCAACCAGTCCCAAGGCGACTACGCCCGATTCCAGCCCGGCCCCGGCAACGCCATGGGCTACGACGACCTCAAGGTCATCGAGGCGAAGAAGTTCCTCGTCGCCGTGACCGGTGGTGAGCAGCACAACTCCACCATCGACGAGGCTCTGGCCGACGCCGAGGTCATCGCTGCCGCCGCCGCCTCGGCGGTCGACGGTCGATGGCACCAGGTGCCCGAGATCCCCGGAGCGACCTTCGGCCACGCGCGCTCGGTCCTGCCCGCCCATGTCTGAGCAGCTGCCGCTGGTCGTCGGGCTCGGCCCCGTCGACCCCGGCCTGGTCGCCGACGTGCTCACCGGGCGGTGCCGGTTCGTCGCGGACCCGACCGACGCCGACCTGCGGGCAGCGCAGGGGGCGATCGCCCGCGCCGACGCTACCGTCGACGCCGCCTTCCTCGACCGCGCTCCCCGACTGCGGGTCGTCGCCCGGACCGGTGTCGGGGTGGAACGTGTCGACCTGGACGCCGCCACCGCCCGTGGGATCGCCGTCGTGGTGACCCCCGGCGCCGGCGCCGTCGCGGTCGCGGAAGGCGCCATCGCCATGGCCATGCATCTGGTGAAACGGTTCGGCCGGTTGACCGAGCTGGTCCGTGCCGGCCGATGGACCGACCGCGCCTCGGTCGCCGTCGGCGACCTCGCCGGATCCACCCTCGGCGTGGTCGGGTTCGGCCGGATCGGTCAGCACGCGGCCACCCTGGGCGGCGCCCTGGGGATGACGGTCCTGGCCTACGACCCGGTCGCCGAGCCTCCCCCGGCGTTGCGCTGCGGCACCCTGGCCGAGCTGCTGGCCCGAAGCGACGTCGTCACCCTCCACCTGCCGCTCACCCCTGCCACCCACCACGTCGTCAACGCCGAGACGCTGGCCGTGACCAAGCCCGGGGCGATCCTGGTCAACTGCAGCCGGGGCGCCCTGATCGACAACGACGCGGCGTTCCAGGCGTTGGTCGCCGGTCGGATCGCTGGAGTCGGACTGGACGTGTTCGACCCCGAGCCGCCCCGGCACCACCCGCTGTTCGACCATCCAGACGTCGTCCTCACCCCCCACCTGATGGGTCTGAGCAGGCGGGCCACGGCAGCGACGTTCACCGCCGCCGCCACCGGTGTCGTCGACGTCCTGGACGGCCGCGAACCCGCCGCCGTGGCCAACCCGCACTGGAGACCCGCACTGCCGGTCCTCGACGCAGCCGGCGGTCTCGGTGACTGAACGACAGCGGGTCCTGCACCATCTCGCACGAAGGAGGACGTCATGCGTCTCGGTTTGATCGGGCTCGGCCGCATCGGCGCGTTCCACGCCGACACCCTGTCCCACCTGGCCGGGGTCGACTCCCTCGTGGTCACCGACGCGGTGCCCGAGGTCACCGCATCCGTCGCCGAACGGTTCGGCGCGGAGGCCGCGGAGTCTCCGGCGGCACTGCTCGGCAGCGGCGTCGACGGGATCGTGGTCGCGGCAGCCACCGACGCGCACACCGCGCTGGTCAGGGCCGGCGTCGAGGCCGGCATCCCGGTGTTCTGCGAGAAGCCACTCTCGGGGGTCGTCGAGGAAGCCGTCGCCGTCGCCGACTTCGTCAACACCAGCGGGGTGCCCGTCCAGATCGGCTACCCCCGCCGGTTCGACCCGGCCTACCTGGCGGCCCGCAACGCGGTGGTCAGCGGCGAGCTCGGCTGGGTGCACACCGTGCGGTCGACCACCCTGGACCCGGCACCTGCGCCCCGTGCGTACATCGCCGTCTCCGGCGGGCTCTTCCGCGACTGCTCGGTCCACGACTTCGACACCGTGCGGTGGGTCACCGGCCGGGAGGTCGTCGAGGTCTACGCCACCGGCAGCGCCCGCGGCGACGACTGCTTCGCCGAGCTCGGCGACGTCGCCACCGCGCAGACCCTGCTCACCTTCGACGACGGCGCCACCGCGGTCGTGTCCAACACCCGCTACAACCCGCGCGGGCACGACGTCCGGCTCGAGCTGCACGGCACCGCGGACAGCGTCGCCGCCGGCTGGACCGACCACACCCCGCTACGCAACCTCGAACCGGACACCAGCTGGCCGTCCGGAAAGCCCTGGACGTTCTTCATGGACCGGCTCGCCGACGCGTTCCGCGCCGAGCTCACCGCGTTCACCGAGGTCGTCGCCGGGCGGCGACCACCACCGTGCACCGTCGACGACGCGCTCGCCGTGACCTGGATCGCCGAGGCAGCCACCCTTTCCCTGCAACAGCACCGCCCGGTGCGGATAGCCGAGGTCCAGCAGTGAGCACCACTCCGACCACCACCTCCGACGGCTCGACGCCACCCGCGCCGGGCCGGCCACGGATCGCCGGGGCGCCGATCTCCTGGGGGGTCTGCGAGGTCCCCAACTGGGGCTACCAGCTCTCACCGGGCCGGGTGCTCGACGAGATGCGCGACATCGGGCTCGCCGCCACCGAGCTCGGCCCGGAAGGCTTCCTGCCCGCCGACCCCGACCAGATGGCCGGGGTGCTCGCGGCCCACCGGCTGGCCGCCGTCGGCGGCTTCACCCCCGTGGTGATGCACCGTCCCGGTCACGACCCGCTCCCGGCGATCGACCGCATCCTGGAGCAGTACCAGGCCACTCATGCCGAGGTCCTGGTCCTCTCCGCGACGTCCGGGCTGGACGGCTACGACAGCCGACCCACCCTCGACGACGACGGTTGGCGCCTGTTGCTGCGCAACCTGACCCGGATCAGCGACCACGCTGCCGAGCGAGGTGTGCGCGCCGTACTGCATCCCCACGTGGGCACCATGGTCGAGAACGGCGACGAGGTGCAGCGGGTGCTCAGCGGCTCCTCGGTCTCGTTGTGCCTGGACACCGGTCACCTGTTGATCGGCGGCACCGATCCGGCCGCGCTCACCCGGCAGGCCCCCGACCGCATCGCCCACACCCACCTCAAGGACGTCGACAGCCGGATCGCCGACAAGGTCCGCGCCGGCCGGCTCAGCTACACCGAAGCCGTGGCCGAGGGGATGTACCGGCCGCTGGGGACCGGCGACGTCGACGTCGAGACCATCGTGAGCACCTTGCAGGGCGACGGCTACACGGGCTGGTACACCCTCGAACAGGACACCATCCTCACCGAGGAACCCCGTGGTGAGGGGCCCGTGACCGACGTGCGGACCAGCGCCGCCTACGTCCGCAGCCTGCTGGCCACGACTGCCGAGGCCCAGGGGTGAGACCCGTGGAACCACTACGGATCGGAGTGCTGGGAGCCGCACGCATCAGCGCGCTGTCCATCGTCGAGCCCGCCGCCGCCACCGGAACGCGCCTCGTCGCGGTCGCCGCGCGCGACCGGGACCGGGCCGAGGACTTCGCCCACACCCACGGCATCGAGAGAGTCCACGACTCCTACGCCGACGTGATCGCCGACCCCGAGGTCGAGGCGATCTACAACCCGCTCGCCAACAGCCTCCACGCGCCCTGGAACAAGGCGGCGATCCTGGCCGGGAAGCACGTCCTGACCGAGAAGCCGTCCGCCTGCAACACCACCGAGGCAGCCCAGGTGCGGGACCTGGCGCAGGGCAGGTCACTGGTGCTGTTCGAGGGGTTCCACTACCTGTACCACCCGCTGATGAAGCGGCTCACGTCGCTTCTCGCCGACGGCGAGCTGGGCACGCTGCAACGCGTCGAGAGCACCATGTTCATGTCCGCGCCCCCGGAGGACGACCCGAGATGGTCCCTCGCCCTTGCCGGCGGTGCCCTGATGGACCTCGGCTGCTACGCGTTGCACGCCCACCGCGTCCTGGGTGACTTCGCCGGCGGCGAACCCCGCCTCGTCAGCGCACGGGGCGCCGAACGGGCCGGGGCCCCCGGTGTCGACGAATGGGCCGACGCGTACCTCGAGTTCCCCTCCGGCGCAACCGGCCTGGCCCGGTGCAGCATGACCAGCGAGAGTTGGGACATGTCGCTGCGGGTGGTCGGCAGCACCGGGGAGGCGTTCATCCCCGACTTCCTCTACCAGAGGTACGACGACCGGATCATCGTCACGTCCGGTTCGGGAGTACGCACCGAGCACTGCGGCAACGCGACCTCCTACACCTACCAGCTGCAGGCCTTCGTCGACGCCGTGCGCAACGGCGCGCCGTACCGCACCGATGCCGATGACGCGGTCGCGACCATGTCGCTCATCGACGGCTGCTACCGCGGCATCGGCCTCGAGCCCCGCCCGGTGCACACGTGAGCACGCGACCCGTGGAGCTGCTGGCCACCTGCTGGACGCACGCCGGTGACGCCATGCCGGTGCCCGGTCGGCACCTGAGCCCGTTGGACCTCCGCGCCAGGGCCGTGGCCGTGGCCGCCGCCGGCTTCACCGGAATCGGCTTCACCATCGACGACCTCGAAGCCGCGAGCGCCACCTACGGGCTGCCCCAGGTGAGACGAATCTGCGACGACCTCGGCCTGACCCACGTCGAGGTCGAGCTGCTCGAGAGCTGGTGGACCACCGGCAGCCGCCGTCGGGAGTCGGATCGGACCCGGACGTCGCTGCTGTCCGCAGCCGAGGCTCTCGGAGCGCGACAGGTCAAGATCGGACCCGACGTCGAGGTCGTCCAGGGCGCCGTCCCACCACTGGCCGACGTCGCCCACTGGGCCGCGGAGCTGCATCAGCTGGCCGCGCAGGCCGCCGAGGCCGGAACCCGCGTGGCGCTGGAACCGCTGCCCTTCTCCAACATCACCGACTTCCGGTCCGCCGCGGAGCTGGTCGCGGCCGCCGACCACCCGGCAGCCGGTCTGGTGGTGGACATCTGGCACCTGGAGCGCGGACCCTCCACGTTGGCAGACCTTGCCGAGATCCCCGGCGACACGGTGTTCGTCGTCGAGCTCGACGACGCCCCCGCCCCGCAGTCCGGCGACCTGTTCCACGACACCATCCACCACCGGGTGCTGTGCGGCTCGGGAACCTTCGACGTGAGGGGCTTCATCGAGACACTGCAACAGATCGGCTTCGCCGGGCCATGGGGTGTCGAGATCATCTCCGAGGCACACCGCCGACGGCCTGTCCAGGAGGCCCTGGTGGACGCGTACCGCACGACGATGGCGCTGTTCGACGCCCCCGCTCGGTGACCATGACCGCGGTCGACTGCTTTGGCGAAGCCTCGCTCCGGTGGGGGCATCCGGCGTGGATCCCGTCGTTCTCCGGGCTGGTCAGGCCCGAAGGCGCATACTGGAGCCAATGATGAAACGATCCCCCGCGAAGCGGCGACATCTCCCGAGCAGTCCCTTTCCGCCTGAGCCCGAGCCGGTCGTCGAGCAGTTCGCCGTCGAGGACCGGGTCTCGCACGACACCTACGGGCTCGGTCGGGTCACCGGAGAGGGCGACGGGACGGTGACGGTCGACTTCGGAACCCAGACGGTGCGCCTCACCAGCCCGTTCCACAAGCTCGAGAAGCTCTAGCCGGCTCGGTCGAGGCGGAGGCGCGAGCCCGGCGCGGCCGGGCTCGCGGGATGGTCGCGGCCGTCAACCCAGCCAGGCCACCAGTCCCCAGGTGCCGAAGCAGAGCACGAGGAGCACGACGGTTGCCACCGCGACCGCCAGCCCGATCCGCTGGTCCAGCGGCATCTGCTCGCGCCAGCCGAGCTCGGCGGCGGCGTCGCGGATGGTCGCCCGGCCCGCGTTGGTGTCGAACGAGTAGTCCTCGATGGTGCCCAGCGTGCCGTCCTCGCGGACGCCCCAGGACTTCTTGGTCCCGACCGCGGCGATCCGGCCCCTGCTGGTCTGGGCGTGCACGGACCAGAACGGCCGCAGCTGCGTCGCGCCGTCGTTGCCCGCCCGCCACTCGACGTCGCGCTGGACGTCGGTGACGGCCAGCACGCCGGCGGCCTCGTCCACCCGGACCTCGTGCCCGGTGAGAGTGCGCACGCCGGCCTTGTGCAGCAGGCCCCAGTAGCGCACGTCGGCGAGGTCGCGCTCGACGCGGAAGCCGTCGGGGGTCTCGGTGACCTGGTAGCCGGCCGGCTCTGCTCGGGCACGTACCGCAGCGATGAGAGCGCGGGCGTCGTACGTCGTCATGGGAATGCCTTCCTGTCGTGGTCTCCTGCTCACCACAAGAGTCGGCCCGCCGGCTTGGGAACGGCTTGAGCCCGGCTTGCCGCGGGCCCGCGGGCCATCGGCGGTGCCGAGACCTTGACGCGATCCCCGCACGGCGGTTCGCTCGGGTGGGGGGCACCGGCCGTGTCCGACGACGCCGAGGAGGCATGAGATGTCAGGTCGTGTGGTGCACTTCGAGATCCCGGTGGACGACCCCGACCGGGCCCGGTCGTTCTACTCCGCCGTGTTCGGCTGGGAGGCGATGCCGATGCCGCAGATGGGCTACACCCTGGTCACCACCGGGCCGTCGGGCGACCAAGGCCCGACCGAGAGCGGCTTCATCAACGGCGGGATGATGCGGCGCGAGGGCCGGTTCACCGCGCCCAACGTGGTCATCGACGTCGACGACATCGAGACTGCTCTCGAGGCGGTCAAGGGCGCCGGCGGAGCCACCGTGGTGGAGCGGCAGCCCGTCGGCGACATGGGTTTCTCGGCGTACTTCACCGACAGCGAGGGCAACCTGGTCGGCCTGTGGGAGACCGCGTCGGGCTCCTGACCGCCACACCTTCGCGGTCCAGCGGTTCGGCACGACCGTGTGCCCGGGCGCGGGGCATTCACCTCCCGTGGCGAATCCCCTGGACCCCGCCCGCGCCGAGCCGGGCTGATCTAGGCTGCACCAGGGATGGAGGGGGAGGCACCATGGCTGCTCGTCACACCGTGGCCCGAGCCGGCGTGGCGCTGGCCGGCGCCACGACCGCCCTCGTGCTGGCGGCCGCCGCACCGGCGGCCGCGGACTGGACGCTGCACGCCGACATGGTCGAGCAGAACCACAGCGGCGTGACCGGAACCGCCACGATCACCGTGCGGGACGGCGGCGGGATCCGGGTCCGGATCCACACCACCGGCATGGTCCCCGGACCGCACGCCCAGCACCTGCACGGGTCGCTGGAGGGCGGGGAGTTCCACTGCGCGACGGACGCCGCGGACACCGACGGCGACGGCTGGCTGACCAACGAGGAGGCCACCGGCGAGTACGGCACCGCCTTCCTCGCCCTCACCACCCGCGGGGACACCTCGGGCAAGAGCGGCCTCGCGGTGGACCGCATGCCGGTCGCCGACGCACAGGGCCGGCTGGACTACGACCGCACGATCCCCGCCGGCCAGGTCCCGGACGGCCTGGTCGACCGGCTTGCCCACCTGCACATCGTGCAGCACGGCATCGACGCCAACGACAACGGCGAGTACGACCTCGACGCGCTCGGCGAGTCGACGTTCGCCAAGAGCCTGGGCAGCCCAGGGGTGCCGGAGGAGGCCACCGACCCGGCCAGCTGCGGCATGGTGATGGCCGCGTCGGCCGGGAGCATGCCGCGCGGCGGAGTCGAGACCGGCGCCGGGTCGACCGGCGGCGTGGAGTCCTGGCCGCTGGCGCTGCTGGGGGTGGGCCTGCTGGGCGCCGCCGGTGCGGTGGAGCTGGCCCGCCACCGGGGACGAGGGTGACCCGCAGCCGCCACCGCAAGCAGGGCCGCGCTCGCTGGCTGGTCGCGCTGACCGCCGCGCTCGCCGTCCTGGTGCTCGTCGTGGCGATGGCCTGGGTGGACCGGGAGGGCGACCCGGGCAACGCCGTGACGGGGGACCCGGCCGGCGACCCGGCGGGAACCCCGACGGCCGAGGCGAGCGAACCGGCCGCGGCCACGTCGGGCACTGGCAGCCGCGGTACGTCGGCGGACACCCCGGTCGACGACATCCCCACCCTGGAGGTGCCGACGACCACCACGGCGGGTCGGCTCGACGCGGTGCCGCTCACCGGGAGCGCCCCGCCTGGCGCCACGTTGCGCGTCCAGGTCGCCGACGAGGCGGGCGGCTGGTCGTCGTACCCGCTGTCGGTCGTCTCCGGCCCGACCGGGCGCTTCACCACCTATGTCGAGCTCGGCCGGCTGGGGCCCAACCGGCTGCGCATCCTCGAGCCGGCGACCGGCGCCACCTCCAACGAGGTGACCGTCACGGTCGGCTGACCGCGACCAGGTCGGCGAAGACGACGACGTTGTCGTCGAACCGGCGGCGTCCGGCGTCGTAGCGGCCCCCGCAGGTGACCAGGCGCAGCGCCGCATGGTCGGTCGGCCCGTACACCGCCAGGGTCGGGAACCGCAGCTTGTCGAACCCTTGCACGCGTCGCACCGCGAAGACCGCGGTGCGGTGGTCCGCCCGGAGGACCCGGACCCGGTCGCCCGGCCGGAGCTCGGCCAGGCGGAAGAAAACGGCGGGACGCCGGTCCCAGGTCAGGTGTCCGGCGACGACCGCGGGGCCGAGCGCACCGGGCGAGGGAGCGCCGGTGTACCACCCGGGGACGGCCGGGTCCGCGGGCGCCTCGAGCGCTCCGCCCGCGGTCAGTCCCAGCCGGTCCAGCCCGGTGCGGACGCCGAGCCGGGGGATCTCCAGGCGCACCGGGCCGGACTCTGGCAGCACCGGACCGCGCACCGCGTCGTCGAGGTCTGCCGGTCCCGCGCCCGCCCGGCCGGCCGGTGCTCCGGCGGGGGGTGCCGGCGCCGGGGACCGCCGCACCTCGTGCGTCGCCGCGACCCCCGGCGGCGCCGGCTGCTGGTGCGCGGCCGCGACCAGGACCAGCACCACGCCCGAGACCGCGAGGACCGCCGCCACCAGCGCGCCCACCCCCCTCCCCGATCCCCACCCCACCTGGCCATTGAAGCACCGGACCTCCACCCCCTTCCGCCGAGCCGTCAACTCTTGCGCGCCGAGCCGTCAATGTTGGTGGGTCGAGCCGTCAATGTTGGCGGGCCGAGCCGTCAAACCTGGCGGGCCGAGCCGTCAATCTTGGTGGGTCGAGCGTGACCGCGGTCGGATCCACCCTTCCGGGGCAGACAGCCCCTGACATGCGGGCGTGCATGCTGCGATGCATGTCCGCATGCGATACTCCCTCCATGCCGAAGACGGTGCAGATCAGAGACCTCGACGACGACGTCTACGCGGCCCTGGCTCAGCGGGCCGCGGAGATCGGGGTGAGCGTCCCCGAGCTGCTCCGGATCGAGGCCACCCGGCTGGCCGCCCGGCCGAGCGTCGAAGCGTGGCTCGAGCGCACCAGGCGTCGCTCGTCGACGCTCGACCGCTCGGAGATCATCGCGGGCCTCGATGAGCAGCGGGGGCCCTGGCCGAGGTGATCGTCGTGGACGCCTCATGCCTGGTCGAGGTCCTCGTCGGCGGGCCCGGGTCCGGACCGGTTCGCGACCGTCTCGCTGGTGACCCCGACCATGCGGCGCCGCACGTCATCGACGTGGAGGTGTTCGGCGTCCTGCGCCGAGAGCACCTGCTCGGCCGGCTCGATCCGACCGCGGCTGGGCAGGCGGTGGCCGATCTCGCGGCCTGGCCGGGCGAGCGGTTCGGACACCGGCTGTTGCTCGACCGCGCGTGGCAGCTGCGCCACACCGTCCGTGGTTGGGACGCGATGTACGTCGCGCTGGCCGAGGTGCTCGGGACCCCCCTGCTCAGCACCGACGCGCGCCTTGCCACGGCGTCGGGTCCCCGCTGCCAGGTCGAGGTCATCGGCCCGCACCCGGGCTGACGGCTCGGCGCACCAACCTTGACGGCTCGGCCCGCCAACATTGACGGCTCGACGCACCAACATTGACGGCTCGACGCACCAACATTGACGGCTCGGCGCGGAGGGGGGGTCAGCCGCCCTCGCCCTCGACCTCCACATCGAGGCCGTCGACCGGCGCGTAGCCCCGGGCGCCGGAGAACGACAGGGTGCCCCGACCGGCGACGGGGCGCGGCGCCAGCTGCACCTGGCCGAAGCCGTCGACGACGGCTCGACGGCCACGTCGAGCTCCGAGCGGGTGTAGCCCGTGACGCCCGTGTCGACCTCGACGTCCTCCCAGGCTCCGGGCCACATCGGCCGCTCCGGCGCGGAGACGCGGACGCCTCCGGCCAGCCCGGCCGAGGCGTCCAGGGAGACCAGCCGGTTGCCAGATGCGATCTGGCGACCGGCAGGCGCGATCTCGCGCCTCTACGGGTGTGAGTGCAAACGCCCTGTTCCCGTCCCGGCCACCCGAGCTGTCGCTGCTGGACGCCTTCGCCCAAGCCGAGCTGGTACGCCGTCGCGAGGTGTCCGCCGTGGAGCTGGTCGAGGCCGCCATCGCCCGGATCGAAGCCCTGAACCCGGCCCTCAACGCGGTCGTCGCCACGACGTACGACGAGGCGCTCGAGCGGGCAGCCGGCCCGCTGCACGGACCGTTCGCCGGCGTCCCGTTCCTGCTCAAGGACCTGGCCGCCGAGCGGGCGGGCACCGTCCTCACCGACGGCTCCCGGCTGCTGGCGGGCCAGGTGTCGACGTCCAGCAGCGAGGTCGTCGCCAGGTTCGAGCGCGCCGGGCTGGTGGTCCTGGGCAGGACCAGCTCCCCCGAGTTCGGCATGCTGCCGACCTGCGAGCCGCTGCTGTACGGGCCCACCCGGAACCCTTGGTCGCCAGACCACTCCACGTCGGGCTCCAGCGGGGGCTCCGCGGCCGCGGTCGCGTCCGGCATGGTCCCCATGGCCCACGGGAACGACGCCGGCGGGTCGCTGCGCTACCCCGCCTCGGCGTGCGGACTGTTCGCGCTCAAGCCGACCCGCGGCCGGGTGCCGGTGGGGCCGGGGTACGACGGCGCCCTCGGCGACTGGATCGCCGACCACGCGCTCACTCGCACGGTCCGCGACAGCGCGCTGCTGCTCGACCTGCTCGCCGGTCCCGGCGCCCCCTCCCTCGCACGACGGCCGCGGCTGGTCGGCGAGGTCGGCGCCGAGCCGGGCCGGCTTCGGATCGCCTGGTCGTCGCGCACACCCAGCGGGGAGGATGGTCATCCCGACGTGCTGGCGGCGCTGGACACCGCGGTGACCCTCTTGGAGTCGCTGGGCCACGAGCTGGTCGAGGCCGGCCTGCCCCGGCTCACCGCGGCCGTCGGGCGGTCGATCGGGACCCTGTTCGAGGCCGCCGTGGCCGGGATCGTCGGGTTCTGGGTCCGTCGCCTCGGTCGCCCGCCGCGTCCCGGCGAGCTCGAACCCTTCACGGAGGCGCTGTGGCAGTCCGGACACCGCGTCTCGGCCGAGGCTCACCTGCAAGCGGTGCAGCAGGTGCAGGCCTACGCCCGGGCGGTCGGCGGCTTCCTCTCCGGCTACGCGGCCACCTCACCCCGACCCTGTCCGCTCCCCCGGCTCCGGTCGGGTGGATCACGTCGACGCCGGCCGACCCGCTGCGAGCGGGGCGGCGGGGTGGCCGGACCACCGGGTATGCCGCCGTGGTCGCGAACATCGTCGGCAACCCGGCCATGTCGGTCCCGATGACCTGGACCGCCGACGGGCTGCCGGTCGGCGTCCACGTGCTCGGCCGGTTCGGCGACGAGGCGACACTGGTCCGCCTGGCGGCCCAGGTCGAGGCGGCACGCCCCTGGACCGGCCGCCTGCCGACGATCCACGCCTCACGACCACGCTGGACAGGCGGCGGGCTCGGTGGCTGAGCCCGGTGGTCAAGGTGCGAGCTCGCGAGCGTCTCGAAACCCACCCGTACCCGGGCGCGGTCTCTGCCACGGTGCCGCTGGTTGGCGTCCGTGACGCTCGCAGGCTCGCTCCTCAGCCCGAGCGTCGGAGTGCCGAGACGGGCTCAGCCAACCATCCATCAGGAGGAACCATGACCACCGTCGAGACCCAGCCATCGACCCCCGCCACCGTCGAGGCCGCCCTCGGACTGCTGGTGTCCGACCTGGGCGGGTCGCTCGGGGTCTTGTTGACCGAGCTTGGCCGGCGAGCGGGGATATGGGCGGCGATGGCCGACGCCGGACCGCTCACCGCCGTCGAGGTGGCGACCCGCTGCGGCGTCCACCCTGCTCTGGCGCGGGAGTGGCTGCGGTCGCAGGCCGGCGCCGGCTATGTGCGTGTTCACCTCGACGGCGAACGGTACGAGCTCACCGGCCCGGTGGCCGCGGCGGTCGTCCACGGACCTGGCGGCGCGATGGTCAGCGCCTGCGTGGAGCTGTTCCGGTCGATGGCGGAGGGGTTCGACGACTTCGCGCAGGCATTCGCGACGCACGGACGCTACGGCTGGCACCAACGCGATGCTCGCTATTGGCACGGGACGGACCTGCTCAGCCGCACCCAGCTCCCGGCCGAGCTGGTAGTCGCCGCCGTCGAGGCGATGCCGGGTGTGCGGGCCCGGCTCCATGCCGGCGGCGCCGTCCTCGACGTCGGCTGCGGATACGGGCACCCCACCGCGTCCCTGGCCGCTGGGTCCCGGCCGCGCGGCTGACCGGCATCGACTACCACGCCGCGTCCGTGGCGGAGGCCCGGCGCCGGGCGACTGAGGCCGGGCTCGCCGGAAGGGTGCGCTTCGAGGTGGCCTCCGCACTGGACCTGCCCGACGCCGGGTACGCGCTGGTGACCTACTTCGACGCGCTGCACGACCTGGGCGACCCTCTCGGGGCGTTGCGGGCGGCTCGTGCCGCACTGGCACCCGGCGGCGCCGTGCTGGTGTGCGACTTCGACGCCGCGGACGAGCTCGCCGCCAACCTGCACCCGGTCGGCCGGATGTACTACGCCGTCTCCGCCCTGGTCTGCACTCCCAACGCCCTCTCGCAGGCGGGTCCGGACTCGGCGGAACCGCTTGGGACCTTCGCCGGCGCCGCGAGGATCGCCGACGTCGCCAGGGCGGCCGGCCTCACCCGGGTCCGGCGGCTGCAGTTCCGCGGGCGGGAGACCCACCTGCCCCACGCCAAGGGCCTGGTCGACCTGACCACGCTGCTCGCAGCTCCCGGCCGGGAGGTGCACGTGCTCACCCTGCTCGGCCGCCCGGGAGAGGCGGCAGGTGCCGACCCGGTGCTGGACGGCGCGGCCCGTCGCAGCTACCGGGCCCGGGTGTCGCAGCTGCGGGACGTCCTGGACGGCGCCGATGCGGCCGGGGACGAGACCGCCTCCTGGGCGGCCGCCGAGGAGCTGACGGCGCTGACCCGGGAGCTCTCGGCCGCGACCGGGCTGGGCGGTCGCGACCGGCGGCTGGGCGACGAGGTGGAGCGGGCCCGCAAGGCCGTGTCCGCCCGGCTGCACGACACCTTGTCCCGCATCGCCGAGGCGGACCCCGAGCTGGGAGCCCACCTGGCCGGCTCGCTCACCATCGGCACGCGCTGCTGCTACCGACCGGCTGAGCCGGTCGACTGGCTGCTCTGAGCTCGGCTCTTCGAGGGCACGAACAGCGCCGCGACCAGCGCGAGGGCTACCGCGGCCGCGCCGGTGAGCAGGGCGGGGCCGACCGCGCCGGCGTACCCCGTCGGGCTGATCTCGCCGCCGTTGCCGAGGAACACCGCGACCAGCACGGCGACCCCGAGCGCCACGCCGAACTCCCGGACCGTCGAGTTCGCCGAGCTGGCCATGGCGAAGTCGGAGTCGGGCAGGCCGTCGAGCACCGCGGTCGCCATCGGCGCGAATGTCAGCCCCATGCCCACGCCGGCCATCACCAGCGGGACGACGAACGCCGAGTACGGCTCACCGGCCTCGGTGACCACCGCGAACCACACCAGCGCGGCGGTCTGCAGCGAGAGCCCGGTCACCAGCAGCGGACGCAGCCCGGTGCGAGGGGCGAGCAGCCCGGCCAGGGGCGCCACGACCATCGGCGCGGCGGTCCAGGGCAGCGTGCGCAGCCCGGCCTGGAACGGCGAGTAGCCCTCGACGACCTGGAGGTACTGCGCCAGCAGGAACACCGCGCCGAACATCCCGATCGTGAACGTCAGCGCCACGACGTTGGCCGCGGAGAAGCTCCGTGACGCGTAGAGCCGCAGCGGAAGGACGGCGTACGAGCGCCCGCGGGCCCACCAGACGTAGGCGGGCAGCAGGAGCGCGGCAGTGCCGAGCGCGGCCAGGACGCCGGTGGAGGTCCAGCCGTCGTCGTTGCCGTGCACGATGCCCCAGATGCCGAGGAACACGGCCCCGCCGAGCAGGGCGGTGCCCGGCAGGTCGAGCCGCTGCCAGGCGCCTCGCGACTCCGGCACGGCCATCACCAGCAGGGGTACGGCGACCAGCGCGACCGGCACGTTGAGCCAGAAGATGGCCTGCCAGCTGAGCCCTTCCACGACCGCGCCCCCCACGACCGGGCCGAGCGCCACGCCGAGGCCCGAGACGCCGCCCCAGATGCCGATCGCGGCGGCCCGCATCGAGGTGGGCACGGACGCGGCGAGCAGCGTGAGCGAGAGCGGCATGATCGCCGCGGCGCCGACGCCTTGCACCGCCCGGGCCGCCACCAGCGCGCCCGAGGTGGTGCTCAGCGCGGCGGCCACCGAGGCGAGGGTGAACACCGCGACGCCCGCGACCATCACCCGCCGGCGCCCGAGCCGGTCGCCGAGCGTGGCGGCCGGCAGCATGAAGGTCGCGAACGCGAGCGTGTAGGCGTTGACGAACCAGGACAGCTGGCCCACGGTCGCGCCCAGGTCCGCCCGGACGACCGGCAGCGCGCTGGTCATCACCAGGTTGTCCAGCGTGGCCATGAACATGGGCAGGGAGGCTCCGGCGACGGCGAGCGCCAGCGCGTGGCGGCCCCGCCGGCGGTGCCGGGGCGGTGCCAGCGCGACGGTCTCCGGCACGGAGGTGGTGACGGCCATGGTCCCTCCTAAGAAGGCATCGAATGATTACTTAGCGCAGACTAGTAATCAGGTGATAACCTGTCAACCATGGCCAGCCGGATGAGTGCCGAGGAGAGGCGCGAGGAGGTCCTCGTGGCCGCGACCCGAGCCTTCGCGCGCACCGGCTACGCCGGCACCAGCACCGACGCGATCGCCCGCGAGGCCGGCGTCTCCCAGCCGTACGTGGTGCGGATCTTCGGCAGCAAGCTGGACCTGTTCCTGGAGGTCTTCGGCCGCTGCACCCGGCAGGTCCTGACCGGGTTCGAGGAGGTGCTCGCCGAGGGTCGCTTCGACCCCGACGACGACGCGGACTGGGAGCGCCTCGGCCTGGCCTACACCCAGCTGGTGGTCGAGCACCGCGAGGTCCTCGAGGTGATGATGCACGGGTTCGCCGCGGCCGCGGAGCCGCGCATCGGAGCCGAGGCCCGAGAGCGGATGGCGGAGATCTTCGCGACCATCCTGCGCACCGGGTGCACCGACGACCAGGTCCGTGGATTCGTCGCCGAGGGCATGCTGATCAACGTCATGCTCTCGATGCGCGCGCCCGAGCACGTGCACGACCACGAGGGGTTCCGGGTGATGGCCGAGTGCGCCTTCGGCACGTCCCTGGCCCTGGTCGTCCCCTCGGCCGGCACCGCCTGAGCCAGGTCCTCGCCGGTCCGGCTCAGGCGTCGTAGTGGGCCAGCCGCGGCCACTGCTCGACCCAGGAGCCCGTGGGTCCGTCGCAGAGCCAGACCGGGCCGCCGCGCTCCTCGTTGTCGACGCCGGCGCGGTTGTCGACCGTCGCCATCCGCACGCAGCCGGTGAAGGCGTCCTGCGGCCGGTCCAGCCCGACCACCACGACGGGGGCGGCGCCGGGCGGGGGTGGCCCCCAGTCCTGCCAGCCGTTGTGCCCGCTGTACGCCGGCACGCCGACGTCGTACCACTCCCCTGCGCCGGCCTCACCGTAGTTGCCGGTGAACAGGACCGCCGTCCGCCGCCGCTCGGGAGGCAGAGACCCGACCACGGCGCGAACCGTGTCGGCGTACTCCGGCCAGCCGATCGTCTCCGGCTGGTCGCCATCGGCAGCCGAGTACGGCGAGGCGACATAGGCGCGCACCGGCAGGACGGGCACCAGGGCCGGCCAGGCGACCACGGCCGACAGGGCCAGCAGCAACCCGGCGACCGCCGCCCGCCGGCCCGGCCAGCGCTCCACCAGGGCCACGCACCCGGCCGCGACCAGCGGCACGATCGCGCCGGCCAGGTAGTAGCCCTTGCCACCGGTGAGCAGGAAGACGGCGGTGACGGCCAGGAAGGCGACGCCGACCGGGCGGGCGCGCGCCCACTGCGGCCGTCGCAGCAGCTGCACGAGCCCGGCGAGCCAGACCACGGCGATGAGCGGGCTGAACATGAGCAGCGCCTCGACGACCAGCCCTACCCGGCCCGCGACCCCGCCGTACTCCTCGGCGATGTCCGCCGAGAGCTCGACCACCGGCCAGGAGTGCCAGGCCTGCCAGACCAGGTTGGGCACCCACAGCGCGAGGGCGACCAGGCCGCCCAGCCACGGCCACCGCGTGCGCAGCACCGGCCGGGTCTCCCGCACCACCGCCACCCCGACCAGCACCCCGAACAGGCAGAACACGACGGAGTGCTTGTTGTTGAGGCCGACCCCGGCGACCAGGCCGGCCAGCAGCCACAGTCTCGGCCGTCGGTCGACCAGAGCCTGGGCGACCAGCACCAGGATCGCGGTCCAGGCCAGCACGTCGAACGTGGTCGTGGACAACAGGTGCCCCACGGCCGTCGTCACCGCCGAGGCCGCGACCGTCGCAGCGGTGAGCACCTGGGCACCCCGTGCGCCGCCGAGCAGCCGGGCGAGGTGCGCGGCGAGGCAGACCGTGCCGGTCACCGCCAGGATGCTGGGCACGCGCAGCGCGACCAGGCTCTGTGGCGCGACGAGGTCGGCGAGCCGGGCCAGCAGGGGCGTCAGCGACGGCTGGTCGGGGTAGCCCCAGGCGAGGCGTCGCCCCGCCGAGGCGAAGTAGAGCTCGTCGCGGTGCGGTCCGTAGAAGGGCGCCATCGCCAGCAGGACGACGGCCTGCACGAGCACCACCGCGGCCACCTCGCGGACGGCGTACGGCGCTCTGGTCACGGGGCCCAGTGTGGCAACGCGCGTCCGCCCCTGGTCCGCATGTGCGACCGAGTCTCCCGGCGAGCCGGCCCATCCTCCGCCCCCTCGACCCCCGAACCGGCGCAGCTCACGCCGGCTCGGTGCCCACCACGCCGGAAGACACGCCGGCTCGGCGCCCACCACGCGGGAGGACGCGCCGGCTCGGCGCCCACCACCGGCTCGGCCCATCTAGTCCGGCTCGCGCCACCCACGCGACCGATGGTTGACCGGGTAGCACCGGTGGGTATCTGTATCACCGTGCCGGCCACGGACCTCATCGAAGGCAGGAAGGAGGGGATCTGAGATGTGCACAGCAACCCTGGCCAACGGACCGCTCACCTGCGTCCGTCCCGCCGGACACCACGGCGGCCACGAGTACCACTCCCACCACGGCTCCTGGGTCGACGACGGCCACAAGGAAGGCGGCCACGGCTGATCCCCTGCTCCTGCCCGCCATGCGAGGCGGAGGGTTCAGGCGAGGACGTCGGTGAGCTGCTCGACCATCCAGTCCAGCTCACCGCGCTCGACCACGAGGGGCGGCGCGAACCGCAGCGTCGTGTCGTGGGTCTCCTTCGCCAGCACGCCTCGCTCGGCCAGGCGCTCGGCCGCCCGGCGCCCCGACATCAAGGTCGGGTCGATGTCCACTCCGGCCCACAGCCCACGGGTGCGCACCGCGGTCACCCCTCGCCCCACCAGCGGCTGCAGCAGCTCGCGCAGGTGCTCGCCCAGGGTCCGGGACCGCTCCTGGTACTCCCCGGTCTCCAGCAGCCCCACCACCGCCCGGCCCACAGCTGCGGCCAGCGGGTTGCCGCCGAACGTCGAGCCGTGGCTTCCGGGCGTGATCACGTCGAGGACGTCGTACCGCGACACCACCGCCGAGACCGGCAGGATGCCCCCACCCAGCGCCTTCCCCAGGACGTAGACGTCGGGGCGCACGTCCTCGAGCTCGCAGGCGAACGTCGTGCCGCAGCGGCCCAGGCCGGACTGGATCTCGTCGGCCAGGAACAGCACGTGCGACTCGGTGCAGATCTCGCGCACCTGGGCCAGGTAGCCCGGAGGCGGCACGACGACGCCGGCCTCGCCCTGGACGGGCTCCAGCAGGACGGCGACGGTCTGGGGGCGGACCGCCGCCGCGAGGGCCGCCGCGTCGCCGTACGGCACCGTGACGAAGCCCGGGGTGAACGGGCCGAAGCCGCGCCGGGCCACGGGGTCGTCGGAGAAGCCGATGATGGTCGTGGTGCGGCCGTGGAAGTTGCCCGTCACGACGACGATCTCCGCGGAGTCGTCGGGAACGCCCTTGACGTCGTAGCCCCAGCGCCGGGCCACCTTGACCGCGGTCTCCACCGCCTCCGCACCGGTGTTCATCGGCAGCACCTCGTCCATCTGCGCCAACGCGGCGAGGTCGCGGCAGAACGGTCCCAGCTGGTCATTGTAGAACGCCCGGCTGGTCAAGGTGAGCCGGTCCAGCTGGTCGCGCGCCGCCTGGACGAGCACCGGGTGCCGGTGGCCGAAGTTCAGTGCCGAGTACGCCGACAGGCAGTCCAGGTACCTCCGGCCGTCGACGTCGGTCACCCAGGACCCCTCGGCCTCGGCCACCACCACCGGCAGGGGCCGGTAGTTGTGCGCGGCGACCGCCTCGGTCAGCTCGATCTGCTCGCTGGCCGCGGAGGCCGTGCCGGTCATCGTCTGGTCCCTTCCCTACGGCTGCGCTGACCCCTCACCGTAGCCGGAGAGCCGTGACGCGGGGCCGGAGTAGGCGGGATGCCGGCTGGCCACCTGGCGTCCCTCCGTGAGGTGCCCGCCCAGGTAGCCGGCGACCGCCGAGGCGGCCGCTCCGGCGAGGGCGAGCCGCGCGCCCGTGCCGTGCCGGCCGCGCCTGCGGGCCACCCACGAGGCCGTGTAGGCGCCGATCGCGGCGGCGTTGGTGACCGCGTGGACCAGGCCCACGCGCTTCTCCCGCGGCCCCGCCGACGACCATTCGGCCCATCCGGTCCAGGCGGTGGGGCCGACGGCGAGGAGACCGGTGCCGACCAGCCGCTGCGCGGCCGCCGACGAGCCGCGTCCCCCGAACAGGTCGAGCACGGTGGCGGAGGTCCAGGTGCCGAGGACGACGTCGGTGAGCAGCGGGTGGACCGCGTGGCCCAGCCACTCGCCCCGCAGCACCGAGCCACGCGTCCCGGAGCCGAAGGCGTCCCGGATCGACGGCTCCAGGGCCTGCACGGGCCGGTCGAGTGCCGTGGCCTCCTCGAGCCGCAGCGTCAGGCGGACGATCAGGGGGGGCCGTTCGACAGGGCTCATCGGTTCTCCTCCGACGCGGGCGTCGACGACCTCCGCGGGGCGCCGTCGGACCATCGTTGCCGTGCGACGCGGGCGAGGTCAACGGCGGGGAACGGGCCGGCGGCGAGGCCGGGCTCGTCGCACCCGCCACCAGCACGCGGGTGTATCTGCGGGCGGCGCGACGACTCCTCGCAGTGCAGGCCCGGCCGCGGGGAAGCGCTGGCGTTCTCTCGAAGGAACCCACCACGGCGCAGGGCTCGGGGCTCGTCGAACGATCCGGGGGGAGCATGCGGCAGGCAACGCTGGCACCGCTGACCGCAGTGGTGCCGAGCCCGCACGCGCCGGGCGGCGGGCCCGGGCTCGGCGGGACCGACCGGACCGGGTTCCGGCTGCTCGGACCGCTCAGCGTCACCCACGGCGACGAGGCGGTGATCCTGCCGGCGGGGAAGCCGACGTCGCTGCTCGCGGCCCTGCTGCTGCACCCCAACCTGCTGGTCTCCACCGACCGGCTGAAGCAGGTGGTGTGGGGCGAGGTACGACCGGCCGCCGCGAACACGGCGCTGCACACCTGCGTCCGCCGGCTGCGCCGGGTGCTGGCCGACCATGGCCTGCCCGCCGACACCATCGGCGCGGTGTCGGGCGGCTACCGCATCGGCGCCGACGCCGGCACCCTGGACCTGATCCGGTTCCGGGACCTCACCCGGGCCGCGCGGCGCGAGGCCGCGCCGGAGACCCGGCTGCGGCTGCTGCGTCGCGCCCTCGCTGAGTGGCAGGGCCCGCTGCTGGCCAACGTCGCCTCCGACGCGGTGCACCGCGACGAGGTGCCCCTGCTCACCGAGGAGCGGCTGAGCGTCACCGAGCAGGCGGTGGACATCGAGCTCGCGGCCGGCCACTGTCGTGAGGTCCTCGCCGAGCTGTGGGCGCTGACCCGGGCCTACCCGGAGCGCGAGCGGTTCTGGGAGCAGCTCATCGAGGCGCTCTACCGGTCCGGGCGCCAGGCCGAGGCGCTCGCGGAGTACCGCGGCGTCAAGGGTCACCTGGCCGACGAGCTCGGCGTGGACCCTGGTCCCGCCCTGCAGCGGCTCGAGCTGGCCATCCTGCGCGGCGACCCGCTCGGCCCCCTCGCCGCCGAGCCCGTCACGATCTCCGAGCGGGACGCCGTCGCGCGGACCGCGCCGCCCGCGACGGCGCGGCCGGTGCTGCCCTCGCCACTGGCGACGGTCCCCTCGTTCACCGGCCGCGGGGAGCTCGGCGAGCGGATCCTGCGGCGCGTCCACGAGGCCGCCCCGGGCCCGGTCACGGTGCTGGTCTGCGGCGCGCCCGGCATCGGCAAGTCCGCGCTGGCCCTGCACGTCGCCTCGGCGGTGCCCGGCGAGGGGGCCCGCGCGGCGGTGCGGATGACGGCGCCGGACGGCTCCCCACGGCGGGTCGAGGACCTGGTGGGCGAGCTCCGCGACGCGGACTGGCCGGCGACGGACCCGGTGGGCAGCGTGCTGGTGCTCGACGACGTCGTCGAGGAGGAGACGGCCCTGGCCGTGCTGGACCGGAGCCGCCCCGCGGTCGCCCTGCTGACCAGCCGGCAGAGCCTGGCCGGGCTCGCGGCGCACCGCCACCTCGACCTGGTCTGCCGGCCGGGTCCGTTCGCCCCGGAGGAGTCCGCGGCGCTCCTGACCGGCGTCCTCGGCGCCGACCGGGTGGAACGCGAGCCGGAGGCGGTGGCGCGGCTGGCGGCGGTGTGCCGACAGTTCCCGCTCGCCCTGCGCCTGGCGGCCACCCGGCTGCTCACCCGGCCCCTGCTGCGGGTCTCGGACTACGTGGACTGGCTCGCCGCCGACCCGGTGCCTCGCCTCTCTCTCGGCCTGGACCACCGGCTGTCGGTGTCGACGGTGCTGGCCACCGCGTTGGACCGGCTGCCCGGCGAGCTCGCGGAGGCCTTCGTACGGCTCGGCGCGGTGGGCGGGTGCGCTTCCGGCCTGGCCCCGGAGACTCTCGCCGGCCCGCTCGGGATGCCGCCGGACGCCGCCGCGGAGACCCTCGAGCGGCTGGCCGACGCGGGCTTCTTGGAGCAGGACCGCGCCGGGCGGTTCCACATGCACGCGCTGCTGCACGACTACGCCGCCGTCCGGCTCGGCGCAGGCGCCGGCACGGACCCGGCCACCACCCCCGACCCGGACCCCACCACGGACCCCAGCACGGACCCCAGCACGGACCCCAGCACGGACCCTGCGGCCGTCACCCGGCTGCGTCCCCGACCCGAGGAGACACCCGATGAGTACCGAGCAGGCTGACCGGACCGGCGCGACGCTGGTGCGGGAGGACCCCGGCGGCAGCTACGCCGACGCCGCCGCGGTGCTGGCCACCCGGCCGCGGCTGCGCCGCGACGTGCTCTACACCCAGGTGCCCGACGGCGTGCTGTTCCACGACGCCTCGACCGGGTTCCGCCTGCAGTCGGCCCACGCCTACAAGTTCGCCAGCCTCGTGGTGCCCTACCTCAACGGCGAGTACCTGGTCGCGGACCTGTGCGCCGGACTCGGCGAGACGCAGGGCCGGATGGTCGTCGACCTGGCCAGGAGCCTGCTGCGGCGCGGCTTCGCCCGCGACGCCACCCCCGCCGATCCCTCCGGCCCGGACCGGCTCGGCGACGACGTACGCCGCCGCTACGCCGCCCAGATCGGCTACGTCGACCATCATGTCGACGGCGCCGAGGACCGGTTCGCGCAGTTCCGGCAGACCCGCGTCGCCGTGCTCGGCTCCGACGAGGTCGCCCGCTGGTGCGCCCTCAGCCTGGTCCGCAACGGCGCCGCCGAGGTCGGGCTGGACGCGGCGGCCGACCCGGAGGGCACGGTCGCGCAGGAGGCGCGCCTCGCCGGCGACGACTCCTGCCCGGTCCGCGTCCGCGCCCTCGAGGGTGGCGACCCGCTGCTCGGCTGGGCCGACCTGGCGGCGTACGACGTCGTGGTGGTGACCCCAGGCGCGCCCGGCCGCCAGCTGGTCGCGCTCACCGACGCCGGAGTTCCCGCGGACGCCACACTGCTCCCCGCCTGGCTGCTCGGCGACCACGTCGTCGTCGGTCCGCTGACCCGGCCGGGCGCCCGGACCTGCTGGCGGTGCGCCCTGCTCCGGCTCGGCGACAACGCCGACCCCGCCGCCGCCGCGCGGCTGTGGCGGTCGCTGGTGGTGGACGGCGCCGCGAGCCGGGCCCCCAGCGCCCCCCTGGCGGCCATGGTCGGCAACCTGCTCGGCTACGAGGTGTTCCGGCTCGCCACGGGCGCCCTGCCGGCCGAGACCGCCGACGCGGTACTGGTGCAGGACCTGGACTCCCTCGACGTGACCCGGGAGCCGCTGCTCCCCCACCCGGAGTGCGGGCACCTCGGCCCCGCCGCACCGCAGCCCGAGCCCGCGGTGCCGGCCCGCGTGGCCGAGCTGACCCTGCCGCCCGGTCGCCACGAGCCCGGCGTCCCGGTGCCCGAACCGGGTCGCCCCGAGGTCGAGGCCGACCTGGCCCGGCTGGACCGCCGGCAGGTCCTGGTCCAGCCCCGGGCCGGGGTCTTCCTGCGGTTCGACGACGACGAGCTGACCCAGGTCCCGTTGCGGGTGAGCACGGTCGAGGTGGCCCTGGGCGCCGGCCGGCGGCGCCGCGTCGCCGCGGTCGACCTGCACCACGTGCTCGGCGCCCGGCTCGCCGCGACCCGCGCCGCGGCCGCCGTGTACGCCCGGCAGCGCGCCGCGCTGCCCACCTCCGTGGGGCTCGGTGTCGGCGACGACCCGGCGCAGGCCCGAGGCGCCGCGCTGCTCTCGGCGCTGGGGTTCCGGGCCCTCGACGCGGCCCTGCGAGGCCGCGCCCAGGTCCGGCAGGTGCGGCTGGACCGGGTCGCCGACGACCCCGCCCTCACCTTCCTGGCCCGCACGGCGGCCGGCCTCGGCGTCACCGCCGAGCTCGTGGAGCTCGGTGACCCCGACCGGGCGCCGGTCCCGGTCCTCCTGGCCCGCGCGGTCGACCCCGTCGACGGCACCAGCCGCTGGGCACTGGCCGCCGACACGTCCTGGCGGTCCGCCGCGGTGGTCGCGCTGCGCGACCTGCTGGGCGTCGTGCAGCTGGCCGCGGAGACCGGCCGGCCGGTGGACACCGGCGACCCGCTGGTCGCCGACCTGGACGCCAGGTGCCTGGTCGCCGGGGGAGAGGCCGACCCGCGGCCCGCTCTCTCCACCACGCTGACCGCGGCCCTGGACCGGCTCGCCGCAGAGGGCTCGACCGCGCTGGTCGCCGACCTGCCGTTGGCGGACCTGGCCGCCGGCGAGCTGTACGCCGCGCACGTGCTCCTGGACCCGAGGGACCACGATGCCGACTGACCTGGAGTCGGCGCCCGCACCGGCGCCGGACGTTCCCGGACCCGCGCAGGCGGGCCGAGCCGGGCTCACCGCGTGGGACCTCGCGGCGCAGGCGCTCGAGCGCCGGCTGGCCGATGCTCTCGACGCGGCGGCGGGGCCGCGCGTGCGGGTGGAGGCGCTGGGCGTCCGCGACGAACGCGGCGGCGGCTCGGCGGGCGGCGCGCGGGTGCCGGTCAGGTCGAGACGCTCGCCCGGCGGCTCGCCCCTCGACCACCGAGGGGCCACCGTGCCGGTGCACCTGTTCGGCCACCAGGTCGTCGTCGGGCCGGTCACCCGGCCGGGCCGGCCGGCGCCGTGCGCGCGATGTCTGGCCCGCCGGTGGCAGAGCGTCCGGTTCGACGCCCTGCGCGACGCCCTCGAGCTCGGGTCCGGCCCCGCCCAGGGCACCCCGGGACCGGGCCACACCGGGTTCGCCGTCGACCACGTCGCAGCCCTGGTCGCCGCCCTGGTCGTCCCGATGGCCGACGCGGTGGCCGACGCGGTGGCCGACGCGGTGGCAGAAGGGGGGGCTCCGGGCGCCGGCCTGCCGTCCGCCCCGGTGCTGCTCCTCGACCTGGACCGGCTCACCGTCCGCCGCTACCGGCTGCTGGCCGACCCGGAGTGCCCGGGCTGCGGTCCGGCCCGCCCGAGACCGGCAGCGCGAGACCCTCGCCTGGTCCTGCGGCCGGCACCCAAGCCGGACCCGACCACCTTCCGGGTGCGCCGTCTCGGCGACCTCGGCCTGGACCCGGAGGCGCTGGTCAACCCGGTGTGCGGGGCGCTCGGACCGTCGGTCGTCACCGACCTGACGTCGACCTCGACGGCGCCGGTCTCCGGCGGGTTCAGCACGCGCTCGGGCAGCTACCTGCGCGAGACGCTGTGGGGCGGCCACGCCGACGGGTACGCCGAGAGCCTCCGCATCGGCCTGCTGGAGGGCCTCGAGCGCTACGCCGGGATCCGTCCCCGGGGAGGCGCGGGCGGCCGCACCGCGTCCCTGGACGAGCTGGCCGCGCGCGGCGTCGCCGTACTGGACCCCCGTGACTGCGGCCTGTACACCGACGAGTTCTACCGCCGCCACCCCGAGGTGCTGCCGTTCCGGCCCGACCGACCGGTCGGGTGGGTGCAAGGGCACTCGCTGCGCGACCACCGCCCGGTGCTGGTGCCCGAGGTGCTGGCCTACTACCAGGCCCGCACGCGGCGCGACCGCTTCGTCCAGTCCAGCTCCAGCGGCTGCGCCACCGGCGGCTGCCTGGAGGAGGCGGCCTACCACGGCCTGATGGAGGCGGTGGAGCGCGACGCGTTCCTGCTCGCCTGGTACGGCGGGGTCTCCCTTCCCGAGATCGACGTGACGACCAGCAGCCGCGCCTCGACCCGCCGGATGGTCGACCGCCTGGCGATGCTCGGCTACCAGGCGCGGTTCTTCGACACCCGGATCGGCTTCCCGATCCCGGTCGTCACCGCGGTCGCCGTGCGCACGGGCGGCGGACTGGGCGCCCTGTGCGTCGGCGCCGGAGCCGGGCTGGACCCCGAGGCCGCCATCGCGTCCGCCCTCGACGAGATCGCCACCGACTCGGTGCACCTCCGCTCGCGCGCGCAGCGCGACGAGGCCCGGCTCCGGGCCATGGCCGACGACTTCGACCTGGTCGCCGAGCTGCACGACCACCCGCTCAGCTACGGCATCCCGGAGATGGCACGGCACGCGGAGCACCTGGTCGGCAGACCCGGCGCGCCGCGGCCGCCGGCACTGCCGCTGTCGGCGGTCTACGCCGCCGACCGGCCAGCCCCGCCGCTGTCCGGCGACCTCGCCGAGGACCTGCGCTGGTCCGTCGGCGTGGTCACCGCCGCCGGCTTCGACGTCGTGGTCGTCGACCAGACCCTGCCCGAGCAGCGCGCCCTCGGGCTGGCCACCGTCAACGTCCTGGTGCCCGGCCTGCTGCCGATCGACTTCGGCTGGGAGCGCCAGCGGGCCCTGCACCTGCCGCGGCTGCGCACCGCGCTGCGGGCGGCCGGACTCGCCGACCGCGACCTGCGCGACGAGGACCTGCACCGGGTGCCGCACCCGTTCCCCTGACCAGCCCCGTGACCAGCCCCGTGACCAGCACCGTGACCAGCACCGTGACCAGCACCGAGACCGGGCCCGCGACCCGGGCACCGCACGCCAGACCGACCGGCCGGCCGGCCGGCCCGATCCGAGAGGAACCGACGATGGGCGAGGCCCACCGCTACGCGACCGCGATCCTGCACCGCGGCCGGGTGCCGATGGAGCCGGTCGGGTTCGAGCCCGACTGGACCGACCGGCCCCGCAAGTGGAAGCACTTCCCCGGCGTGGAGTCCTACCCCCTGCCCGACGCCGACCCGGGCGCCGCCGGGGCCTCCGGCACCGCCCGGGCCGGGCTCCTCGGCGCGGACGGCGAGGGTCGCTTCGGCCTCGCGCAGCTCGGCGGGATGCTCCGCGACACCTACGGGCTGCTGGGCCGCCGGCTGGGCATCCAGGCCAACACCGACCTCGCCGCGCTGCCCTCCTACACCCACGCGAACTGGCACCGCGGCACGGCGTCGGGGGGCGGCCTCTACCCGGTCACGGTGACCTTCGTGACGGCCGGCACCGGCCCGCTCCTGCCGGGCGCCTACCACTACTCCCCCGCGCAGCACGCCCTCCAGCGGCTGCTCACCGGGGACGTCACCGCCCGGGTCCGCGCGGCGCTGGGCACCACCGCGACGGAGGGGGCGCACGCGGACCACTTCCTGGTCCTCGGCGTGAAGTACTGGCAGAACGCCTTCAAGTACAACAGCTTCTGCTTCCACGCCGTGAGCATGGACGTCGGCGCCGCGACGCACGGGCTGCGCACCTGGGCCCGGGCGGCCGGGCTGGCCGCGGAGCCGCACTGGTGGTTCGACGAGGGCTCGTTGGCCCGGCTGCTCGGCCTCGACGACGGCGAAGGGGTCTTCGCGGTCGTCCCGCTCCGCTGGCACGACGACGAGGCCGCCACGGCGCGACGAGCCCCGTCCAGCCCCGGCGCGGAGGCCGTGCGGGTGACCCGGTGCCCCGACGAGCGGTCGCGGACCGTGCTGCGCTTCGCCGACGTCGACGCGATGCAGGCCGCGACGCGGCAGGACTCCCCCGGGACGCCGGCGCCCGACGCGCTGTCGCGGGCCGCCCTGACCGCGCTGCCGCGCCCGGACGCCGAGGGCGTACCCATGGCCGGCGACCCGGCGCTGCTCGACGTGCCGCTGCGCTCGGCGCTGCGCCGGCGGCGCAGCAGCTTCGGGCGCTTCGACGCGCGGGAGCCGCTCGGCCGCACCGCCTTGGGAACGGTCCTGGAGGCGGCCGACCACGCCGCCCGCGACGTCCTGGGCAGCACGGACGCCCGGCTGGTGCGGCTCTACGTCTTCGCCTGCCACGTCGACCAGGTCGAGCCCGGCACCTACGCCTACGAGCCGGAGTCCCGCGGGTTGCACCTGGTGGTGCCCGGCGACCCGGGCCGGTTCCTCCAGGACAGCTACTTCCTGGCCAACTACAACCTCGAGCAGGCCGGCGCCGTGGTGGTGCCGGCGGTGCGGACGGCGGCGGTCCTCGACGCCGTGGGCGACCGCGGCTACCGCCTGGTCAACGCCTCCATCGGAGCGGTGGCCCAGGCCGGGTACGTCGCCGCGGCGGCCACCGGCACCGGCTGCGGGGTGGCCCTGGGCTTCGACGGCGTCTCCTACGTGGAGCACCTCGGCCTGGCCGGGTCCGGCGAGGTCCCGCTGCTCTTGATGATGCTCGGCGGCGAGCGTCCCGGCGAGGCGGACTTCCGCTACGAGATCGCGTGACCGCGATGCGTCACACCACCCCCACCAGAGGACGGAGCCAGCCGGCATGACCACCGCACCGACCCCCACCGCGCTCCCGGCGACCTCGCAGCGGGCCTGGTCGCTCGGCCGGCACTTCATGCTCCGGGTGGCCGGACTCCCCGCCCACGTCGTCGAGCCGTTGCGCTGCCCGCGCACGCTGGCCTGGGCCGAGCTGGTGCTCGCCGAGGAGGGCCGGCTGCGCGCAGAGGTGGCCGACCTCAGCGACGCCCTCGCGGGCGCGATCGGCCAGGTGACCGACCCCCCGGCCAGGCGCGCCCTGGTCGGGCTGCGCCGAGCGGTGTTCAACGACCGGTGCCACCTCCAGCCGGACTCCGCCCGCCAAGCCGCGGCGGCCCTCGACGCGCCCCTGGGCGACCGGGTGGCGCACTGGGTGGACCGCCGGGTGCGCCTGGAGACCCTCCGCGGGCTGGGCGCCGTGCTGCTGGCCGACGAGGTCGACGAGGCCTCGGCGCACCTGCGCCGGCTCACCGCCGACGACCGGCTGCGCCGCGGCGTGCTGCTGGCCTCACCCGTGCTGGACGGCCAGCTGGACGCCTACGCCGCCGGCGACGCCGGCCGCCGCGACAAGCGCACCCGCAAGGTCGAACGGTCCGTGCTCGCCTACCTGTACCGCACCGCGTGCAAGACCAGCCCGTTCAGCACGTTCACCGGGGTCGTGCCCGGCGAGCTCGGCCCCGTCGCCGGGACCGGGGTCGCCGGGACCGGCGTCGGGACCGGGGCCGCCGGGACCGGGGAGCGGGAGCCGGAGGTCAGCGGACGCTGGGCCGGCTCGGTCCGGCTCAACGTGGTGGTCCTGGCCCGGCTGGCCGAGCTGGTCCTCGCCGACCCGGAGCGGCGGGCGGACCTGCCGGTCGCGGTGACCTCCGGCTGGCGCCGCGAGGGCGACCACTCGGGCTGGGGCTCGGACCGGGTGCGCTACGTGCGTCGCTCGGTCCACGCCGGCGACGACACCGCCAGCGTCACCTTCGACGCCGCCCGCGACCAGCTGTTCTTCCTGCGCCGCAGCCGGGTCCTGGACCGGCTGCTGGCCGCTCTGGACGCCGACGCCGACGGCCCCGGCAGCGCCCATGGAGGCGAGGGCGGCGGCGGCGAGGTGCGGTTCCGGACGCTGGCCGCCCGGCTCGGCGCCGAGCTCGGCGCCGGCGTGGAGGAGTGCGAGCACTACCTCGCGGACCTGCTCGACCTGGGCATCCTCCAGGTGCCTGCGCTCGCCACGCGGGTGCACCGGACCGACCCGCTGGCGGCCTTCCGGGGCGCGCTGCGTGGGCTGGAGCGGCCCTGGGCGGACCGGCTCGCCGACACCCTGGAGGGCCCGGCCCGGTGTGTCGCGGCGTACCCGGCCGCCGACACCGCCACCCGCCGCCGGCTGCTCGCCGAGCTGCGCGCCGGGCTGCGGGCCGCCGTCGCCGAGCTGGGGGCGCCCGACGCGACGCTCCCGCACACCCTGCTCTACGAGGACGTCCGGGCCGGCGAGGGCCTGGTCGCCTGGGACGCCGCCCAGTGGCAGGGCCTGCTGGCCGGGCCGTTGCGCGCGCTGGACCGGGTGCTGCCGGCCTTCGACCTCACCCTGCCGCACCGGCTCACCCTGAAGGGGTTCTTCCTGGCCCGCTACGGCGCGGGCGGTCGCTGCGACGACGTCCTGCGGCTGGTGCACGAGTTCCACGAGGACCTGTACGAGGAGTACCAGTCCTTCACCGCCCGTCGGCCGCGCACCGACTCCGACGGCGCGCTGGTGCGGGACCCGAACTGGATGGGCCTGGCCGCGGTCCGCGCGGTCGACGACGCGCGCGCCCGCTGGGCCGCCGGCCTCGACGCGCTGGCGCGGGCGCATCCGGAGGCCGAGGAGCTGGTCCTGGACGCCGGCCCGCGGGGCGGGCTGGCCGCCGAGGTCGCCGAGGAGCTGGAGGGCGGCGGCGCGCACGGCGGGTTCGCCGGCAGCACGCACTTCGTGCAGCGCGCCGAGACCGCCGAGGGCCCGCTCCTGGTGCACAACGGCGCGTACGGCGGCATGACGTTCCCGTTCAGCCGGTTCACGCACTGCCTGGACACCCACGCGCCGGACGGCGCTGCGCTGGTCGACCGGCTCCGCGACGAGGCCCGCCGGCGCCAGCCCGACGGCGTGGTCTTCGCGGAGGTCACCGGCGGGTTCGTGACCAGCAACCTGAACCTGCACGCGCCGCTGGTCGACCACGAGATCGTCGGGCCGGGCGAGGTGAGCGACGCCCCGGCGGAACGGCGGATCCCGCTGTCCGACCTGTTCTTGGAGCACGACCCCGACGACGACCGGCTGGTGCTGCGGTCGCGCGGCCTGGGCCGCGAGGTGGTCCCGGTCTACCAGGGCTACCTGGTGCCGCAGGCCCTGCCCGCCGTGCCGCGCACGCTGCTGCTGATGTCGCCGTCGGCGACGCTCGGCTTCGACCCGTGGGCCGGCGTGCCCGAGCCGCAGGACCGGGACGGCGTGGCCGTCCGGCCCCGGCTGCGGATCGGCCAGCTCGTGGTCGGCCGGCGGACCTGGACCACCACGGCCGGCACCCTGCCGCTGGGCGCGACCACCGCCCACGAGCGGTTCCTGGACTGGCAGGCGTGGCGGCGCCGGCACGGCATCCCCGAACGGGTCTTCGCCCGCGTGCAGGCCGAGGGCGCGGCGGCCGGCCCAGGCCGCGCCAAGCCGCAGTACGTCGACTTCGCCAGCCAACACGCCCTGCTCGGCCTCGAGGGACTCCTCACCCGCGACGACGACCGGGTCGTGCTGACCGAGATGCTGCCCGGCCCCGACCAGCTGCACGTCGGCTCCGCCGATGGCCGGCACGTCGCCGAGGCCGCGTTCGAGACCTTCACCTCCGCCCTGCCCGACCCCACGAGGAGCCCGCGCCCATGACCGCGCCGACCAGCACCCAGACCAGCCTCGCCGGCGGCAGCCGGTCCGGCCCGCTCGACATGACCCGGGCCGGGGCCTGGCAGGCCGTGCACGTGCACTACGCCGCCAACCCCCAGCCGATGCTGGTGGAGTGCATCCGGCCGCTGGTGGCCGAGCTGCACGCGGACGGCCTGCTCGCCGGGCACTTCTTCATCAACTACTGGGTGGAGGGCCCGCACGTGCGGCTGCGGCTGCGGCCCTCCCGCCCCGAGCACGCCCAGGAGGTCCGGCAGCGCACGGAGGCCGCGCTGGACGCCTTCCTGCGCCGCCGCCCCGCGCTCTACCACGTCGAGGCGACCTTCCTCGACGAGCTCTACGACACGCTGTTCGACATGGAGGTCGAGGACATCGACCGGTCCGAGCACGTCGACGCCGACGGCACGATGCTGCTCCAGCCCAACAACACCTACCGGTGGGTGCCCTACGAGCCGGAGTACGGCAAGTACGGCGGCCCGGCCGGGGTCGCGCTCGCGGAGTGGCACTTCCAGCACTCCAGCGACCTGGTCGTCGAGGCGGTCCGCACCCTCAACCTGCACCTGCGCACGGTCGTGCTGGGCACCGCCGCCCAGCTGATGACCGTGCTGGCCTCGTGCTTCGTGCCCGACCGCGACGAGCTCGCCGAGTACCTCGACGGCTACCACGTCTTCTGGCAGCGCGCGTTCTCCGGCACCGAGCTGGTCGGGCCCGCCGACTACGGCCAGGAGTTCGACACCACCCCCGCGCTGCGAGACCGGATCGAGCTGCTCCACGACGCCGTCGTCAACGGGCGGCCGGACCGGCTGCCCGGGTACCTCGCCGCCTGGGCCGAGCACGGCCACGCACTGCGCGACCACGCCGTCGGGCTGGCCACCGCGGGCGAGCTGGTGTTCCGGTCCTGGGACGGCACCCGCGACGAGCAGGTCACCGACCCGCGCCAGGCGCTGCTGCGGTTGCTGTCGCCGTACCTGCACATGACCAACAACCGCCTGCACGTGACGATCCGCGACGAGGCGTACCTGTCCTTCCTGCTGGGCCGTTCGCTGCGCGCCGAGCCCGAGGGGACGCCGTGACCGCCCTGCGCACCGCCGACCGCCCGGCCGCCGGGTCCCCCGCCGCGCCGGCACCCCGGTCCGGTGACGGAGCGGGCCGGCATGCCGCCCCCGGGGCCGGCGACCTGCTACAGGCCCGCCCGCGGGTGCGTCCCGAGGTGGTCCTCGGGCCGGCCCAGCGCCGCGGCCCGGCGCTGTTCCACCTGGTCAAGAACCTGGCCGGCGGACGCTCCTTCGAGGTCGGCGCCAAGGAGCACTTCGTGATCAGCCGGCTGGACGGCACCCGGACGCTGGGCGAGATCGGCGAGGCGTACGCCGCGACGTACCAGCGCGGCCTCGGCCCGGCGAACTGGGGGCAGATCCTCGGCGCCCTGCACCAGCGCGACCTGCTCGACGGCGCGCCGCCACGGCCGGAGCCGCCGAGCCAGGTGCCGGTACCGAAGCGTGGCCGCCACCGCCGCGAGCGGCGCCGCCTGCTGCACGGCAGCGTGGCGCTCACCCGCAGCCCCACCGGGCTCCTGGACCGCCTGCACGCCGTGGCCCGCCCGGTCTTCTCGCCGTGGGTCGCCGTCCCCATGCTGGCCGGGCTGGCCGCGCTCGCCGTGCTGCTCGCCCGCGACGCCGGCCCCCTGCTCACCGCTGCCGGGCGGGCGTTCGCGGACCCGGGCGTGATGCTCGTCGTCGGCGCGTCGGTGTGGGTGGCCAACGCACTGCACGAGATCGCCCACGGTGTCGCCGCCCGGCATCATCGGGTGGCCGTGCAGGAGATCGGCATCCGGTGGACGCTGCCGCTGGTGCTGCTGTACTGCCGGGTCGACGACTACCGCTACCTGCGGAGCCGCCGGTCCCAGGTCGTCGTCGCCGCGGCGGGCGTCGTGGTCAACCTGGCCCTGCTCGCCGCGGCCTACGCCGTGTGGCGGCAGTGGCCGGGGACGCCGGTGGCGGACGGCGCCGCCGCGTTCGTCCTCTCCAGCGTGCTGCTGGTCGTGGTCAACCTGCTGCCGCTGCCGCCACTGGACGGCTACCAGATGCTCAGCCAGTCCCTGGGCATGTCGGAGTACGCCCGGCACAGCGCGCTGTTCGCCGTCGCCCTGGTGACCCGCCCCCGGGCCGTGCGCGCGTACCCGTGGCCGGCCCGGCTCGCCTACTCGGCCTATGCCGCGGGCGTCGGGGTGGCCGCGGTGGCGCTGGTCGCGGGCCTGGTCGTCGCCGGGCGGCAGCTCACCGGCGGCTGGCTGCTGCCGGTCGTGGTCGCGGTCGCGGCGTTCGTCGTGCTGCCCGCGGCGGCCCTGCTGGGCAGCTACTACGGCAACAAGACCCGGGCCCGCGCGGCGGGGGTCCCCGCCGATTCCGGGTCCGCGCAGCCGGACGCCGGGACCGGCGCCGGCGGCGACGGGGCCGCGGACGTGCCCGCCATCCGGCTCACCGACATCCGCAAGGCCTACGGCGCGCGGACCGCCGTCGACGGCGTGACCCTCGAGGTCCGGCGCGGTGAGTTCCTCGGCCTGCTCGGACCCAACGGCGCCGGCAAGACCACGCTGGTCGAGATCGCCGTCGGCCTGCGCCGGCCGGACTCCGGGACCGTGTCGCTGCTCGGCGGGTCGCCCCTGCCCCGCGACGTGAGCCTGCTGCCCCGGATCGGGATGCAGACCCAGTCCGCGGCCTTCTTCGTCAGGCTGACCGCCGCGGAGCACCTGCGCACGGTCGCGGCGCTGTACGGACTGGGCCGGTCGGCCGCGGACCGGGCGCTGCGCCTGGTGGGGCTCTCGGACCTGGCCGAGGTGCGCGCGGAGCGGCTCTCCGGCGGTCAGCGGCAGCGGCTGGCGATCGCCGCGGCGCTGGTGCACGACCCGGAGGTGATCTTCCTCGACGAGCCGACCGCCGCCCTGGACCCCCAGGCCCGCCGCGCGCTCTGGTCGGTGCTGCGCGACCTGCACTCCTCCGGGCGCACGATCGTCTACACGACCCACCACCTCGACGAGGCCGAGGCGCTGTGCGACCGGGTGGCCGTCGTCAGCGACGGACGCGTCCTCGCCCTGGACTCGCCTCGGCGGCTGGTCGAGGCGACCGGGGCGGTGGACCGGCTGCTGGTGCCGCGCGACCGGCTCGAGGCCGACCGCGCCGCCGCGCTGCCGGGGGTCGCCCGGGTGCACGTGGAGGGCGCCGACCTGGTGCTGGAGACCCACGACTCGACGGGCGTGCTGGCGCGGCTGGCGGCGATGTCCGGGCTGCACGGCGTCCGGACCCGCTCGACGACCCTCGAGGACGTCTATCTCGAGCTCACCGGCGCGGCCGGGACGGAGGAGGTCCGATGACCACGACGACGAGGCGCGGCACGGCACGGGACCCGGGGCTGGTCGGGGCCGGGACGGTCGGGAGCAGGCCGGTCGGGAGCGGGCCGGGCCTGGCCGGGACCGTCGGCGCGCTGGCCCGGGCCACCTCGCTGGCCTACGTCCGCGACAAGGCGTCGCTGTTCTTCACCTTCGCCTTCCCGCTGGTCTTCCTGGTGCTGTTCGGCACCATCTTCGGCGGCGAGACGCTCCCCGACGGCCGGTCGTACATCGACTCGATCGCCTCCGGGGTGCTCTCCTGGGGGGTCGCCAACGCCGCGCTGTTCGGCGCCGCGTTCACGCTGATGCAGTGGCGGCGCGACGACCTGCTCCGGCTGGTCCGGCTGACCCCCACGTCGGCGGCCTCCGTGGTCACCTCCAGGCTGCTGGTCGCCCTGGTCGTGGCCGCCACCCAGGTCGCGCTCTTCCTCGGCGTGGCGATGCTGCCGGCGTTCGGGATGCGCCTGGCCGACACCTGGCCGGTCGCCGTCCCGGTGCTGGTGGCGGGCGTCGTGGCGTTCCTCGCCGCGGGCGTGCTGATCGGCACCTACGCCGACACCCCCGAGGCCGTCGCGGCGATCTCGAACTTCGTGATGGTGCCGATGGCGTTCCTGTCCGGGTCGTTCCTGCCGCTGCAGACGATGCCCGACTACCTGGAGAGGGTGTCGCGGGCGCTGCCCCTGCGGTACCTCAACGACGGGGTGCAGGCCGGCTTCACCGGGCACGGCGGCACCGACCAGGCCTGGACCGCCTGCCTCGCGCTGGCCGGGTTCGCGCTGGTCGCCGTCCTGGTCTCGCTTCGGACCTTCCGCTGGAGCAACCGGGGATGACCGAGAAGGACACCGTGACGCGGCAGACCACGACCCCGGGCACCAGCCTCGGCGCGGCGGCCGCCCGGCTCGAGGCGGCGCTCGCGGCGCGCGCGCGCGACGGCGACGTGGACCCCCCGGACGTCGTACCGGTCGGCGGCACCGACGCGACCCGCCCCGACCGCGACCCGCACGCGCCGCGGCGGCCGGCCGCCCGGGTGCACGTGGCCGCCGACCAGGTGCTGGTGGGCCCGTTCGGCGCCGGTGCGGCGACGGGCTCGCCCTGCGGACACTGCCTGGCCCTGCGCTGGCAGGCGCTGCGGCCGCGGTCGGTCCGCGACGGCCTCGAGACCGGCTCGGGGGCCGGTGAGCGCCCGTCGCCGCGCCCCTCGGAGGGCGCGCGGCAGCCGTGGCCGGAGGTCACCGGCTTCCTCGCCGACGCCACCTGGCAGCTGCTGCGGGGACTGGCCGCCCGACGGCCCGGCCCGCCCGGTCGTGGCGCACTGGTCGGTGTCGTCGACCTGGCCTCCGGCGGGGTCCGCACGGCCTCGCTGCTCCCCGACCCCGCCTGCCCGGCGTGCCACCCGCCGGCGCCGGACCCCCGGCCGGCCCGGGTCGCGCTGGTCCCCCGCGCGCGACCTGCCGGCCGCACCAGGCTCCGCGCCGCGTCGGCCTACCCCCTGGACGAGGACGCCCTGGTCAACCCGGTCTGCGGCGTCCTCGGCCCGGGCACCGTGGCCGACCTGGCCTCCCCCACGACCACCGCGGTGAGCGGGCAGTTCCTCGAGCGCGGCAGGGCCGGCCTGCACGACCTGGGCTGGAGCGGCAAGGCGGGGACGTTCGGCGCCAGCCGACGGCTCGGGATGCTCGAGGGCCTGGAGCGGTACGCCGGCTCTCGCGCCCGCAACGGAGGGCCGGTCGTCGTCGACTCGCTGGCCGGCCTCGGGGCCGCCGCCCTGGACCCGCGCGCATGCGGGGAGTACCCGGCGGCGACGTACGGGCGAGACCCGGTGCTGCGGCCGTTCTCCCCCGACCAACCGGTCCCCTGGGTCCGCGGGTACTCGCTGCGCGACCACCGCGAGCTCCTGGTCCCGCTGCGCACGGCGTACTACGGCTGGTCCAGCCCGGTCGACGACTTCGTGTTCGAGTGCTCCAACGGCTGTGCCACCGGCAGCTGCGTGGAGGAGGCGGTGCTGTTCGGGTTGCTGGAGCTGGTCGAGCGGGACGCGTTCCTGCTCGGCTGGTACGGCGGCGCGAGGCTGACCGGCATCGACCCGCGCTCGGTGCCGTCCGCGGACGTGCGCGGCCTGGTCGACCGCGCGGAGCTGCACGGCTACGACGTGCGGCTCCTGGACAACCGGGTCGACCTGAGCATCCCCGTCGTCACCGCCCTGGTCAGCCGGCGCGACGGCGGCGACGGGCTGCTGTCGTTCGCCGCGGGGGCCGCGCTGGACCCGGCCCAGGCCGCCGACGCCGCCCTGGACGAGGCGCTCACCTACCTCCCGCACATGGCGCACGAGGTGGCCTCCCGGCGCGCCGAGGTCGAGGCGATGGCCGAGGACTACGACCGGGTCACCGAGCTGCGCCACCACGCGCTGCTCTTCGGCCTGCCGCGGATGGCCGGGCACGCCCGCCGCTACCTGCGGCCGGAGCGGACGCTGTCCTTCGGCGAGGTGTACGACCAGGTCCCCGCGCAGTCCACGGACCTGCTGGCCGACCTGCGCCGGTGCGTGGCCGAGGTCGTCGCGGCAGGGTGCGACGTGGTGGTGGTCGACCAGACCAGCCCCGAGCAGTCCGCCGCCGGGCTGAGCACGGTGCGGGTGCTGGCGCCCGGGCTGGTGCCGATCGACTTCGGCTGGGGACGGCAGCGCGCCCTGCAGTCGCCGCGGCTGCGCACCGCCTACGTCCGCGCGGGGTGGCGCGCCACCCCCCTGACCGACGAGGACCTGCACCGGGTCCCGCACCCGTTCCCGTGACCGGCCCGACGACCGGTGCGCCGTCCGCGCCCGCGGCCGCGCCGCCCACGCCCGGCGTGCTGGCGGCGGCCGCCGAGCTGTACCGCGACGTCCACCGGCATCCCGAGCTCTCCGGCGAGGAGGGACGCACGGCCGGCGTGCTGGCCCGGTGGCTGACCGCGGCGGGTCTCGTGGTGACCACCGGGATCGGCGGGCACGGCGTGGTCGGCCGGCTGCGCAACGGCGCCGGCCCGGTGGTCCTGTTGCGCGCCGAGCTGGACGCCCTCCCCCTGCGGGAGGAGACCGGCCTGCCCTACGCGTCGGAGGTGACCGGTCCCGAGCCGGCCCTGCTGCCGGTGATGCATGCCTGCGGCCACGACCTGCACCTGGCCGCGATGGCCGCCACCGCCTCGGCTCTCGCGCGGTCGCGGGACTCCTGGCGCGGCACCCTGCTGGTCGTCGGACAGCCCGCCGAGGAGACCGTCACCGGCGCACGCGCGATGCTCGACGACGGGCTGTACGACCGGTTCGGCCGGCCCGACGTCGTGCTCGCCCAGCACGTCGCGCCGATGCCCGCGGGCATGGTCGCGCACGGCGCCGGACCGATGCTCGCCGCGAGCGCGACGGTCCGGGTCACGCTGCACGGCCGCGGCGGCCACGCCGGCACGCCGCACCAGACCGTAGACCCGGTCGTCGCCGCGGCCGCCACGGTGCTGCGGCTCCAGACCGTGGTGTCGCGCGAGACCGCCCCCGCCGACCAGGTCGTGGTCACCGTCGGATCGCTGCACGCCGGGCAGCGCGGCAACGTCGTGCCGGACCGCGCCGAGCTGGAGGTGACCGTGCGGTCGCTCTCCGACGCCGGGCTCGACCGGGCCCTCGCCTCGGTGCGCCGCATCGTCCGCGGCGAGTCCGACGCGTCCGGGTGTCCGGTCCTCCCCGACGTGGTCGAGCTGTCCCGGTCCCCCGCCGTCGTCTCGGACCCGGTCGCCACCGACGCCGTACGACGCCGCCACGAGCGGCTCTTCGGCTCGGTCCGGGTCGCCGGCTGGCCGCCCAGCATGGCCGCCGAGGACGTGGGCCGGCTCGCGCTCTGCGGAGTCGACCGGGTGCCGCTGGTGTACTGGATGCTCGGGTGCGTCGGCCCGGCGCAGTGGCGCCACCTGCCCGGCCGCACGGCCGCGGAGAAGCTGTCCGCCGCCCCGCCGACCCACTCGCCGGCGTTCGCCCCCGCCCTCGAGCCGACCCTGGCGACCGGCGCCGCCGCCCTCGAGGCCGCCGCCCTGTGCTGGCTGGCCCCTCCCGCCCACTGACCCGACCCACCCCCCCTCCTGCGCCGAGCCGTCAATCCTGGTGGGTCGAGCCGTCAATTCTGGTGGGTCGAGCCGTCAATTCTGGTGGGCCGAGCCGTCGATGTTGGTGGGCCGACCAGTCAGTACGCCTGCGCGTAGCAGGCGGAGCAGCTGGTCGCCGTGGCCGGGATCGGGAACCTGTCGTCGACCTCGACGTAGTCGTCGATCTCGAATGTCTCGAACCGCAGCGCCTCGATCTCGGCGGCGAAGGCGGTCAGGTCGGGGCTCTGCTGCATGGGGATCTCCCGGTGAGGGTCGGTGTCGATGAGAACGAAGCGACCAGTGCAGCAGGCCGGACTGACCCGAGGGCACGCCTCACACCGACACCCCGCTGACATCGGCTGACACCCCGCTGACACCTTGCCCGTCGAGCCGTCAGTCTTGGCGCGTCGACCCGTCAGTCTCGGCGCCGAGCCGTCAGCCGCTGGTGCTGCAGCAGGAGGTGGTGCTGCAGGTGGAGACGCAGGCGCAGCTGTCGGACATGAAGTACAGCTCCTTGGTCTCGGCGTAGTCGGCGATCTCGAACGTCTCCGCCTCCAGGGCCGCGATCTCCGTGGCGAGGCGGGTCAGGCCGGCAAGCTCGTGCATCGTGGTCTCCCCGTGGCTGGGCGCCGGAAGGTCCCGGCCGAACCAGTGCAGCATCCGGGCCTGGCACCCCGGTCACGTCGCCCTGACCGATCGCTGACCAGTCACTGACCCCTCGCTGACCCCACGCTGACCCCGCGCTGACACCGCGCTCCCGGCCCGGACGGAGCCGGCGGGGAGTGACCGCCGGCTTCGGTCCGAACCAGAGACCGTGCGGTCAGCCCACGGTGCTGCAGGCCGAGGTGCTGCACGGGAAGCAGCTGCAGGCCGGGATGGCCAGGAACATCTGGTTGTCGTCGGCGTAGTCGGCGATCTCGAAGGTCTCCGACTCCAGCTCGGCGATCTCGCTGGCGAGCCGGTTCAGGTCGGTGTGCTGGTGCATCTGGGTCTCCCCCCGGTGCGGTGTGCCGGACGGTCCGGCCACTCCAGTGCACCTCCCAGCGCTGGCGCGTGGGGTGCGGCGCGGCGTCAGGCCGCTGACCGGAGGGGTCAGCCAGGTGCCAGGACCGCGTCCGCGGTCACCGCCGGTCGCTGCCCGGTCGCGCGCGGAAGGCCTGGTACGGCGCCGCGAGGGACCCGCTGGCTCAGCCCCCGCCCGCCGCCCGCGAGCCGAGGTCCTTCCGGACCGCCTTGGCGAGGTCGGTCACCAGGCGCACGTGCCAGCGCTCGTGGGCGGCGAGGTCCGCCACGACGGCGTGGCAGTCCGGACAGGCGCTGCCTGATGTGGGCTGGTCGGACTGGGTCACGGTCCTTGCACCTCCTGCTCGGTGTTGAGGCCACCGTAGGCACCTGGTGCTGCCGCCGTCCACGGCTCGGGGTGAGGTCCCCCGCGGAGCCGGGTCGGCCGGCTCCCCGGCCGGAGCGGGGACCGGTCGTTCACGACCCGGAACGGGCCCGGCCGGGCCCGGACCGCGAGGGTCCGGGCCCGGCCAGGAGTCGGTGCCGCTCAGGCGGAGCAGCTGGTCGTGCTGGTCGTGCTGCTGGTGCTGCTCGTGCTCGATGCGAGGAACAGGTCGTTCGCGTCGGCGTAGTCGGCGATCTCGAAGGTCTCCGACTCGAGCCGGGAGATCTCCGCGGCGAGCCCGTCGAGCTTCTTCGACGAGTGGCTGGGGGTCATGGCACACCTCCTTCGGGGCTTGGTTGCTTCAGGTCTTCGTGATCGGTGCTGCCGGGGCGAGCACCGCGTCCGGGCCGGGCTCGGGTCTCCGGCCCGGACGCGCGTGGTCACGCCGTGCAGCTGGTCGTGCTGGTCGTGCTGCTGCACGTGCTGCAGTTGCCGGCGAGGAACAGGTCGTTCGTCTCCGCGTAGTCGGCGATCTGGAAGGTCTCGGACTCCAGCGAGGAGATCTCGGCCGCGAGCGCGCCGAGCTTCTGGTCGTGGTTCATGGGTACACCCCCTCTCCCATGTGGTCGGTCCCGTGGCCGGTTCGGCGGCGTCGAGCGAGCCGAGCCGCCTCGGGCGAGACGGTGTGCCGTCAGGCCGAGCAGCTGGTGGTGCTCGTCGTGCTGCTGCAGGTGCTGCAGGAGGCCAGGAACAGGTCGTTGGTCTCGGCGTAGTCCGACACCTCGAACGTCTCCGACTCCAGGCGCAGGATCTCCGTCGCGAGACGGTCGAGCTCGTTCTTCATGTGCATGGCTGGGTCTCCCCCCGTGTTGGCATGCCGGACGTTCCGGCCGGACCAGTCGACCAGGGGCGCCTGGCGGGAGGAGTGGTCACCGGCTGTCAGCAGGCTGACCACCGGTGTCAGCCAGATGCCAGGAGACGGAAAAGCGGGTTGCCGGCCGGCGCCGGCGGGGGCAGGCTCGTGGCCATGAGGCCCGACGGAGGTTTCGACCTCGACGCCCTGCTGGCGCTGTGGACCACCCCGCTGCCCTCCGACGACGAGGAGGCGGCCGACCGGGTCCGCGAGATCTACACCGACCCCGTCACCGTCAACGGCACGCCGATGACCGCGGCGGACCTGGTGGCCCGGGCCAGGACCGTGGAGGGCACCTTCGACCGCCGCGAAACCGTGGTGCTCGACGTCGTGGAGGCGGGCGGCAAGGTCGCGGTGGCGTTCCGAATGAGAGGCCGACAGGTCGGCCCGTTCCCCACGGCGCTCGGGCCGCTGCCTCCGACCGGCCGGGACCTCGACGTACGGGTGATCGACATCCTGACGCTGACCGACGGCAGGATCAGCTCGCTGTGGATGGTGGCCGACGAGCTGGGTGCGCTCGCAGCGGTCGACGCGGTGACCTGGCGCTGACCAGCCGCTCGTCCGGGCTCAGCCCACGCGGCGTGGCAGCCGGCCCTCGACCACCGTGCCGGCGGCGGAGGTGACCACGGTGACCTCTCCGCACAGCGCGCGGACCCGCTCGCGGATCCCGGCCAGGCCCGTGCCCTCGTGGCAGCCCTGGGCGTCGAACCCGGGCCCGTCGTCGACGACCGACCAGCGCAGCTCGTCCTCGGTGAGCGCGAGCCCGATCCGGACGGTCGCGTCCGGAGCGTGCTTGGCGGCGTTCTGGAGGGCTTCGAGGCAGGTGAAGTACGCGGCCGACTCGACCGCCGGGTCCAGCCGGACGCCGTCGAGCCCGGACGCCTCGACCACGACGCGCCGGCCGGACAGCTCGGCGCGAGCGCGCAGCGTGGCCGCCAGGCCGCGGGCCTCGAGCATCGACGGGTGCAGCCCGCGGGACAGCTCGCGGATCTCGTCGAGACTCTGCCTCAGCGTCGCGTCGGCAACCGACAGCTCCCGGCGGGCGGCGTCGGGGTCGTCCCCGAGAGCGGCGGCGGCCGCGTGCAGGTGCACCGCGACGGCGACCAGCCGCTGCTGCGCGCCGTCGTGCAGGTCGCGCTGCAGCCGCCTGCGCTCCTCGCTCTGCGCCACGGCGAGCCGCTGCCGCGACGCGGTGAGCTCGGCGGAGCGCTCGGTCAGCTGGCTCAGCCGCACCGCCAGCTCGGCCTGCAGGGCGACCGACCGCAGCGCCGGTCCGGCCTGCGCGGCGAGGTGGCGCAGGGTTCGCAGGTCGTCGCGGGTCACCGGTCGGTCCCGGCCGGGGACCACCAGCAGCTCGCCGACCGGCACACCGAGGTGGCGCACGGTCTCGCGGACCATCGCTGCGTCAGGGTCGGGGGCGGAGGGGTACCAGACCTGCCGCGGCTCGTCGTCGGGCAGGCGGACGACGACTCCCGCCGCCTCTGCACCGAGCCCGAGTGCGATGGTCTGCGCGGTCGCCGGCAGGACCTCGTCGACGGCGGCGGCGTCGACCAGCCGCCGGGGCAGCGCCACGAGGGTCTGGTACGGCGACGCGCGCGGCCCGAGCACCAGCCGGCGGGCGCCTCGCTGGAGCCACCCTCGCACCGGGGCGAACAGCACCGCCACGGCCGCGGTGGCCGCCACGGCGGGCAGCAGCTCCTGCTCGCTCACCGGTTCGCCGAGGGCGAGCGCCAGAACCTCCACGACGGCGACGTAGAGCGTCGCGATGACGACCGTCAGGCCGCTCAGGACCAGGGTCTGGACCAGAAGCGGGTCGAGCTCCCAGACGCGGAAGCGAAGCACCCCGACGGCCAGGGCCACGGGCACCGTCAGCCCCCCGGCCACGAAGACCAGGACCCCCGCCTCCTCCAGACCCGGAACCACCTGGAGGACCAGGCCGGTCACCATGACCGCCGCCGACACCGCCAGCGGCTTGGTCCGCTGCCGGGTCTCGGCGTCGCCACCGCGGTACCGCGCCACCAGCGAGCCGGCCGCGACCACGAGGACCAGCGCGACCAACGCGCCGGTGACCTGGTCGAGGCGGTGGTATGCCGAGGCCGACGGTCCCCCCGCTGCCCGCCACGGCACCGCGACGTCGTGGGACTCCAGCCGCACCGGTCCGGGAGCCAGGGCCAGCCCGGCCAGCCGCACCGCACCGACCGCCACGGCCGCGGCGACGACCGGACGCCAGCGCCGGGACGGCAGACGACCGTTGGGGAAGAGCAGGAGCACCAGGGCCAGGGGCAGCGGGAGCCCCAGCACGTCCAGCCAGGCGCTGGCCCAGCCCAGCACGCGCTCCCAGGTCGCGGGCTCGGTCGAGGCCAGTCCGTCGTAGGCCAGCTCGCGGAACCCCATCTGCGCCAGCAACGCCACCCCGCACACGACCAGGAGCGGGCCCTGCGGGTCTCCCGCGCGCTCGGCAACCACCAGGCACCCGGCGCACGCGAACGCCGCGCCTAGGAAGACCGTCGCGAGTACGAACCACAGGTCGACCGGGCCGCCGGCCCCACGGCTCACCGCCGAGACCGCCACGGCCAGCGCGGTCGCGGCCGCCAGGGCCGCGAGCGCCGCGCACAGCGCCCGGCGACCGGTGCTGCGACCCGCGGTGGACCCGTCGTCGGCCATGGTCACCTCATTGTCGACCCGGGTCGGTCAGCGCAGGAAGGCCGGCCACCATCGGCCGCCCCGGCTCCGGCGCCGTGCCTCCCGTTCGGCGCGTCGCGCGAGGTCGCGCGCGCGCAGCTCGCGCGACAGGTCACGGTCCAGGGGATAGCCCTGCAGCCTCGGTCCGTCCATGGCTCCGCCTCCTCGTGCGCTCTCGCGCCGGCCGACCCGGCTCCCGACGAGAGTGCTCGTGACTCCAGGGTGCGCCGGCGGGTCCTGCGGCAGCAGCGTGCCAGCCGGTGTGTTCGCCCCCGTGCCAGCACCCGCCAGGCCTGCCACCAGTACCGCCACCAGGACCGGCAGCACACCGGTTAGCGTGAGCGGCATGCCGGTGCGCGTCGTCCTCGCCGAGGACCATCTGCTGCTCCGCGAGGGTCTTCGCACGGTGCTCGAGGCTGCTCCCGAGGTGGACCTCGCGGCGACCGCTGCGACGTACGACGAGCTGATGGCGGCGGTCGACCAGCACCGGCCGGACGTGGTGCTCACCGACATCCGGATGCCTCCTGGGCTCAGCGACGAGGGCGTGCGGGCCGCGGCTGAGCTGCGGCACAGCCACCCCGACCTCGGCGTGGTGGTGCTGAGCCAGCACGACGACCCGGAGTTCGTCATCGCCCTGCTCGAGGAGGGCAGCCGGGGCCGCGGCTACCTGCTCAAGGAGCGCACCGCCGACCGCGACCAGCTGGTGCGGGCCCTGGTCGAGGTCGCCGGCGGCGGCTCCGTGATCGACCCGAAGGTGGTCGAGGTGCTGGTGCGGGCGGGCCGCCGTCAGGCCTCACCTCTGGACGCGCTGACCGACCGTGAGCGGGCCGTCCTGGCCGAGATGGCCACGGGCGCCGACAACGCCGCGATCGCCGCCCGGCTGGTGCTCACGGTGCGGTCGGTGGAGAAGTACATCAACGGCATCTTCAGCAAGCTCGGCCTCACCGAGGAGCCCGACGTGCACCGCCGGGTGCGGGCCGTGCTGGTCTACCTCGCGTCGAGCTGACGCGTACCGATCGGTAACCTTACTGTCGTCCGGCCCTCCCGGCCGGCCCCGGCGGGAGGGATGATGACCGGAGCGGGTCGCACAGACCGAGGAGGACGCCCATGACAGTCGCACCGGAACGCGCCGTGCCGGCGGCCCGGGTCGAGCTGGCCGACCTGGCCGGGCGCGCCGTCGCCGCGCCGGAGTCCTTGCCGGTCACCGCGCCGGCCACCGGCGAGCCGCTCGGGCAGGTGCCACGCTCCGGCGCGGCCCAGGTCGCCACGGCGGCCGCCGAGGCCCGCCGCGCCCAGGCGGGCTGGGCGGCGACCCCGGTGCGGGAGCGCGCCCGGCTGTTCCTCGACTTCGCCGCGCGCGTGCTGGACCGCCAGGACGAGGTCCTCGACCTCATCCAGCTCGAGAACGGCAAGGCCCGGCGGCACGCGTTCGAGGAGGTCATGGAGGTCGCCGCGGTCTGCCGCTACTACGCCCGGACCGCGGACCGCGTGCTGCGCACCCGGCGGCGCCAGGGAGCCATCCCGGGCCTCACCAGCGCCTGGGAGCGCCGGGTGCCCGTGGGCCTGGTGGGGATCGTCTCGCCGTGGAACTACCCGCTCACGCTCGGCATCAGCGACGCCGTCCCCGCGCTGCTCGCCGGCAACGCCGTGGTCGCCAAGCCCGACCAGCGCACGCCGTACTCCCTGCTGTGGGCCGCCCGGCTGCTCGACGAGTCCGGCCTGCCGCAAGGGCTGCTGCAGGTCGTCACCGGCCGCGGGGCCGACCTGGGCACGCCGATCATCGACAGCGTCGACGCGGTCATGTTCACCGGCAGCACCCGGGTCGGCCGGACGGTCGCCACACGCGCGGCCGAGCGCCTGGTGGAGTGCTCCCTCGAGCTCGGCGGCAAGAACCCGCTGCTGGTCCTCGACGACGCCGACCTGGACCGCGCCGTGCCCGGCGCGGTCCGGGCGTGCTTCTCGGGCACCGGACAGCTGTGCGTGTCGATCGAGCGCATGTACGTCGACGCAGCGGTGTGGGACGACTTCGTGCCGCGCTTCGTCGAGGCAACCCAAGAGCTCGAGCTCGGCCACGCGCTGCGCTTCGGACCCGACATCGGCTCGCTGGTGTCGGAGCAGCGGCTGCACGCGGTCGCGGAGCACGTCGACGACGCCCTGGCGAAGGGGGCCACCCTGCTGGCCGGCGGGAAGGCCCGTCCGGACCTCGGTCCGACGTTCTTCGAGCCCACCGTGCTGACCGGCGTGACGCCAGGGATGCGGACCTTCGCCGAGGAGACGTTCGGCCCGGTCGTGGCGCTGTACCGGGTGGCCTCCGTCGACGAGGCGGTCCGGCTGGCCAACGACAGCCCGTACGGCCTCAACGCGTCGGTGTGGACCGGCGACACCCGGCGCGGCCGCGAGGTGGCCGCCCGGCTCGAGTGCGGCAACGTCAACGTCAACGAGGGGTACGCCGCCACCTGGGGGTCGATGGGCGTCGCGATGGGCGGCTGGAAGGACTCCGGGCTGGGCGGCCGCCACGGGGCGCACGGCCTGCTCAAGTTCACCCGCGCCCAGAACGTCGCGGTCCAGCACCTGCTGCCGATCGCGCCTCCTCCCGGCGTCAGCCAGGCGACGTACGCCAAGGTGATGACCTCCGCCCTTCGCACGCTGCAGCGCCTCGGCCTGAGGTGACCACCGGGGCCCGGTAGGGCCCGCGGGCCCGGGCCCGGTAGGGCCCACCGCTACGACGAGCCGGAGACGACCGGCACTGGTCGGGAGACGCGCGCATCAGCGTGTCCGGTCTCTGCGCAGGCGTCGGTGGTTTCGAGACGCTCGCAAGCTCGCTCCTCAACCACCGACAACGCCGGTTTGAGGTGCGACCGCCGCGCCCCCCGAGACGGATCCGGCGGGTGCCTCGTCGCACCTGCGACCTCCGGTCGGCGTACCCGGCGTGTATCAACCCGCGGCCTGCGCCCCCCTCATTGCTCACTGCACCGAGTTCCCACCTACTCGACGACCAGGAGCATCTCGTGCGCTCGTTCGACTGCCGGACCTCCGAGACGACGCCGGTGGGCGTCGTCGACGTCGCTCGATGGGAGCAGTACGGCCTGGGCGACGCGATGCCGTTCCAGGCGATGTGGTACTCGGTGCCGCCGGGAGAGAGCAGCCCCCGCGACCAGCATCCCGAGGTCGAGCTGTCCGTCGTGGTGTCCGGCACCGCGTACGTCGAGGCCGGAGGCGACGTCACCGAGGTGGCCACCGGCTCGGCGTTCCTCCTGGACAGCGGCGAGGCGCACGTCGTGCGCAACCTCTCCGACCAGCCCCTGACGGTCTTCAGCGCCTACTGGACCGACCCGCGCGCCGAGGCGGTCCGCTGTGCCTGAGCCTGGATCCACCGATGGCCGCATAGCGAGCGTCACCAGGCGGGTGTGATGGCAAGGCGCCGGCGCGAAGTCATACCGGGGAGTCTGTCAAGCGTCGGCAACGCCGCCAGCGCGCCCGCATGGTGGCGCGCAGTAGGCGGAGAGCGGTGGATCCAGGCTGAGCCTGGGACGACCGTGTACGTCGTCCCGCCGCCCACCTCGAACGGTCCCCTCCACCTGGGACACCTGTCCGGGCCGTACCTGGCCTCCGACGTCGCCGCCCGGGCCGGCCGCGAGCGCGGCGAGCGCGTGCTGCAGCTCGGCGGGGTCGACGTCCACCAGAACTACGTGCTGACCCGGGCCGAGGACGAGGGCCGGGACGTCGAGAAGCTGGTCGCCGACTACCGGCGGCGCATCGCCGACGCCTACGACCTCGCCGGGATCGAGCCGGACGCCAGCGTGGACCCGCAGGACCCGGAGCACCAGCGCCTGGTGGCCTTGCTGGTCGAGGACCTCGTCGCCGAGGGGACGCTGGAGATGGCGGAGACCACGCTGCACGCCTGCTCCGACTGCGGTCGGACCCTGCACCACTCCTACGTGGCCGGCACGTGCTCGCGATGCGGCACCCGGGCGAGCGGCGGCTCCTGCGAGGGCTGCGGCGGCTTCACCTCGGCGCAGGACCTCCTGGACCCTCGGTGCGACCGCTGCGGGGGGCCTCCTCGTCCCTTCCAGGCCACCGTCCCGGTGCTGCGCCTGGAGGACTTCAGGCAGCGGCTGGTCGAGGTGCTGCTCGGCGCGAGCCTGGGCCCACGCTCGCGCGCGCTGGTCGCCGGCTACCTCGCCGGCCCGCTGCCGGTCGTCCCGGTGGCCTACCCGACCGACTGGGGCTGCCCGGGCAGCGGACTCCTCGACGGGCTGCGCGTCGACGTGTACGTCGAGGTGGTGCTCGGCACCGTCCTGGCCGTCGCGCGGGCGCTCGACCCCTCGGTCGGCGGGCTCGCCGGCGTGCGCCGCGCCTGGCGCGACGTGCGGGAGCTGTGGCACTTCAACGGCATCGACAACGCCTTCTACTTCGCCCTGCTCTGGCCGTCGCTCTACCTGGTCTCGGGCGCCACGCCGGACCAGCTGCCCGGCACGGTCGACAACGAGTTCTACACCCTGGACGGCGAGAAGTTCTCCACCAGCCGCGACCACGCGATCTGGACCGACGAGCTGCTCGCCTCCGGCGACGCGGAGCATGCCGAGCTGGTCAGGCTCTTCCTCGCCTGGTCGCGGCCCGCGCCGGCCTCGACGGACTTCACCGTCGCCGGGTTCGAGGCGTTCCGGGCCTGGGCCCGGCCGCTGCTCGCGGGCCGGCACCCGACCGTCCCGCACGGGCTCCTCGCCGCGGAGGTCGAGCGCGGGGAGCACGCGCTCCACCCGCGCAGCTTCGACCCCTCGCTGGCCGTGCGCTGCCTGTTCACCGCGCTCGCGTCCGGCGGCGCCGAGCAGGCCGGAGTCCTCCGCCGCGCTCTGGGCGGAGGCGAGTAGCCGCCATGCGCGTCCTGGTCATCGGCGGCGGCATCGCCGGCACGGCGCTCGCCTGGCGGCTGTCCGCCGGCGACCGGGCCGACCGGGTGGACCTGGTCACCGGGCCCGCGCGCGCGGACGCGTCGCGAGCCTCCGGTGGGGTGGTCCGGTCCTTCGAGCCGCATCCGGTCCAGCGCCGGCTGGCGACCGAGAGTCTCCGCGAGCTGCGCGGCACCCCGGCGCTGCGCGCCTGGGCCCGGTACGCCGAGGCGGAGTCGCTCTACGTCACGACCGGCGGCGTCCCCGGCGACGCTCGCGTGCTGAGCGCCGAGGAGCTGGCCATCCGCGGCTGGTCGGGACTCCCCCGGCAGGCCCGCGGGGTGCACGAGCCGTCGGCCGGGTGGATCGACCCGGACGCGCTTCGCGGCGCGCTGCTCGCCGAGCTGCACTCGCGGCCGGCGGTGAGAGCCCTGGTCACCGACCTGGCCGCCGCGCCCGCACCCGGCCGCTACGACGCGGTCGTCGTGGCCGCCGGCGCGTGGACCCCCCGGGTCCTCGGCCGGCTCGGCGTCGACGCCGGCGAGCTGTCCACCAAGGCGATCCAGTACGGCGTCTACCGGACCGACGGCTGGCGGCCGCCCTGCTTCGTCGACGAGACCACCGGCCTGTACGGACGACCGGTCGGCAGGCACCGGCTCCTGCTCGGCGTCCCCACGACGAGGTGGGACGTCGCCGCGGAGCACGCCGTACCGGACCCGTCCGTGGAGGCCCGCGCGCTGCGCCTGGCCGCGCTGCGCTTCCCCGCGCTCCGGATCCCCGGACGGGCCGGGATCGCCGCCTCCGCCGACTGCTACCACCCGGAGCCGTACCTGGCCTTGCGGCCCACGACCGGGTCGTCCGGGCGGGTCCTCACCTTCACCGGCGGGTCCGGGGGCTCGGCCAAGACCGTCCTGGCCGCCAGCGCCCGGGCCGCCGCGCAGCTGCTCGTGTCCGACCCGTCACCTTCGCACCTGACCATGGGAGCCCACCGATGAAGCACGACGACGTGCCCGCCTACGACGTGGTCGGGGTCGGCGCCGGCCCCGCGAACCTCAGCCTGGCGGCCCTGCTGCAGGCGCACACCGACCAGCGGGTCGCGCTGTTCGACTCCGCGCCCCGCTCGCGCTGGCACGAGTCCCTGCTGCATCCCGGTGCGCGCATGCAGACCTCGTGGCTGAAGGACCTGGTGTCCCTCGTGGACCCGGCGCACGAGCTCACCTTCATGAGCTACCTGGTCAGCGAGGGCCGGCTGTTCGCACTGCTCAACTCGCAGTTCGACTTCATCCCCCGCGCGGAGTACATGCGCTACCTCTCCTGGGCCAGCGACCGGATCGACGGCGTCTTCCACGACGCGCCCGTCGACGAGGTCGACTTCGTCGAGGGGACCGGCTTCGTCACCATCTCGCGAGGCCGGCCGGTCGCCCGCTCCGAGCATCTGGTCCTCGGGGTCGGCACCCGGCCGGCGGTCCCCGACATCTTCGCCGGCCTTCCTGGCTCACGGGTCTTCGTGGCCGACCACCTGGCGTCGCGCCTGGACGCGATGAGTGCCGACCTCGACGCCCCGGTGGCGGTCGTGGGTGGCGGCCAGACGGGCATCGAGGCGGTGCTGCGGCTGGTGGCCGCGGGACACCGCGACATCGGCTGGCTGGGCCGCAGGCAGTGGTTCCAGACCATCGACGACTCCCCGGTGGCCAACGAGTTCTACCGCCCGGAGCACCAGCGGTTCCTCCAGGAGCTGAGCCGGCCCACCCGGCGGCGGCTGGTCGACGAGCAGGGCTTCACCGGCGACGCGCTCACCCCGGGCGCGCTGCGGGTGCTGTACCAGGCCAACTACGACGGCCTGCTGGCGCACGGCCGCTACCCGGTCACCCTGCTGCCCGGCCGCGACGTGACGGCCTGTGCGCGAGACGGGGAGGACCTCGTGCTGTCCTGCACGGCGCCGGAGCGCGACGAGCGCCACCGGGCCCGGTACGTCGTCGTCGCGGTCGGCCGGGAGGCGGCACCCCTTCCGCTGTCGGCCCCCCTGCGCGAGCGGGTCGAGACCGACCAGGACGGCGAGGTCGTCGTGGACGCCGACTACTCCGTGCGCTGGAAGGGCATGAACGGGCACCGGGTCTACGCGATGAACCGGGCCCGGTTCAGCCACGGGATCCCCGACGCAAACCTGACCCTGCTGCCCGTGCGGTCCGCGCTGGTGATCAACTCGATGCTGGGCCGCGAGGTGTTCACCGTCCGCGACGGCCTCTCGCCGATCAGGTGGGACGCGGCATGAAGCGCACCGCGGCGCCGGCGACCACCCAGCGCGCGGCGCGCGAACGCCCAGCCTGGACCCACCGGTGGGTCCCGGCACAGCGCCGAGCCGGACACGTGGTGGAACGGTGAAGCCCCACCTGCTGGTCGTCGGCACGGGTGCCCGCATGTTCCGCGAGTATCTGCTCGCGTCCATCGCCCGCGACTACCGCGTGCACCTGTACCTGACGGCGGAGCCCACCTGGGAGACGGCGTACGTCACGGAGTGGACCGTGCTCGCCAGCACCACCGACGCGGGCCTGCTCGTGGCCGCGGCGGCAGAGCTGCACGGCCGCGACCCGCTCGACGGCGTGCTCTGCTGGGACGAGGCCCGGATCCTGCCGACCGCCGAGGTGGCCGCCGCGCTCGGACTTCCCGGCAGCGGCGTCGCCGCGGTGGGACGGTGCCGCGACAAGCACCTGACCCGGCGCGCGCTGGATGTGGCGCGGGTGCCCCAGCCCGGGTCGGTGCTCGTCGCCGACGTCGAGTCGGCCCTCGCCGCAGCCGAGCGGATCGGCTACCCGGTCGTGCTCAAGCCACGCGCGCTGGCGGCCAGCCTGGGCGTCGTGCTGGTGCACGACCCGGGGGAGCTGCGCGCGAGCTTCGCCTTCGCGCGCGACACCACCGTCCCCGAGGCCCCGGCGTACGACGTGTCGGTGCTGGTCGAGGAGTACGCCGAGGGGCCCGAGGTCAGCGTCGACTGCGCGGTCCACGGCGGCCGGGTGCTCCCGCTGTTCCTGGCGCACAAGCGGCTCGGCTTTGCGCCGTACTTCGAGGAGGTCGGGCACGAGGTCCGGGCCCGCGACGCGCTGCTTCGCGTGCCGTCGGTCGTCCGCCTCCTCGAGGCCGCCCACCGGGCCCTCGGCCTCACCGACGGCATGACCCACACCGAGCTGCGCCTGACCCCGAGGGGGCCACGGCTGATCGAGGTCAACGCCCGCATCGGGGGCGACCTGATCCCGTACCTGGGCCTCCAGGCCACCGGCATCGACCCCGGCCTGGCCGCGGCGGCGATCGCCTGCGGGCGGGCGCCCCGGGTGGCCCCGGTCCGGGCCAGGTGCGGCGCGGTGGAGTTCCACTACGTGCCCGTCGAGATGCCGGTGGACTCGGTGTCGTTCGAGGCGCTGCCGTCCGGCATCGACCTCGCCGTCGTGCTCGCCGAGCCCGGAAAGGTGTACGCGCCCCCGCCCCGCGGGACGGTGTGGGGTCGCGTGGCCTACACCACCGCCGTCGCGCCCAGCGTCGAGGAGTGCCGGCTAGCCCTGGCCGGCACTCGGCCACGCATCACCGCCCGGGAAGCGGCGGCATGACCGCGGTCGCCGGGCCCGCGACCCAGGCCGCCGCCGGGCCGGCGGGGGCCTGGCAGACCCTGCGCGAGGCGCCGACGGCGGTCAAGGCCGTCCTGGCCGGCGTCCTGGTCAACCGGCTCGGGTCGTTCTTCTCGACCTTCCTCGTGCTGTTCCTGACCGAGCGCGGGCTCACCGGCGTCCAGGCCGGAGTGGCCCTGGGCGGCTTCGGGGCGGGCTCTCTGGTGGGCGTCCTGCTCGGCGGCAGCCTCGCCGACCGCGTGGGCGCTCGGGCCGCCACGCTGGTGTCGATGCTCGGCAGCGGCGCGCTGCTGGTGAGCGTGCTCTACGTGCACGCCCTCGCGCCACTTCTGGTCGTGGTGACCATGGTCGGCGTGGTGGGCCAGCTCTACCGTCCGGCGGCCGCCACGATGCTCGCCGAGCTCGCGCCCGCCGACCGGCAGGTGATGACGTTCGCCTTGTACCGCTGGTCTCTCAACCTGGGCACCACGGCCGCTCCCCTGGTGGCCGCCGGGCTCATCGCCCACTCCTACGACCTGTTGTTCTGGGTCGAGGCGGCCACGGCCGCCGGTTTCGCCGTGATCGCCGCGTGGGCGCTGCCCCGCCGGGCACGGCAGGCCGCGCGGTCCGGCGACGGCGGCGCCGGCTACCGGGAGGTCGCCCGGGACCGACGGTTCCTGGTGTACCTCGCGGCGCTGCTGGTCAACGCCGTGGTCTACGTCCAGTACGTCGTGACCCTGCCGCTCATGCTGCACGACCACGACGCGCCGACGCTCTGGTTCAGCCTCGTGGTCGCGCTCAACGGGCTGGTCGTCATCGCCTTCGAGCTGCCGGCCACCAAGGTCGTGCAGACCTGGCCCGCGCGCCGGGCCGCCATGCTGGGCTTCGCGATGCTCGGGCTCGGTCTGGCCGTGTACTCGGCTCCCCTCGGCCTCGCCGTCCTCCTGGCCGGCACCCTGGTCTGGTCGCTCGCGGAGATCGTCGGCGGGCCGACCATGTTCGCCTACCCGGGCCTGGTGGCCCCGGCCCACCTGCGCGGGCGGTACATCGCGCTCACCCAGCTGATGTTCGGCCTCGGGGTCGCCGTCGGTCCGGTCGTCGGGTCCTACGCCTACCACCTGGTGGGCGACCCGGTGTGGCTGTGCTTCGCCGTGTCGAGCCTGGCCGGGCTGGCGCTGGCCAGGAGCGGCATGCGCACCCCTTCCGAGGAGCCCCGATGAACCGGTACGCCGTCGTCGTCGACCCGCTGTCCACCGGTCAGGACTACGCCCCGGCGTTCCGCGAGGCCGGCCTCACCCCGGTCGCCGTGCTGAGCGGTGAGCCGACCGAGCCGATGCGGCCGACCTGGCACCCGGAGCGGTTCGCACACGTGCACCGCTTCGACGGGGACGTCCAGCGTCTGGCCGCCTCGCTGCGCCGCTACCGGCCCGAGGCCATGGTCCCGGGCGCCGAGTGCGGGGTCCCCCTGTACGACGCCCTGGTCCCGCTGGTGCTCCCCGGCACCGGCAACGTCACCGGGCTCAGCGCCGCGCGGTACGACAAGGGAGCCATGGGCGCCGCGGTCGCGGCCGCGGGAGTGCCGCACCTGCGGCAGCTGTGCTCCGACGACCCCGATCTCGTCGAGAAGTGGCTCGCCGAGACCCGCCTGCTCGACGAGCCGGTGGTGCTCAAGCCGGCCAACAGCGCGGGCACCGACCAGGTGCACCTGGTCGGCCCCGGCACCGACCTGCGGTCCCTGGTCACCGCGCTCCTCGGCCGGGCCAACCTGGCCGGGCGGGTCACCGACGCGGTCGTCGTCCAGGAGTACGCCCGGGGGGTGGAGTACCTGGTCGACAGCTACTCGGTCGACGGCCGGCACGGCCTGGTGGACGTGTGCCGCTACACCAAGTACGGCCGCGACGACCGCATCGGCATCTACGACCGGGTCGACTTCCTGCCTCACCACGACCCGGTGGTCCAGACCCTGTGGGACTACGTGCGGCATGTGCTCGACGCGGTGGGCATCCGCAACGGCTGCGGTCACGCCGAGGTGATGCTGACCGCGGACGGTCCGAGGCTCATCGAGGTCGGCGCCCGGCCCGCGGGCGGGGGGCACCAGCTGATCTGCGAGCTGGCCACCGGCGACAACCAGATCATCCGGACCGTCGACCACCGCGCCCGCAACCGGTTCCGGTCCGGGTACCGGCTGCAGCGGTTCGTCCGCGGCGTGTTCATCTCCGCACCGCGCGCGGGCGTGTGGCGCAACGCCGAGGTGTTCGACGAGGTGGACACGCTGCCGACGTTCCACGCCAAGCACTTCCCCCGCGGCACCGGCGACGCCGTGCCGGCCACCGAGGACCTGGCCACCTTTCTGGCCTGGGTCATCCTGACCGGCCCCGACGAGGGGGCGATCGACGCGGACTACCGCAGGATCCGGGAGTGGGAACGCCGGATCGTCATCGGCTGACGTGGCGCCCGGGGGTACGACCGAGGTAGTAGCCGTTCTGCTACCCGGGTAGCATCGACTCCGTGAAGCTGAGCGTGAGCCTGTCCGAGGCGGAGGTCGCGACGCTCGACCGCTACGCCCGCGCGACCGGGCTGAAGTCCCGCTCCGCGGCGGTCCAGCACGCGATCCGGCTGCTCGGCGACGACGAGCTGGAGCAGGACTACGCCGCCGCCTGGGACGAGTGGGCGGCTTCCGGCGAGGGCGCCGCCTGGGAGGTCACCGCCGCAGACGGACTGGTCGATGAGGCGCGGTGAGATCCGCCTGACCGACCTCGAGCCGGTCCGTGGGAGCGAGGCGGACCAGCGGCGTCCCGCGGTTGTGGTCAGCAACGACCGCGCCAACGCCACCGCTCGACGCCTGGGCCGCGGGGTCGTGACGGTCGTGCCGGTGACCAGCCGGGTGCACCGCGTCTTCGCGTTCCAGGCACTGCTGCGCGCCGAGGACACCGGCCTTCGCCTCGACTCCAAGGCGCAGGCCGAGCAGGTGCGGTCGGTGGCGATCGAGCGGGTCGGCCCGGTCGTCGGCCGGGTGCCCAAGCACGTGATGGTGCGGCTCGACGACGCCCTGCGGCTCCACCTCCAGCTCTAGACGGCGCCCGATGCCTGCTCAGGGGGCGATCGACGCGGACTACCGCAGGATCCCGGAGTGGGAACGCCGGATCGGCATCGGCGGGGCCGCGTGGTCCGGTAGACCTGTCGAGAGGGATGGTGCCCGGCAGCGGGCGGCCACGGAGAGGTCCGCGGTCCCGCCCGCGGCGGAGGAGCTGGAGGCACGTGTGGGTCGCCACCGGCACGGAACACCCCGCCGGCACGGGGCACGGCGCGGTGCCGCCCCTGCCCGGGCGAGAACGACCGCGACGGTCCTGGTCTGGGTCGCGGCCCTCGTGCTCGCGGGGTGCGACCAGGACGCCGGCCCGACCCCCGACCTCGACGACGCACCCGGCGCGACCACTGGCACGGGGTCGCACAGTCGCCTGACCGCGCGTCCGTCCGGGGACACCGGCGCGTCGCTGGGCTACTACGAGTACCTCCCGCCCGACGAGGGGTCCGCCATGCCGTTGCTGGTGTTCCTGCATGGGTACGACGAGAGTGGCGACGGCTCCGCCGCGGACCTGAGCAGGCTGCTGGTGACCGGGATACCCCGGCTGATCGCGGAGGACCGGTGGCCGGCCGACCGTCCGTTCGTCGTGCTCGCCCCTCAGCACCTGCTCCCGGCGCCGGGGACGCGAGACCCGGCGTACCTCACCTGCGAGCTCCGCAGCCACTCCGGCTCGTGCTCGATGGCCGTGCAGCACCGCAAGGGCAACCCACCGGCCGACAGCCTCTGCACGACCCCCGAGGAGATCGCCGGCTTCTTGGCCTTCGCCGTCGACCGCTACGACGTCGACCCCGGACGCGTGTACCTGACCGGGCTCAGCTGCGGCGCGTTCGGCGTCTACGAGTACCTCGAGGAGTACCACGCAGCACGGGTCGCCGCCGTGGTGACCATCGCCGGCGACGCTCGACCGGCCTGGCGGGCGGTCGGTTGCGAGCTCGGCGCCGTCCCGGTCTGGGCGTTCCACGGGACCGCCGACGACGTCGTGGACCCGGCCGGGACCACCTCGCCGATGACCCGTCTCGGGGAGTGCCGGTCGCCGCGACCGCCCGTCGAGGTCACCGTCTATCCCGGCGTCGGGCACGACGCGTGGACCCGAACGTACGACCTCAGCGCCGGCCACGACGTCTACCAGTGGCTCCTGGGGTTCCACCGGTCGCCGTGACGTCGACGGCACGTGGGAGGGTGGGACCCGATGAACGAGGAAGCCGCGGACCGTCGGGCCGAGCGGGCCGAGCAGGCCGGCCTCCACCGCGAGGCGCAGCGGCGCGGGCGCGAGCAGGAGTCGGCGCGAGCCCAGGTCCTCATCGACGCCTTCGTCGAGCGGGCGGCACGGGACGGGCTGGAGCCCGAGGAGCTGATGGCGCGTCCCTGGTCCGGTCGTGGCCGCTACCGCACCGGCGTCGCCGGCTGGTACCTGCGTCGCGACCGGTCGGTGGGGGTGGGGCGCGACGGCGGCTACTACGTGCTGGTCGTGGCGCCGGTGCGGTTCGGCCGCTGGCGCACCGTGCCGGTCGAGCCGAGCCCGCCACCGCTCGTGGTGGGGCAAGGTGGCCGCGACGGCGACGCCGCCGCCCTCGACGAGCTGCTGCGGCTGCGGCTGCAGTGGCCGGCCGCGGAAGGCTAGGGCCACGACCGTGGCCACCAGCGCCTCCCCCGGCTCGTCGAGGACCTCCTCGGTCGGCTTCGCGGCAGCGGTCGGCGGGGTCGCCGGAGCGGCGCTCGCGGCGCACCGCGGGGCCAGGACGACGGCCGCCGCCGCGCTGGTCGGCGCGACCGCGCTGGGCGCGTCGGAGGCGGTGGCCCGGACCCGCCAGAAGGAGGGCGAGATCCCCGCGCTGTGGCAGCGCATCGCGGTGAGCGCCGCGCTGGCCGCGCCGCTCGGCTGGGCCTCGGAGCGGCTGACGGGGGCCGGCCCGCTCGCGGTCGGCACGGTCACCGGCACCGTGGTCGGGGCGATGGGGCTGCGGCCCCAGAAGGTGGCGATGGGCCCGGTCGTGGGTGCCGCCGTCGGAGGGGCCCTGACGCCCCGGCAGGTCCCCGCAGCCGCGGTCGCGAGCGGCACCGTCCTGGCCTACCGCACCCTGTCCGCGCTGGTCTTCCGCGACGCGCAGATCAGCCTGCTCGCCGAGCGGGTCAGCGCAGCCTCCCTGCCGTTCGTGGTGCCCCGGCCGGCGCGGTCGAGGTACGTCGGCACCTCCTACGTCCGAGAGCTCGCCGAGGAGCTCGGCGCCCAGTACACGGCCGATGCCCCGGAGACCGGGATCGTGGCGTCGCTCGACGCGCTCGCCGGACCGCGGCTGGACCCGGCGCACGTCGACCCGCTGGTCCGCGAGTTCTACGAGCGCACCACCCGTTTCGCGCTCGACATCGTCCCGCGGTGGCGGCTGTGGGTGCGGCCCGGCTACCTGCTGTACCGGACGCTGGTCGCGCGTCCGCTGGGACAGGCCAGCATGCCGATGAACCAGCGCGAGGCGCAGCGCGGGATCGGCAGCCGCATCGACACGATCACCGGGGTGGACGGAGCCGTGTCGGTGCGCGGGTGGGTCCGGTCGTTCGCCGACGACGACGAGCCGATCCTGCTGGGCATCTACACCACCTACACCCACGAGGGCTGCGGCTATGTCAGCGTCGGCTTCCCCGTCCCGGAGGGCAGCTTCACCGCCACGCTGCTCCCGCGGTCCCGCCCCGACGGCGGCCTGACGCTGACCAGCCGCGTCCACGACAGCCAGGCAGGGCACTACCTGACCTACGTCGACACGGCTGCAGACGAGCTCACCGCCCTGGCCGTGCACGGCTTCTCCGAGCAGCTCGACGTCTTCGTCGAGGGCGGAGCGCTCCGCGCCGAGCACGCGTTCTGGGTCTTCGGGTTCCCGTTCCTGACCCTCCACTACCGGATCTCGCGCAAGCCGGTCACCTCCAGCACCAGCGCCTCCTCCTCGTCGGAGGCGGCCAGGTCGACCTCGGCGAGGATCCGCCAGTCGTGATGGCCCTCGGGGTCACCGAGGATCTGCTGGACGTGCCAGCGCGTCGGGGACCTGTCGACGACCAGCATGTGCGGGCCACGCGCGTCCGGGCCGATGTCGATCCGGTCGTGCTGGTCGTGGTAGGCCGCCAGTGTCATGCGCCAGTCGTCGGCCGACATCGTCGGGCCCGACATCGCGGCCAGCTCCTCCACCTTGCCGAGGGCGGCCAGCTCGACCCGGCGGAACATCGCGTTGCGGACCATCACGGTGAGCGCCCGCTCGTTGCCGCTCAGCCGCTCGGGCTCCGGCGGACGGACCTCGTCCGCGTGGGTCGGCCACCGGTCCGGGTCGGTCAGCTGCTCCCACTCGTCCAGCAGGCTGGAGTCGGTCTGCCGGACCATGGCGCCGAGCCACTCGACCAGGTCGTCCAGCGCGGGGCTCCGCATGCTGTCGGGGACGGTCTGCCGCAGCGTGCGGTAGGCGTCGCCGAGGTACCGCAGCAGCAGCCCCTCGGACCGGGTGAGCCCGTAGAACGCGACGTACTCGGCGAAGGTCATGGCACGTTCGAACATGTCCCGCACCACCGACTTCGGTGACAGCGGCGACTCGGCCACCCAGGGGTGGCTGCGGCGGTACACCTCGTAGGTGTGCTCGAGCAGGTCTTCCAACGGCTTGGGCCAGGTGACCTCCTCGAGCAGCTCCATCCGCTCCTCGTAGTCCATGCCGTCGGCCTTCATCTCCGCGACGGCCTCACCGCGGGCCTTGTACTCCTGGGCCGCGAGCACCGGTCGGGGGTCGTCCAGGGTGGCCTCGACGACGGAGACCAGGTCGAGGGCGTAGGTCGGCGACGCCGGGTCGAGGGTGTCGAAGGTGGCCAGCGCGTACGTCGACAGTGGCTGGTTGAGCGCGAACCCCAGCTGCAGGTCCTCGACCAGCCGGACGGTGCGTCCGTCGGCCTCCGGCGGGTCGACCCGCTCCACGACGCCCGCGGCGAGCAGCGCGCGGTACTGCGCGACGGCCCGGCGCACCAGCCGCACCTGCTGCGGCGTCTCCTCGTGGTTGTCGCGCAGCAGCCGGCGCATCGCCTCGAACGGGTCCCCTTCGCGGGCGATCACGTTGAGGAGCATGGCGTGGCTGACCCGCATCCGTGAGACCAGAGGCTCCGGCTCCGCCGCGACCAGCCGCTCGAACGTCGCCTGCGTCCACATCGGCGTACCGTCGGGTGGCTTCCGGCGCTGCACCTTCCGCAGCTTCTTGGGGTCCTCGCCGGCCTTCGCCACGGCGCGGTCGTTCTCGATGACGTGGTCGGGGGCCTGGACGACGACGGTGCCTGCGGTGTCGAAGCCGGCACGGCCGGCGCGGCCGGCGATCTGGTGGAACTCCCTGGCCTTGAGCAGCCGCTGCCGGCGCCCGTCGTACTTGGTCAGCCCGGTGAACAGCACGGTGCGGATCGGCACGTTGATGCCCACGCCGAGCGTGTCGGTGCCGCACACCACCTTGAGCAGCCCGGTCTGCGCGAGCTGCTCCACCAGCCGGCGGTACTTGGGCAGCATGCCGGCGTGGTGCACGCCGATCCCGTGCCGCACCAGCCGGGCGAGGGTCCGCCCGAACCCGACGCCGAACCGGAACCCGCCGACCACCTCGGCGATCCGGTCCCGCTCCTGCCGCGTGCACACGGTGACGCTGGTCAGCGCCTGCGCCCTCTCCAAAGCGGCCGCCTGGGTGAAGTGGACGACGTAGACCGGCGCCAGGTCCTTGGCCAGCAGCCGTTCCAGCGTCTCGTGCAGCGGGGTGAGCGCCCACTCGAAGGTCAGCGGGACGGGGCGGTCGACCGACGTGACGACCGCGGTGTCGCGGCCGGTGCGCCGCGTGAGGTCGGCCTCGAAGCGGCTGACGTCGCCGAGCGTCGCGGACATCAGCACGAACTGGGCCTGCGGCAGCTCCAGCAGCGGCACCTGCCAGGCCCAGCCGCGGTCCGGCTCGGAGTAGAAGTGGAACTCGTCCATCACCACCAGGCCGGCGTCGGCCCGGTTCCCCTCGCGCAGCGCGATGTTGGCCAGCACCTCCGCGGTGCAGCACACGACGGGCGCCTGGGGGTTGACCGCCGCGTCGCCGGTCAGCATGCCGACGTTCCGGGCGCCGAACAGCTCCACCAGCGCGAAGAACTTCTCCGACACCAGCGCCTTGATCGGGGCGCTGTAGTAGGACCGCCTACCCTGCGCGAGCGCGGCGAAGTGCGCCCCGGCCGCGACCAGGCTCTTCCCCGTGCCGGTCGGCGTCGAGAGGATCAGGTTCGCGCCGGTGACGATCTCCAGCAGCCCCTCCTGCTGGGCCGGGTAGAGGCGAAGGCCCTGCTCCGCGGCCCACTCCTCGAACGCCTCGAAGAGCGCGTCCGGGTCCGCCTGCTCGCGTGGCGGCAGCCGGTCCAGGAGGGTCACCGCCCCATTCTCCCGGCCTACCCTCCCCACCACCGACCCCCACCCGCTGGTTGAGGAGCCGGAGCGCCAGCGGAGGGGCCTCGAAACCAGCGGCACCCCGGCACAGACCCTGCCCGCGGTCCGGTGGTTTCGAGACGTTCGCAAGCTCGCTCCTCAACCACCGGTACACCGCTGGTTGAGGAGCCGGAGCGCCAGCGGAGGCGTCTCGAAACCAGCGAAAGAGTCCCAGCCCCAAGTCCGGTGGCTTCGAGACGGGCTCGCTTGTCAGCGGACACGAAGCCAACCAGTGGCACCGTGGCAGAGTCCGAGCCCGGGGTCCGGTGGTTTCGAGACGCTCGCAAGCTCGCTCCTCAACCACCGATCCCCCCCGGTCCGGGTGGACCGGGCGGAGGATGGGCCAGTGACCCGGCAGGAACCAGACGCCCCGCTCGGATCGATCGGCTGGACCGAGCGCACCGGTGGTGTGCTGACGGTCCGCGACCGCCTCTCGCTCGCCCGGCCGCTGCTGCGCGGCCATCGCGACATCATCCTGGGCAGTCTCGCCATGGCGACCCGAACCCATTCCGGGCGCCGGCGCTCGGTCGACCAGGCGGCGCTGGTCCCGCCCGACTCCCTTCTGGCACGAGGGGCGGACGATGCCGCCCAGCAGCTCCTGACACCGTCGCTGCTCAACCACTCACGCCGCGCGTACGCCTGGGGTGCGGCGATCGCAGCGCTGGACCACATCGGGTTCGACCGCGAGCTGCTGTTCGTGGCCGCGATGTTCCACGACACCGGCCTGCCGAGCCAGGTCCCGGATGTCGACTTCACGGTCCGCAGCGCGGCACTGGCGCGCGACTTCGCCGACCGCCACGAGGTGCCGGTGGCACGCCGCGAGCTGGTGACGAACGCCATCGCCCTGCACCACACGCCAGGCGTCGGTGTCGAGTCCGGCCCGGAGGCCTTCCTGCTCTCCGCGGGCGCGGCGGTCGACGTGTTCGGGCTGCGTAGCAGTCGGCTTCCCGACGCGGTCCGCAGGTCGGTCGTCCAGGACCACCCCCGGGTCGGCTTCAAGCGGGAGTTCGCCGGGCTGCTTCGAGCCGAGGCCAGCCAGGTCCCGCATGGTCGAGCGTGGTACCTGCACCGCTTCGCGCTCAGTGACCTGACGATCAGGCTCGCGCCGTTTCGCGGCTGAGACGCTGGATCCACGTGCAGGCGCCGGGCTGGTCGGGAGCGGGTTCGCCCGCCGACGACCGGTCCTCCCCGGCCGGCCCGGCCCGCCGGTCAACCTCGCGCACTGCCGTAGCCGAGCAGGGCAGCGAGACCCAGCACGCTGCGCGGCGCGTACGCCGCCCGCCAGAGGCCGCCGTGGACGGCGGCGTAGGCCTCGTCCTGCCACGGATGGTCGTGCTTCGGGCCACCGCCGGTGTGCAGGTCGTGCACCAGCAGCGCAGCCATGAGCACGTTGGACGTGGCCGGCTCGAAGATCTCCAGGCCGAAGTGGTGCGCCCCCGCGTACGCCGCGGCCAGCGCGCGGTTCTTGACCACCGAGCGGGTCCTGGTGGAGGGCGCGACGTTGAGCGACACGGTGAGGCCCTGGTCGCGGGCGACGGCGGCCCGCCACCGCTGGAGCCGCTTGGCCAGCGTGTAGCTCGGCCCCTGCTGGGGCACCAGGGCGTCGTTGATGCCGGGGTCGGCGTCGGGCGGGTAGGCGCGGCTGACCATCCGGCCCCGCGTGGCGGCACGCAGCGCGCGGCCGAGGGTCTTCGCCGTCGCCGACCGCTGCTGGTAGCGCCGGGTCGACTCCTCCACCGCGTCGCGAGGCACCGCGAACACGTCGGTCGGGGTGGCCAGGAAGGCCAGCGCCAGGTCGTCGCGGTGCCGCTGCAGCCGGGTGGTCAGGGCATCGACGGCGACGGAGAGCCGGACGTGGGTCCCGCCGTCGGCGTACACGTAGCTGCCGAGCACCAGCCGGCCGTCCAGCCCGGCCAGCCAGTCCGCCACCCGCGGCGCCTCGGTCAGCAGGTCCGCGCCGACGTGCCGCCCGCCCGGGTCGCGGCTGGCGACCGAGGCCGGCACGAGCATCGTGCCCCCGCGTTCCTTCGCCGCCGCCAGGAGGCGCTCCCAGACCGCCGGCCTCGGCAGGTCGACGGCGGCGACGCGGGCCCCCCAACGCAGCAGTGCCCGCAGCGGGCCCATCTCCGAGCCGGCGCCCAGGACGGCGACGGTCCACCCGTCCAGCCGGAGCCAGCCGGGGTTGGCGGCGACCTCGCGCACGGCGCGTGCGGCAGAGGGTTCCAGGACGCCGGCTTCGACCCAGCCGTCCAGCTGCCGGCGCAGGGCGTCCCCGCGGAGCCGTTCGCCGCGGAGCGGCAGGACCAGCTCGTCGGCCGGCTCGCCGTCCCCGGTCACGGTGACCGTGGTGAGCCCGTTGCCGGTCGGGGTCCACTCGTCGAGCGACGCGTCGCCGGCTGCGTCCAGCACCCGCATCTGTCCGCGCACCGAGGCCAGCCCCGATCCGGCGATGGTCAGCGCTGCCCCGCGCGACGACAGGCCGGCCTCGAGCAGCCGCCGGAAGTGGCCGAGGTAGCCCGCGCGCCAGGCGGTCTCCTGCTCGGCCTGCCGGGCTCCGGTCGGGTCGACCTCGCGCAGGGCGTCCGCGACGACGCGCCGGCCCACCGCACTGCTGCTCCGCCGGCCGTCGTCGGACTCGGGAAAGGCGACACCGGCCGCGTCCTGGCTCATGGGGCCATCATCTCCCCAAGCCCTTCCCGGCCATTCCCGTCGTATCAACGCCGGGTCGCCGGAGTCTGACAGGGCACGGGACGTTCTGCGCCGAGGAGGGATGGGTCATGTCGCTGCGCAGCTACGGCGTGCTCGCCGGCCGGGTGGTCGGCAGCCGGGCCGAGGGCGGCTCGGACACGCCGCACTTCCAGATCCACGTGGCCGCCGCCGGCGTCGACTACCGGGTCGCGGTCAACGTGCTGTCCAGCCAGTCCCCGGCGGAGCTGCTGTTCCTTGCCGACGAGGCCTTCGACCATCCGGTGCTGGCCGGCCTGGCGGCGGTGCCGGAGGGCTTCAGCCCCGTGCCCAGCACGCGAGGCGGCCTGGCGCTGGACTTCGTCCGGGGCAACCTGTTCGACCGGACCTCGATGCGGTCCATGCCCGCGACCAGCCCCGGACCGGACAACGACCTGGCCGACAAGATCGGGCACTACACCGCACGGGCGATGGTCGACCCCGGCGCGCGGGTCTACGCGTTCGGCGAGCGGTGGGGGCCCGAGGCCGGCCAGCCGGACAAGGTGTTCGGTTTCACTCCCGGCAACGGCGTGCACGACATCCACATGAACCAGGGCAACGGCGCCAGGTTCGCCCACGACGACGGGGTCTGGCAGGACGGCGCGCTGCTCTACCACTTCCCCGACGCCGCGCAGTGGGTGGCGGTGTTCCTCGCATTCCAGAGCCAGTCCTGGCACACCGACGACACCACCGGCCACGCCCTCCCAGGAGAGCCCGGCCCCACGCCCGGACCCGGCGACCCGCACGGCGTCGTACGCGTCGTCGCGGCCCTCGTCAACCCCAGGGGCCCGGCGCCGGAGCCGGAGACCGTGACGCTGCTCAACACCGCCGCGGAACCGGTCCGGCTCGACGGCTGGGCCCTCGTGGACCGCGGGGGTCACCGGCTCGGGCTCCCCGACGCCGAGCTCGCCGCCGGGGACGCCCTTCGGGTGGAGGTCCGGGCCCCGCTCCAGCTCGGCAACGCAGGCGGGACCATCACCCTGCTCGACGCTGCCGGGCTGAAGGTCGACGGGGTCGCCTACACCCGCGAGCAGGTCGCCGACGAAGGCACCACCCTGGTCTTCTGAGCCCGGCCGCCGAGCGCGAAGTGAGCGCAGACCGGGCGCTTTTCGGTCTGTGAACCGACCATCCCGAGGGCCTACCTTCCATCGCACCAGACCGGAAGGAGCCCTCATGCGCGAGCCGACGAGCCTGCACCAGTCCGGACGGGAGGCAGGCCAGTGAGCAAGCTGTCCAGGCGCGGCTTCCTGGGCGCGGCCGGAGCCGCCGGAGTCGCGGCGGTGGCCGCCACCACCATCGACACCGGCGACGACACGCTGCCGCCGGCAGCGTCCGGAACCGGGCCGATCGTGGCCCGGGTCCGCGACGCCGCCAGTGGCGAGGTCACCGTGTACGCCGGCACCCGTGAGGTCACCCGGAAGGACCGGGCGCTCGTCGCCGCCATCGCCCGCGCCGCCTCGGCGCGCTGAGCCCACCACGCAGCGCGCCGACCGGCTGCATTCTCACCGCCTCGCCCCTCGAGCCCGAGCCACAGGAGCCACCCTCGCCATGTCGTCACACCGCGAAGCACCGGAGATCGCCAAGGACCGGTCGCCGACAGCACCGACGTGTACGCCTTCGTCAGCCCCGACCGCCCCGACACGGTCACGCTGATCGCCAACTACATCCCCCTCCAGGGCCCCGCCGGCGGGCCCAACTTCTACGAGTTCGGCGACGACGTCCTCTACGAGATCCACGTCGACAACGACGGCGACGCCGAGCCCGACGTCACCTACCAGTTCCGGTTCACCTCACGGGTGCGCAACCCGCGCAGCTTCCTGTACAACACCGGCCCCATCGAGGCGCTGAACAGCAAGAGCTGGAACCGCCGCCAGTTCTACTCGGTCACCAAGGTGGTCGAGGGGCACCAGCCCGTCGTCCTCGCCGACCGGGTGCCCTGCCCGCCGTGCAACATCGGTCCCCGGTCCACCCCGACCTACGCCGCACTCGCCGACGCCGCGACCCGGTCCCTGCCGACCGGCGAGCGCGTGTACGCCGGCCAGAGGGCCGAGTGCTTCTACGTCGACCTGGGGTCGATCTTCGACCTGCTCGACCTGCGTCCGTTCCAGGACCTGCACCTGCTGCCGTCACCCGCGGCGCTGGGGGTCAGCTCCACCGCACAGGTCAACGTGCACACCATCGCGATCCAGGTGCCCATCCGCGACCTCACCCGCAACCGGCGCCGGCCGCGCCAGGTCGACGACCCAGCCGCCAGCATCGGCATCTGGACCTCGGCCAGCCGGCAGAAGGTGCTGGTCCGCGAGCCCTCCGACGACCGCAGCACCGGGCCGTACGTGCAGGTCTCCCGGCTCGGCAACCCGCTGTTCAACGAGGTCATCGTGCCCATGGGCCGCAAGGACGAGTGGAACAGCGTCGCGCCCGTGGGCGACAAGGTCTACCGCCGGTACGTCGAGCGTCCGGAGGTGTCCGCGCTGCTGCCGGCGCTGTACCCCGGCGTGTTCCCCAACCTGGCGGCACTCGACGCCCCGCGGGCCGACCTGGTGGCCGTCCTGCTGACCGGCATCCCCGGAGGACTCGTCCCGGGCTTCCAGAACTTCACCGGCCCGACGCCGGCGGACCTGCTGCGGCTCAACGTCGCGGTCCCCCCCTCGTCGTCGCCGAGCATCTTCGGCCTGCTCGGGGGCGACCTGGCCGGGTTCCCCAACGGGCGGCGGGTCTTCGACGACGTGGTGGCGATCGAGCTGCGGGCCCTGGCCGGCGCGACGTACCCGCTCGTCGACCCCGGCTACACTCCGGACGCCGCGGCCGCCGCGGTCGACGACGGGGTGACCCCGGACGACCTGGGCATCCCGTTCCTCGACACCTTCCCCTACCTGGGCCTGCCGTTCAGCGGCTACGACGTCCCGGCGGCCTCGTGATGACTGCCACCGACGCGCTGCTCGTCGACATCGGCGGCGACCGAGGGGCCCTGGTCGTGTACGCGCCCGCGCACCTCGACGGTCGGGAGGTCGAGGTCGCGCTGGCCGGCCGTCCCGTCCCCGACCACCCGCTGCACAACGTCGTCCGGCCTCGCCGGGTCGGGGCCGAGGTCGTGCATGCCGCGGTGTTCCCGGACCTCGCCCCTGGTGAGTACCTGCCGCACGGGGGCTGGACGTCGCCCGAGGGCCGGCTCACCGTGACCGCCGGCCGGGTCGTCGAGACCCGGTGGCGACCCGCCCGCCGAGGGAGGGAGGCTGACGGACCGCCTGGGCAGGCCATTGCGCCGCCGCACGACCGGGTCACCGCTGGTTGAGGTGCGAGCAAAGCGAGCCTCGAAACCAAGCTGCCCTGCGGCACCATCCGAGACCACCGC
>JBIOUF010000237.1:0-7145 GCA_044866695.1 Nocardioidaceae bacterium | reverse complement strand
TCGGGACCGTCTTCGTCTACTGGCTCGCGCACGTCCATGCGGCCACGATCGGCGGCGCGGTCGGCCGAGGTCATCACCCGCTGGCGGCGCTGCGGACCGCGGTGGCCCACACGTGGACCATCGCGGCGGCCTCGCTGCTGCCACTCGCGGTCCTCCTGCTCGCCGAGCTCCTGGGTGCCGACCAGCGCCTCGCGGGGTGGGTCGCGCTCTACGCCACGATCGGGCTGCTGGCGGCGTACAGCTACCTGGCCGGCCGCCGGGGCGGTCTGGGTGTCCAAGGCAGCCTGGCGTGCTCGGTCGCCGGCGCAGCGCTCGGGGTCCTGGTCGCGCTGCTCAAGGCGGCCCTGCACTGACCTGACCTGCTATCCCGCCGGGAACCGGATCACCTGACGAACGGCTCGCCCGTCGGCGAGGTCGTCCATGCCGCGGTTGACCTCGTCGAGGCCGATCTCGCCGGTGACCAGGCGCTCTACGGGCAGGCGGCCCTCGCGCCAGAGCCCGACGAACCGCGGGATGTCCCGAGACGGCACCGACGAGCCGAGGTAGCTGCCGATGACGGTCCGGCCCTCGGCGACCAGGGTCAGCGGGGAGACCTGCGCCATGGCGCCCGGCGCGGGCAGGCCGACGGTGACGGTCCGCCCGCCCGGAGCGGTGAGCGCCAGGGCGGTCTCGAAGGCCGGCACCGCCCCGGCCGCCTCGACCGCGACGTCCCCGCGGAGACCCTCGGCGAGCGCCTCGGCGGGGGTGGCGGTCGCGTGGGCCCCCCAGGAGCGCGCCATCGCACGCTTGGGTTCCAGGGGGTCCACCGCGACGACGCGTACGCCGTCCAGGGCGAGCGCCATCAGGACGGCCGCCATCCCCACACCGCCCAGCCCGACCACGACGACGGTCTCTCCCGCGACCGGCCGGCCGGCGTTGAGCACCGCGCCGCCGCCGGTGAGGACCGCGCAGCCGAGCACCGCGGCGAGCTCGGGCGGCACGTCGTCGTCCACCGCGACCACCGACCGGGCGTCGACGACGGCGTGCGTGGCGAATGCCGAGACCCCGAGGTGGTGGTACACCGGGTCGCCGCCGCGGTGCAGGCGGAGGTCGCCGCCGAGGAGCGTGCCGGCCGCGTTGGCCCGGCTGCCCGGCTCGCACGGCGTGATGCCGTCGGTGGCGCAGGCCGCGCACCGGCCGCAGCGGGGCAGGAAGGTCATCACGACGCGCTGACCCGCCGTGAGGCCGAGGACGTCGCCGCCGCCGGTCTCCTCAACGACGCCGGCGGCCTCGTGACCCAGCAGCATCGGCACCGGCCGGACCCGGTTGCCGTCCACGACGGACAGGTCGGAGTGGCACAGCCCGGCCGCCTCGATGCGGACCAGGAGCTCGCCGGGGCCGGGCGGGTCGAGCTCGAGGTCGGTCACGACGATCGGCGTGGAGGCGGCGTACGGACGGGGCCGGCCGATCTCCTCCAGCACCGCACCGGTGATCCTCATCGCGAGGCCACGCTCTGGGTGCCGGCGCGGGCGCCCTCGAAGGCGTCGACGAACGCCCGCGGCGGCTCGGTCGGCACACGCGTCTCGCGGTCGACGTACACGTGTGTCCACTGCCCGTACGCCGCGATCGCCGGCTCGCCGTCGCCGAAGACGCCCAGCTCGTAGCCGACGCTGGTGCGGCCGAGCCGGGCGACCCGCAGCCCGACCGTCACCGGCTCGGGGAAGCCGACCTCGCCGAAGAACACGCACCGCGACTCCGCGACCACCCCGATCACCCGGGTCCTCACCGGGTCGTCGCCGGTGACCTCGGCCAGCCAGCCGTTGATGGCGGTGTCGAAGAGCTGGTAGTAGACCGCGTTGTTGAGGTGGCCGAACATGTCGTTGTCCGACCACCGGGTGGTCACCGGGTACAGCACCGGGAAGTCCTCGCGGGTCAGCGCGCGCTCGGCGGCGTGACGCGGCGCGGCACCGGCGGAGTCGGCCATGGGTTCCCTTCCGTCCGTCCCCCAGACAGGCCTGGGAACCGACCGCCCGGAGGTGGGCGAGAGACTAGCCGCTCGTTCGTCGCCGGACTCCTCCGGGCTGCGGTCGCCGCGGGTCCAAGGACTCTGGTTCTCACGGCGGCGTCGCGGCAGGGTGACACCACGGGGTGCTCCGAACCCGAGCGGAGCACCCCGCAGAGTTGTGGAGAGGCCGGCAGGTCTCCGCCGGACAACCTCCGCTCGCGCTTCACGTGACGCGTGCTCCGTCGCGAGACACACCCCTTGCCGGGTCCCGCCGGCACAGGCGAGGATCGCAACCGGCAGGGCCGGATCTCGGCCCCCGGCGCGCAGGACCCGCCTCGTCGAGATCACAGGCCGACGCACGCGTTGCCGCGACGCCGGGACGTGACTCGGGCTACACGAGGGGCGATGGATCAATGGCCAAGCAAGCATCGAAGATCGACCCGCAGGTCTACTACGTCGCGCTCGGCGTGACGGTGGTCTTCGTTCTGGCGGGCGTGCTCTGGACCGACCAGCTCGCGCAGGTCGTCGGCGACGTGCTCGGCTGGATCGTGCGCACTCTTGGCTGGTTCTTCGTCCTGTCGACGGTCGCCTTCTTGATCTTCACCGGGTTCGTCGCGATCAGCCGGTACGGCAACATTCGCCTCGGGGCCGACGACGACCGCCCCGAGTTCCGCACGGTCTCGTGGATCGCGATGATGTTCAGCGCCGGCATGGGGATCGGGCTGATGTTCTACGGCGTGGCCGAGCCGATCTCCCACCTCGCCGCGCCACCGTTGGGACTGGCGAAGCCCGGGACCGACGAGGCGGCTCGGGTCGCGATGGAGTACTCCTACTTCCACTGGGCGCTGCACCCCTGGGCGATGTACGCGGTGGGCGGGCTGGCGCTGGGCTACTTCTGCTTCCGCAAGGGCATGCCCAACCTGATCAGCACGGCGTTCCACCCGCTGCTCGGGGACCGAGTGCACGGGCCGATCGGCAAGGCGATCGACGTCCTGGCCATCTTCGCCACCATGTTCGGCAGCGCCACCTCTCTCGGGCTCGGTGCGTTGCAGATCACCGGGGGCCTGGACTTCGTCTGGGGCGTGGAGGCGACGACCACCCTCGCGGTCGTCATCATCGCGGTGCTCACCGGCGCCTTCATCGTCTCGGCGGTGTCCGGAGTGGGCAACGGGGTGCAGTGGCTGAGCAACTTCAACATGGTCGTGGCGGTCCTGCTGTTGCTGTTCATCCTGGTCGTGGGACCCACCGTGTTCATCTTCGACACCCTGATCGGGGCGACCGGCGACTACCTCGGCGGCCTGCTCGGCCGGAGCTTCCGGACCGGCGCCTTCGGCGGCAGCGAGTGGCTGGCGAGCTGGACGATCTTCTACTGGGTCTGGTGGATCTCCTGGGTGCCGTTCGTGGGCACGTTCCTGGCGCGGATCTCGAAGGGCCGGACGATGCGGGAGTTCGTCGTCGGCGTGCTCCTGATCCCCACCGGGGTCACCTTCGTGTGGTTCGCGATCCTGGGTGGGACCGCGCTGGACTTGCAGCTCAGCGGCACGGTGAACCTCGCCGACGCGGTCGCACAGCCCGAGGTCGCCCTGTTCACCTTGCTGGAGGCATTCCCGCTCGCCGCCGTGACCTCGGCCGTGGTGATCGTGCTGGTCGCGGTGTTCTTCGTCAGCGGTGCGGACGCCGCCTCGATCGTGATGGGCATGCTGTCGTGTCGCGGCACGCTCGAGCCACCTCGGCTGGTCGTCGCCCTCTGGGGCACGCTCATGGGTGCGGTCGCGGTAGTGCTCCTGCTGGCCGGAGGGCTGGCGTCGCTGCAGCAGGCCGCGATCATCGTCGGGGCGCCGTTCACCGTGGTCCTGCTCGGACTCGCCGTGAGCCTGCACAAGGCGTTGCGTGCCGAGGGTCCGCAGGACGTCGTACCCCAGCAGGTGGTGACGATTCCCGAGCCCCGGCCGGACCCGGCCGGGGGCAGCTGACCGGTGCCGGAGAGAGGGAGACGTCGTGAACACTCCGAGCCAGCAGCCGTTCCACGGGCTCTTCGACACGGTGGCCGAGCTCAACCGCATGCGGGAGTTCTGGCGGGCCGGGGAGCCGTCCGGTGAGCGGCGAACCCACGCCACCGCCTGGATCCCGACGATGGACATCTTCGTCCGGGGCGAGGACCTGGTGATCCGCTGCGAGCTTGCCGGGATCGGCCGGGACGAGGTGTCGATCTCGCTCACGCACGGCGCCCTCACCGTCGAGGGTGAGCGCAGCGGGGCCCCGGACGAGGAGGGCACCACCTACTACGTGCGGGAACGCCACTACGGTGCGTTCCGGCGCACCATCAACCTGCCGGAGGCGACCCACGAGGCCGACGTCGACGCCGTCCTCGAGGACGGCCTGCTCGAGATCACAGTGGTCGGCGGGGCCGCGGCATCGCAGCCGGCGCGCATCGACATCCGGGGCGGCGGGGGTGGACGGCGATGAGGCCACGCGGGGTGTCCGGCGCGAGGTTGTCGCTCGTGCTGCTCCTCCTGGGGCTCCCGGCCTCCGCGTGCGGAGGAGATGCCACAGAGAAGGCCGGCTCGGTTCAGCCGCAGGGCAACGAGCTGCAGCTGACCCTGGGCACCAAGGACTTCGCCGAGCAGTTCCTGCTCGGTGAGCTGTACCAGCAGTCGCTGTCGTCGGCGGGGTACAACGTCGAGCTGCGCAAGGACATCGGCAGCACCGAGGTCATCGACGACGAGCTGACCAGCGGTCGGATCGACGCCTACCCCGAGTACCTCGGCGTCGCGGTCACCGTCGTGGCCGGCGAGGCCGACGCCGGCAGCAGCGCCGAGGAGACCTACCAGATGGCGAGCGACTTCTACGCCGGACGCGGGCAGGCGCTCAGCGAGCAGACCCCGTTCGAGAACGTCGACGCGATCGCCACCACGCAGATCTTCGCCCAGGAGAAGGGGCTGACCGGCCTCCCGGACCTGCGCAGCCTGCCAAGCTTCACACTGGGCGCCAGGCCGGAGTTCGCCGACCGCGTCCAAGGGCTGGTCGGACTGAAGGACGTCTACGGACTCACCAACGCGACGTTCCAGCCGGTCGACATCGGTGCGCAGTACGAGGCGCTCGACCGCGGTGACGTCGACACCGCGAACGTGTTCACCACCGACGGGCAGCTCGCGGCGGGCAGCTACCGGTTGCTTGACGACCCCAAGCGGCTGTTCGGCTACCAGCACGTCGCCCTGGTGATCGACGAGGACGCCCTGGAGCGGCTGGGTGGCGACAAGTTCATGACCGTCGTCGACACCCTCAACCAGCGGCTGACGAGGAGCGCGATGGTCGAGATGAACCGCGACGTCGACGTCGACGGACTCGACGAGGCCCTCGTCGCGGAGCGTTTCCTCACCAGCGCAGGACTCCTCGAGAGCCGATGACGGTCCCCACCCCGTTGGTTGAGCCCTTCGACAGGCTCAGGAACCACCGCCGAGCTTGCGAGGCGTGTCGAAACCATCGCGCGCGGGCGCAGTCTCGCCTGCTACTTCGTCGGGTAGGCGACGATGAGCGCGATCTTCTCGACGATGGTGGCGAGATCGTCGTTGATCGGGGTGTCGTCGGGCAGGTTCTGCAGGTCGATCACGACTCCGACCTTCCTGCGCCATTCCGGGTTGTCCGTGTGGGCGGTGGCCTGCTCGTAACCGACCCACTCGCCCACGTCCTTGATGTAGAGGACCCGGGTGTCGCCCTTGGCGTAGACCTCGTCGGGTGCCTCCAGCGTGGACTGGACATACCCGATGATCAGGCCGCTGACGTCGTTGCTCCAGATCGTCTTGTTCGGGTCGGGCTGGGCGGTCGTGTGACCGTGCTCGATGATGCGCTTGGCGAGGTAGTCCGCGTTCACGACCGTGGTGTTGTCGGCCACGATCTGACCGATGAGCTTCATCTGCGCGGTGCTCAGGTTGTCCGATCTCACGGCGGTCCCCGGCTCTGGTAGCGACTGGTTGGGAGCCAAGGTAGGGCGGGCGACGGGACGTGGTGAGTGGTCCCAGGGCATCCATGGGTGCACGCATCGTGCCCCCGCGGCCGCGTGCCCCGGCCCCCCGTCAGTGAGTTGAGCTACGGCTCAACGCTCTGCCGCTCTCGCCGAGGGCGCAGCTCAGCCTCATGACCACGCGCGTCGGTGAGCGACGGACGACCTCGGAGAAGCCGGCTCTTTCGTACAGGCTGCGCGACCCGAAGAACATGAAGTCGTCGTGGCTCCGCTCGGGCTTGTCGACCGGGAACGCCTCGAGGGTGCGGACCCGCTGGCTCCGCGCGTAGTCGATCCCGGCAGCGAGCAACCGGTGCTGCAGCCCTCGGCCGCGGTGCCGCGTCGCGACGTACGTGCAGACCACGACCCAGACCGCGTCGTCGTCGACGGGCTTCATGATTGGCGAGCGGCGCAGCTTGGCATACTGCTCGCGTGGCCCGAGGCTGATCCAGCCGACGGGACTTCCGTCCAGGTAGCCGACCAGGCCAGGTACGACGCCGTCGTCGACCAGCCCGCGCAGCTGCCGCTTGTTCTCCACGCCCGCTGCGGCACTCACCGACACCGGCCCGCTGCGGCGGTAGAACATGCACCAGCAGCCACGCACGATCGACCCGCCGGGCAGGTCGAACAGCTCCTCCAGATCTGCCCAGGACTCCGGAGTGAGCGGCTGGGCGGTGAAGCCGCGGGACATGGCGGCAGGGTAGTCCACCACGCCGGCTCAACCACCGGGTCGGCGGGACCCGTCTCGGACGGCCAGCTCGCGCGAGGCCATCGTCTCCATCTGCTCGATGACGAGCTTGATGGCCTCGGGCTGCTTGTCGGGCGGGTACTTGTGCTTCACGAGCAGGCGCTTGACCGAGGACCGCAGCTTGGCGCGGACATCGTCGCGGACGGTCCAGTCGGTCTTGACGTCGCGGCGCATCACGACGACCAGCTCGCGGGCGATCTGGGCGAGAACCTCCTCGCCCTGGAGCTGGACGGCGGACTCGTTCGCGCTGACGGCGTCGTAGAAGGCCAGCTCGTTCTCGCTCAGCGGCGGGTCGAAGCGCTTGCCCCGGTTGCCCTCGGCGGCGACCTCCTTGGCCAGCTCGATCAGCTCGGCGATCACCTCGGCGGAGGTGAGCTGCTGGTTGGTGTAGCGGCGCATCAGCTCGGTGATCC
>JBIOUF010000236.1:0-5681 GCA_044866695.1 Nocardioidaceae bacterium | reverse complement strand
AGGACGAGGCGGGAGCCGTCCTTGCTCAGCCCCACCGGGGTCAGGTCCGGCATGCTGCCCGCTCCTCTCCCGGCGCCGGGGCGCTCGTGGTCCGTGCGGCCCGACGGTACTTCAGCGGGGCGGCGTGGCCGGGCAGGCCGCCCGGTGAGTCGCGTCCGGGCGGCCGCACCGGACGATGTCGCGGTACCGGTGTGACGCAAGTGACCGGAGAGGCGACGCGGTCAGCCCAGGACCCGGTCCAGGTAGGCGTTGGCGAACATCCGGTCCGGGTCCGCCCGGTCGCGGACCGCGGCGAAGTCGCCGAACCGCGGGTACGCCGGGGCCAGGTCGGCCGCCGTCCGGGTGTGCAGCTTGCCCCAGTGCGGCCTGCCGTCGTGTGCCCGGAGCACCCGCTCGACGCCGGAGAAGTACGGCCGGTGGTCGACGTCCCGGCCGACGTGGAAGGCGAGGTACACCGACTGCCGCTCGTACGCCGGGGAGAGCCACACGTCGTCGGCGGGGACGCAGCGGACCTCCACCGGCCACCCCACCCGCCACCCCTCCCGCTCGACCAGCCGGCGCACCTCGGCCAGGGCCGCCAGCCCGGCGTCGCGCGGCAGGGCGTACTCCATCTCCCGGAACACCACGCGCCGGGACGACACGAAGACCCGGTGCGACACGTCGCGGTAGCTTCGGGCGGTCAGGCCGCGGGCGGCGACCCGGCTGAGCCGAGGGGTCAGCGACGGGAACCGGGTGCCGACCCGGTCGACGAGGCCGAAGACGGTGTTGGCGAGCAGCTCGTCGTCGAGGTAGGCCCGCACCCGGGACAGCGGCTCGGGCGGTCCGTCCACCCGGTCGTCGAGCTTGGCCAGACAGCGGTCGGTGTGGGGGAACCAGTACACGTCCACGTGGTCGTGCCCCTCGACCAGCGCGTCGTAGGTCGCCACCATCTCCGCCCAGCGCATCGGCCGCTCCGTCGCGGCCAGGACGAACGCCTCCTCCACGGCGAAGGTCAGCCGGGTGAGCACCCCGACCGCGCCGAGGCCGAGGCGGGCCGCCTGGAACAGCTCCGGGTCCTCGGCCGCCGACGCGCGAACGACCCGGCCCTCCCCGGTGACCAGCTCCACCCCGGCCAGCTGGGCCGACAGCGACGCCCGGCGCCCCCCGGTCCCGTGGGTGCCGGTGGACACCGCGCCGGCCACGGTCTGCCGGTCGACGTCCCCGACGTTGTGCAGCGCCAGGCCCAGGGCGTCCAGGCCGGCGTTGAGCACGTGCAGGGGGGTGCCCGCGCGGACCGTCACCGTGCCCGCGCCGCGGTCGACCGACTCCACGCCGACCAGGCCACCGGGCTCCAGCAGCAGTCCGTCGGTGACCGCGACGTCGGTGAAGGAGTGGCCCGAGCCGACCATCCGCAGCCGCAGGCCCTGGGAACGGGCGGCGACGACGGCGTCCACGACCTCCTCGGTGTCGCGTGGGGTCAGCCGCTGCGCGGGCAGGGCGGTGGCCAGCCCGGACCAGCTCTGCCATCGCGGCGGAGGCGTCATGCGCGCAGGCTACCCAGGCCGCAGGGGAGCCCCCCGGGCGCGGGGGAAGGCCACCGCGGCGACCAGCGTCGCGGTGGCGCCCGCGGCGCCGGGGACGGCGTACGCGGTCGACGCGCCGTACGCGTCGACGACCGCGCCGGACAGCCACGCCCCGGCGGCGACCCCGCCGACCAGCCCCGTGGTCAGCACGGTCATGCCCTCGGTGATCCGTGACGACGGCACGGTCTCCTCCACGTACGACGCGGCGGCGATCAGCGTGGGCGAGATCGCGAACCCGGCCAGGAACAGCACGCCGGCGAGCAGCCACACCGAGGAGATCCACGGGAGCGGCAGCATCAGCAGGGTCAGCGCCGCCGCCCCGCGGCGGAACCGGACCAGCGTGCTCCTGGTCATGACCATCGCACCCGTGACCAGACCGGCGATCAGGCTGCCCAGCGCCCAGATGGCCAGCAACGGCCCGGAGACGCTGGTGCTGCCCCGCTCGTCGGTGAAGGCGACGGTGGCCACCTCGGTGCCGCCGAACAGCACGCCCAGGGCCGCGGAGCAGACCAGCATCGGCGCCAGCACCAGCACGCCGAGCGGCTCGACCGGGCGGTCGCGACCCGCTTCGCGGTGCGCGGGGGGCTCGCTGCCCCGCAGCGTGGAGAGGACCAGCGTGCCGCCGACGCCGGTGACCAGCGAGGCGGCCAGCCCGGCGAGCGGGTGGGCCTGGGTCGCCAGCAGGGTGACCAGCGTCGGCCCGACGACGAAGCACATCTCGTCGTTGACCGCCTCCAGCGCGTAGGCGGTCTGCAGCCGGCGCTTGTCACGGTCCCCGCGCAGGACGTGTCCCCAGCGGGCCCGGACCGCGGCACCGACCTGCGGCATCGCGGCGCCGGACAGGGCGGCCAGGACCTGCGGCACCGGCGTGCCCCAGCCCGCCTCGACCGCGGCCATCATCGCGACCAGCCCCACGCCATGGGCCAGGATCGCCGCGGGCAGCACCCGGTGCTGCCCGTACCGGTCCACGGCGCGCGACACGAACACCGCCACCGCCGCGTTGGCCACGATGAACGACGCCGACACCGACCCGGCCAGCGCGTAGGAGCCGGTGCGGTCGGACACGAGCAGGACGATGCCCAGGCCCACCATCGAGATCGGCAGCCGGGCGACGAGGCCGACGACGGTGAAGGCCACGGCCCCCGGCGCGCCGAGGACGGCGCGGTAGGTGGAGAGCATCGGCGTCGATGCTACGGACTCGTACGCTGGCCCCATGCCCCCCGACCCCGCGCCGTACGACGCGTTGCTGCTGGTCTCCTTCGGGGGGCCGGAGCAGCCCGACGACGTGGTCCCGTTCCTGCGCAACGTGACCCGCGGCCGCGACGTGCCCGAGGAGCGGCTGGTCGAGGTGGCGGCGCACTACCACGAGCTCGGGGGGCGGAGCCCGCTCAACGACCTGAACCGGGCCTTCCTCGCCGCGGTCCGCGAGGACCTGGCCGGCAACGGCATCGACATCGGCGTCTACTGGGGCAACCGCAACTGGGCGCCGTACCTGGCCGACACCGTGGCCACGATGGCCGCGGACGGCGTGCGGCGGGCGGCCTGCCTGCTCACCAGCGCGTACTCGTCGTACTCGGGCTGCCGCCAGTACCGCGAGAACCTCGCCGCCGCGGCCGCGCAGGTCCCCGGCGCCCCCCGGCTGGACCGGCTGAGGCACTACTTCAACCACCCGGGGTTCGTGGAGCCGATGGTGGACGCCACGCTCGCCGCCCTCGCCGAGCTCGGGCCGGGCGCGCGCCGCGTGGCCACCTTGCTGTTCGTGACGCACTCGATCCCGACCGCGATGGACACCGCGTCCGGGTTCGGCGGCGCGTACGTCGACCAGCACCGGTCGGTCGCCGAGGAGATCGTCGAGCGGGTGCGCGAGGAGACCGGCCACCGGTACCCCGCGGAGCTGGTGTACTGCTCGCGGTCGGGGCCGCCGCACCAGCCGTGGCTGGAGCCGGACGTGGGCCAGCGCATCGAGGAGCTCGCCGACCTGGGTGTGGCCGCGGTCGCCGTGGTGCCGATCGGGTTCGTGTCCGACCACGTCGAGGTCGTCTACGACCTGGACACCGAGGCGCGCGCGGTCGCGGACAAGGTGGGGGTCGCCATGGTGCGGGCCGCGACCGCGGGGCTCGACCCGCGGTTCGTGGCGATGGTGCGCGACCTGCTCCTGGAGCGGGCCGCGGTGGAGCGCGGCGGGCAGCCGCCGCGCAAGGCGGTCGGTGACCTGGTGCCGTCCTGGGACGTGTGTCCGCAGGGGTGCTGCCCGAACCCCCGCGGCCACCGGCCGGCCCTCTGCGGGAGGGACTGAGTGGGCGGGTCGGCGCGGGACGCCGACGGCCCCGGGTACGCCGAGCTGCGCCGGGTCTCGGTCCAGGTGGCCCTCGAGGCCGCCGAGCTGGTCCGTCGGCGGCGCGAGGAGAAGGCCGGGCAGGTGGGCGCGAAGGTCGACGTCGCCGCCACCAAGACCAGCGACCTCGACGTGGTCACCGAGGTGGACCGGGAGTCCGAGGCGTTCCTCCGCGACCGGCTGGCCGCCCTGCGGCCCGACGACGGGTTCCTCGGCGAGGAGGGCGGCGCCGGCGAGAGCCGCACCGGCATCACCTGGGTGGTCGACCCGATCGACGGCACCGTCAACTTCCTGTACGGCATGCCCGGCTTCGCGGTGAGCGTCGCCGCGGTCGAGGGCGAGGGCCCGGCGCAGCGGTCCGTGGCGGGAGCGGTGGTCGACGTGCTGCGGTCGGAGGTGTACTCCGCGTCGCTCGGCGGCGGCGCCACCCGGGACGGCCGGCCGCTGCGGCTGGGCCCGGCACCACCGCTGGACCGGTTCCTGGTGGGCACCGGGTTCCACTACCGGCTCGACGTGCGCAGCCGGCAGGGCCCGGCCGTCGCGGCGCTGCTGCAGCACGTGCGCGACGTGCGGCGCCGCGGGTCGGCGGCGATGGACGTGTGCGACGTCGCGTCGGGGCGCCTGGACGGCCATGTGGAGGAGGGGCTGAACCTGTGGGACCGCGCCGCCTCCGGGCTGGTCGCCACCGAGGCCGGCGCGCGGGTCCAGATCCGGCGGGGGGCCGGCGGCCTGGACTGCATCCTGTGCGCCCCGGCGGACGGCTTCGACGCCTTCGCCGAGCTCGTGGAGCGCTGCGGGTTCCTGGCCGGGCCGGCGCCCGAGCGCCGCGCCGCAGCGCCGCACCGGCCGCCGGAATAGATCGTGGCCGTTCCCGGTTGGGCGGGGTGACCTCGGGAGAACACCCCGAGAGCAGGCCGAGGAACCAGCGAGGACACGCCAGAACGCGGACTTTCGAGGCAATGGCCGTGCATCCGGGCGCGTCATCGTGCACAATCCGCCTCGCGTCCTCGCGCGACGGCGTCGTACAGATGCGGCGACCCGCGGCCTGGGCAACACGAGACGCGGCGAGCGAGATGGCACAGACGAGACGGCACGGACCCGGTCACAGGGACGCGCACACGGACAGGGCACCCCGCACCGGGGCAGGAGAGATCGACCATGGCAACTGACTACGACGCTCCACGGAAGACCGAGGAGGAGGCCGGCGAGGAGAGCATCGAGGAGCTCAAGGCGCGCCGGCACGACAAGAACTCCGGGAAGGTCGACGAGGACGAGGCCGAGGCCGCGGAGTCCTTCGAGCTGCCCGGGGCGGACCTCTCGCACGAGGAGCTGGCCGTGGAGGTGCGTCCTCGCCAGGAGGACGAGTTCACCTGCATGAGCTGCTTCCTGGTGCACCACCGCAGCCAGCTGGCCGACGCGTCGGCCATGATCTGCCGCGACTGCGCCTGAGCGTCCACGCACGAGGGGCCGGGCCCGGTGGGCCCGGCCCCGGCCTTTCCCCGGTGGGTCGAGCCGTCAGTGTTGGTGGGTCGAGCCGTCAGTCTTGGGGGGTCGAGCCGTCAGTGTTGGTGGGTCGAGCCGTCAGTCTTGGCGGGTCGAGCCGTCGAGGATGGCCGGCCCACCGCCCCGGGACGGCGGCGCGGGCCAACCACCCCTTCGCTCGTACCTCGCGAAGGGGGCCAGTCCCATCCACGCACCCGCGCCGCCGCCCCGGGGCGGTGGGCCGGCCATCCTCGACGGCTCGACCCGCCAAGACTGACGGCTCGACCCACCAACACTGACGG
>JBIOUF010000235.1:0-4006 GCA_044866695.1 Nocardioidaceae bacterium | reverse complement strand
CTCCAGCGACTCGGCGATCTCCACCTGCGCCTGCTGCTGCACCCGGGCTCGCTCGAGCAGCACCGGCAACGAGGCGATGTTGTGGGTGCCGAAGACCACGTCGACCCACGGCGCCCGCCGGGTGATCACGGCGCGGTCCTTCTGGGCCAGGCAGCCGCCGACGGCGATCTGCATGCCGGGTGTGCGTGCCTTCACCGGCGCGAGGTGGCCGAGGTTGCCGTACAGCCGGTTGTCGGCGTTCTCGCGCACAGCGCAGGTGTTGAACACCACGACGTCGGCGTGCTCCCCGTCGGGGGCGCGCTGGTAGCCCGCCTGGTCCAGCAGCCCGCTCAGCCGCTCGGAGTCGTGGGCGTTCATCTGGCACCCGTAGGTGCGGACCTGGTAGGTCCGGGCAGCAGGGGTGGACGGGACGGCCATGGCGGTCCCAGGGTACGGCGGGCGTGGCCGGCCGTGCGGCGCAGGCAACGATTGGGTGACATTCGCGCCCGGGAGTGCGCGGTCGTAGGCATGCCGGACCCGGGCCGTTAGGGTTCCGGGGCATGACCATGACTCGCCCGGCGGCCCGGGCGGAGGTGGGACAGCCGCTCGTCGTCATGGACCACGTCGACAAGTGGTTCGGGGAGCTGCACGTGCTCCGGGACGTCACGCTGTCGGTCGACCGGGGCGAGGTCGTCGTGGTCATCGGGCCGTCCGGGTCCGGGAAGTCCACGCTGTGCCGCACGATCAACCGGCTGGAGAGCATCGACAAGGGCGGCATCACCCTCGACGGCGAGCCACTGCCGGCCGAGGGCAAGGCACTGGCACGACTGCGCGCCGAGGTGGGCATGGTGTTCCAGTCGTTCAACCTCTTCGCCCACAAGACGATCCTGGAGAACGTCACCCTCGGGCCGGTCAAGGTCCGCGGCATGCCGCGGGCCGACGCGGAACGGCGCGCCGGGGAGCTCCTGGAGCGTGTGGGCGTCGCTCATCAGGCCGCGAAGTACCCCGCCCAGCTCTCCGGTGGCCAGCAGCAGCGCGTGGCGATCGCCCGGGCGCTGGCGATGGACCCCAAGGTGATGCTGTTCGACGAGCCCACGTCCGCGCTCGACCCGGAGATGATCAAGGAGGTCCTCGACGTCATGGTCGAGCTGGCCCAGGGCGGCATGACGATGATCGTGGTCACCCACGAGATGGGCTTCGCGCGCACCGCGGCCAACCGCGTCGTCTTCATGTCCGACGGTGCGGTCGTCGAGGAGAACGACCCCGAGACCTTCTTCACCAGTCCGCAGTCGGACCGCGCGAAGGACTTCCTCGGCAAGATCCTCAAGCACTGAACCCACCGACCACCCACCAACACCCACGAAAATGGCCGCTCGGAGGCCGGAACCGAAGGAGAGAACCATGCGACTGACTCAAACCAGCACGCTGTTGTCGGTGCTGGGCCTCGGGTTGGCGATGTCGCTGGCCGCGTGCGGCGGCGACGACGAGAGCGGCGGGTCCGGCGCCGACGTCGCGGCCGCGGACGACCTGACCGGTGCGGCCAAGGAGCTGTCCGACTCCGGCTCGGTCAAGATCGGCGTGAAGTTCGACCAGCCCGGCATCGGCAACAAGGTGCCCGGGTCGGACGAGCCGGAGGGCTTCGACATCGAGATCGGCAAGATCCTCGCCGCCAACCTGGGCATCGACGCGGACGGCATCGAGTGGATCGAGACGGTCTCGGACAACCGGGAGCCGTTCCTGCAGGACGGCACCGTCGACCTCGTCGTCGCGTCGTACTCGATCACCGACGAGCGCCGCGCGGTGGTCGGCCAGGCGGGGCCGTACTACGTCACCGGCCAGCAGCTGTTGGTGCGCGCCGAGGACGAGGACACGATCACCGGGCCGGACAGCCTGAAGAACGTCAAGGTGTGCTCGGTCGAGGGGTCGACGTCCTTGGAGCGGGTGCAGGACGAGTACGGCGCCAAGCCCGTGCCGTTCGCGACGTACTCCGAGTGCGTGGACCAGCTCGAGAACGGCACCGTCGACGCGGTCACCACCGACGGCGCGATCCTGCTCGGGTACGCCGCGGAGAACCCCGACGAGCTCAAGGTGGTCGGCGAGCCGTTCTCCGAGGAGCGCTACGGCGTCGGGTACGCCAAGGACGCCGACGGCATGTGCGACTTCATCAACTCCACGCTGCAGGAGTCGTTCGACGACGGCACGTGGGCGGACGCCTTCGCGGCCACGCTGGGCGAGTCCGGCGTGGAGACTCCGGACCCGCCGGAGCTCGACCCCTGCCCGTGACCCTCTGACCCTGCCGGCGGGAGGAGGATCTCGCGGTGCACGTGTTCACCGAGAACTGGCGGTCGGTGCTGACCGCGTTCGGCGTGACCGTCGAGATCATCCTCCTCGCCGGCGCGCTGGCGCTGGTGATCGGCTCCGCGCTGGCCGCGATGCGGGTCTCCCCGATCCGGCTGGCGCGCGGCGTCGGCACCGTCTACGTGTACGCCGTCCGCAACACCCCGCTGCTGCTGATCATGCTGATCTTCGCGTTCGGCCTCCCCGAGCTCGGGATCAAGCCCGAGGTGGACCTGAGCGCCGTCGCGGGCGGCGAGCGCGTGGACCTGCTGGTCTTCAACGTGTTCTTCATGTTCTCCAGCGTGGCGCTCGGGCTCTACACCGCCGCCTTCGTCTGCGAGGCTCTACGAGCCGGCATCAACTCCATTCCCGTCGGCCAGGCCGAGGCCGCCCGTGCGGTCGGCATGACCTTCGGGCAGACGCTGCGGCTGGTGGTGCTGCCGCAGGCCTTCCGCGCCGTGATCCCGCCGCTGGTGAGCACGCTGATCGCGATGACGAAGAACTCCAGCCTCGCGGCCGGCGTCGGGGTCACCGAGATGACCTTCATGATGCGCAAGCTCACCAACGCCAACGCCGACCAGCTGCTGGTGATCTTCTTCGGGTTCGCGCTGTTCTACATGTTCCTGGTCGCGCTGATCTCCGCGGCCGGCGCGTTCCTCGAGCGACGGGTGCGGGTGGCCTGATGTCCAGCATCCTGTTCGACGAGCCGGGCCCGAGGACGAGGGCCAGGCACCGGCTCTACACGGTCGCCTTCGCGGTGCTCATGGTGCTCGTGCTCTGGTGGGTCTACCTGCGCCTGGACGAGGCGGGCGAGCTCGACCCCGAGGTGTTCGACGCGCTCTCGCAGCAGAACATCTGGACCGCCATCCGCAGCGGCCTGCTGGAGACGCTGAAGGCGGCGGCGCTGGGCATCTGCTTCGCCATCGTGGTCGGCGTGCTGCTCGCGGTGGCGCGGCTGTCGGAGCACCGCTGGGTGCGGTTGCCCGCGCAGGTGTTCATCGAGTTCTTCCGCGCCGTGCCGCTGCTCCTGCTGATCTTGATGCTGCGCCAGCTGCTCGCCATGCAGAGCGGGCTGGACACGTACACCACGGGCCTGGTCTCGCTCGTGACGGGGCTGACCATCTACAACGGCTGCGTGCTGGCCGAGGTGTTCCGGGCCGGCATCCAGGCGGTCCCGAAGGGCCAGGCCGAGGCGGCGTACGCCATCGGCATGCGGAAGAACCAGGTGATGCGCCTGGTGCTGATGCCCCAGGCGGTGCGCTTCATGCTCCCGGCGATCATCAGCCAGTGCGTGGTGGTGCTGAAGGACACCTCGCTCGGCTCGTTCGTCGTCTACCCCGAGCTGCTGCGCGAGCTGCGCGGGATCGCCGAGTTCGTGAACAACAACCTGATGACCTACCTGCTCGGCGCGGCGATCTACATCGTGCTCAACTCGATCCTCTCGCTCACCGCGACCTGGCTGGAGAAGCGCCAGCGGCGGCAGGGCCGCGGCGGCGCCGAGGTGATCGCGGAGACCGAGTCGGCGCTGCCAATGACCTGAGCCGATGACCTGGGCCGGGGGCCTCAGCGGGCGATCTCGGTGGCGCGGCTCTCGCGGATGACCGTGACCTTGATCTGCCCGGGGTAGGTGAGCTTCTCCTCGAACATCTTCGCGATGTCATGGGCCAGCAGCGTCGCCTCGAGGTCGTCG
>JBIOUF010000234.1:0-3806 GCA_044866695.1 Nocardioidaceae bacterium | reverse complement strand
TTCAAGCGCTCCATGGCCACCGGCTACGCCGGGGTCCCCAACCCGCTGTTCTACCGCGACAACACCGCCATGCTCTTCGGCGACGCCAAGGACCGCGTCGAGGACATCCTCCGCGCGCTGTGATGGCCCTGTAGAGCGGGCGGGTCCGCCGGTCCGGTTGTGGCCGATGCCTGCGCTGATCCGGTGTTGTGGCCGATGGTGACAGCGACACGCCGAGGCGAGCTGCAACCAAAGGCCACAATGCGGTTCGCCGCGGTCGTTGCCCACGGACCGACCCCCTGTCACGCTGACCAGCGTGGAGGTCCGGTTCGTGGACGCCGACGGCGCTCACCCGCGCGAGCCCGACGACGTGGTCGAGCTGTTCGCGCACGACGACGGGTTCTTCTGGATCGACGTACCGCAGTGGGACGCCGACTGCGACGCCGTGCTGCGCGGGCTGGGCTGCCACGAACGGGTGATCGAGGCGTGCCGGCAGCGCAACTTCATCCCGAGGGTGCACGGGTACGACGACCACGTCTTCGTCACCACGCAGTCGCCGTCCCTCGGCGTCGCGGGCCACGTGCACCTGCTCGAGCTCGACCAGGTGATCGCGTCGCGGTACCTGGTCACCGTGCACGGCCCGATCAGCCCCGACGTCGACCCGACCCTCGCCCTGGAGGAGACCCGCGGCGCGCTGGCGCGGATCGAGGGCGGCCGGTTCCGGCCCACGACCCCGGCCGAGCTGTCGTACGCCATCACCTCCGCGGTCGCGCGACGGCAGAGCGCGGTGATCCAGGAGGTGGCGCAGAAGCTGCCCGGCCTGGAGCGGCAGGTGATGGAGTCCCAGCTGCGCGACCCCGAGGTGCTGCTGGAGACGATGTTCCTGATCCGGCACGAGCTGCTCACGACGCGCACCATGGCTGCGCAGTGCAGCGACATCTGGCTGCGCATGGCGTCGATCCGCCGCATGGCCGACGACGAGGACGGCCACCTCGCCCGCGACCTCGCCGACCAGTTCGCCCGGGTGCAGTCCCTGGCCGACGGCGAGTCGCACTTCCTGTTCGGCGTCATCGAGCTCTACCAGACCAAGGTGCACACCAAGATGACCGTGGCCATGGAGCGGCTCGCGGTGATCGCCGCGGTCACCCTGCCCGTCACCGCGATCGCGTCGGTCTACGGCATGAACGTCATCGTCAGCAACAGCACCCACTACGTCGAGCTCGGGTTCGTCCTGATGGTGATGATGGCGATCAGCCTGCTGCTGCTGCGCTGGGCGCACCGCCAGGGCTGGTGGTGAGCGGGCCGCTCACACCGAGTCGAGCGGCACCAGGTGGCGCTCGGCGATCTCCCGGCCCTTGGCGACGCGGCGGGCGTACTTCGGCTCGTCCGCGTCGAAGTCCGTGGTCATCCAGGTCTCGAGCACGGCCATGGCCAGGGCCGAGCCGATGATCTTCCCGCCGATGCACAGCACGTTGCTGTCCGAGTGCGTCCTTGCCAGGCCGGCGCAGAACGGGTCCTGGCAGACGACGGCGTCGACCCCGCGGATCCGGTTGGCGATCATGGCGCTGCCGTAGCCGACGCCGTCCACCATCACGGCACGGTCCACCTCACCGCGGCCCACCGCGAGAGCCGCGGGGTAGGCGAAGTCGACGAGGTCGCACGCGGCCTCGCTGTCGGTGCCGAAGTCGACGGTCTGGTGGCCCTGCCCGCTGAGCCAGGCCTGGACCTCCTGCTTCAGCGCGAAACCGGCGTGGTCACTGGCAAGTGCGATCCTCATGGGCACGAGGCTGGCACCTGCGCGCCGTCACCGCCACCTCACCTCGCCGGCCGCGGCATCGCCGTACCGCCCGTGGTGTGAGCGACGACACAGGGCGGTCATACCCTTCCGAATTCGGCTACCGACGGGTATTACTGGTGGGTAGCACCCCCAGCCCCCGGAGGAAGCCCTGTGAGCACCGACATCCACCCGACCGAGGCCCGATCCGAGGACGGCCGCGTCAGCACCGCCCCACCCGTTCACACGCCCGGCGGGCCCGCGCAGCGCGCGGACGTGAGCGAGCGCGTCGCCCGCGAGGTCGCCGAGGCCGCCAGGGAGACCACCTGGACCCGCCCCAGCTTCGCCAAGGAGCTCTACCTCGGCCGGTTCGACCTCGCCCTGGTGCACCCGCACCCAAGGGGCTCCGCCGACGACGTCGCCCGCGGTGAGGCGTTCCTCGCCGAGATGCGCCGGGTCTGCGAGGGCATCGACGGCCAGCGCATCGAGCGGGAGTCGGTGATCCGCGACGAGGACGTCGCGGCGCTGGCGGCGATCGGCGCGTTCGGGATGAAGATCCCGCGCGAGTACGGCGGGCAGGGCCTCACGATGGCCTACTACGGCCAGGCCCTCATGCTGGCCGGGTCGGTGCACGCCAGCCTGGGAGCGCTGCTGTCGGCGCACCAGTCCATCGGCGTCCCCGAGCCGGTGAAGACCTTCGGCAGCGAGGAGCAGAAGCAGCGGTTCCTGCCGCGCTGCGCGAACGGCGCCGTGACCGCGTTCCTGCTCACCGAGCCCGACGTCGGCTCCGACCCGGCCCGGCTGTCCACGACGGCACGGCCCACCGAGGACGGCTCGGCGTACGTCCTCGACGGTGTGAAGCTGTGGACCACCAACGGGGTCGTGGCCGAGCTGGTCGTGGTCATGGCGACTGTCCCGCCGCACGCGGGCGGCAAGGGCGGCATCAGCGCCTTCGTCGTGGAGACCGACTCCGAGGGCGTGACGGTCGAGAACCGCAACGACTTCATGGGGCTGAAGGGCATCGAGAACGGCGTGACCCGGTTCAGCTCGGTCCGGGTGCCGGTGGAGAACCGGCTCGGCCGTGAGGGTCAGGGGCTCAAGATAGCCCTGGCCACGCTGAACACCGGCCGCCTGTCCATCCCGGCCATGTGCGCCGGCGCCAGCAAATGGGCGCTGAAGATCGCCCGCGAGTGGTCGGCCGAGCGGGTCCAGTGGGGCCGGCCGGTCGGCAGGCACGAGGCGGTGGCGGAGAAGATCGCCTTCATCGCCGCGACGACGTTCGCGCTGGAGGCCGTGGTCGACCTCTCGGCGCAGATGGCCGACGCCGGCAGCAAGGACATCCGCATCGAGGCCGCCCTGGCCAAGCTGTGGTGCAGCGAGATGGCCTGCGAGGTCGCCGACGAGCTGGTCCAGATCCTGGGCGGCCGAGGCTACGAGACCGCGGCGTCCAAGGCGGCTCGCGGCGAGCGGGCGGCTCCGGCCGAGCAGGTGGTGCGCGACCTGCGGATCAACCGGATCTTCGAGGGGTCCACCGAGATCATGCACCTGCTGATCGCCCGTGAGGCCCTGGACACCCACCTCGCCGTGTCCGGTGACCTTGCCGACGTCGACGCGGACGTGCGCCGCAAGGCCAGGGCCGCGGTCAAGGCCAGTGGCTTCTACGCGACCTGGTTCCCCAAGCTGGTGGCCGGTCAGGGCACCGTCCCGACGTCGTACAAGGAGTTCGGCGCCCTCGCAAAGCACCTGCGCTTCGTCGAGCGGTCCTCGCGCAAGCTGGCCCGCCAGGTGTTCTTCGGCATGTCGAGGTGGCAGGCCAAGATGGAGTACCGCCAGGTCTTCCTCGGCCGCATCGTCGACATCGGTGCTGAACTGTTCGCCATGGCCGTGGCCTGCTCGCGTGCGGAGATGATCCGCACCGACGACCCAGCGCAGGGCGAGACCGCCTACGCGCTCGCCGACGCGTTCTGCGCGCAGTCGCGCCTGCGGGTCGAGGAGCTGTTCGGCCGGCTGTGGGGCGGCACCGACGACAGCGACCGGGCGCTCGCGAAGCGGG
>JBIOUF010000233.1:0-7903 GCA_044866695.1 Nocardioidaceae bacterium | reverse complement strand
CCGGGCGGTCGGTGATCTCCGGGTCGCCGGTCACGCCGGTGACGCCGTCGGTCGGGCCCTGGGCGGTGAGCGTCCAGTCGCCGGGACCGGCGGTGCCGCCGTCGTTGTTCGTGACGGTCTTGACCAGGGTGAGGTGGGCCGGTTGGGCGGTGTTGGTGATGGTGCAGGTGACGTCGCCGCCGTTGGCCAGGGTGACCGACCCGGCGTCGACCTCGACGGGGTCACCCTCGGCGTCCTCGCAGGTCCACGGGCTCGCGGTCCACCCGGGCGCGCCGGGTCCGGTCTCGGTCAGGGCGTAGTCACCGGCGGGAACGGTCTGGTCGACGATGTCGTCGGAATCACCAGGGCCGGTCACCGTCTCGTCGTCGCCGGTCGCCGTCAGCGTCCAGTCCCCGGGCCCTTGGGTGGCCCCGGTGTCACCTGGATCGACCTGTTTGACCAAGGTGAGCTGGGCGGGCTGGTCGTCGTTGTCGATCGTGCAGGTGACGTCGTCACCGAGGGCGATGGTGACCGTCGAGCCGGCCAGCCCGTCGCCGGTGCAGGACCAGTCGCCAGGGGTGTAGCCGGCCGGACCGCCGGACTCGGACAGGTCGTAGCCGCCTATCGCGACCGGGCGGTCGGTGACCTCCGGGTCGCCGGTCACGCCGGTGACGCCGTCGGTCGGGCCCTGGGCGGTGAGCGTCCAGTCGCCGGGCCCGGCGGTGCCGCCGTCGTTGTTCGTGACGGTCTTGACCAGCGTGAGGTGGGCCGGTTGGGCGGTGTTGGTGATCGTGCAGGTGACGGTGCCGCCGTTGGGCACGGTGACGGTGCCGCCGTCCACCGGGGTGGCGCCGCCGGCACCGGTGTTGGCACAGGTCCAGTCGCTCGCGTCGTACCCCTCGGGGCCGTCCTCGGACAGGTCGTAGTCGCCGGCGTCCACGGTCTGGTTGGTGACCGCGCCTGAGTTGCCGGGCCCGGTGACGTCCGTCGGGCCGTCGGCTGCCAGCGTCCAGTCGCCGGCGACGGCGGTCGCCCCGGTGTTGCCGTTGTCGACGACCTTGCGGAGCGTCAGCGTGGCGGGCTGGTCGTCGTTGGTGATCGTGCAGACCACGTTGTCGCCGGTGCCGACCGTCACCGTGGCGCCGTCCTGGGCACCGCCCACGCAGACCCAGCCGCTCGCGGTGTAGCCGACGGGTCCCTCGGACTCGGTCAGGTCGTAGTCGCCGACCTCGACGGCCACATTGGTGACCGCACCGGTGCCGGTCGCGCCGGTGATGCCCGTGGTCGGACCGGTCGCCGTGAGAGTCCAGTCGGTCTCCGCAGCGCTGCCGCCGTCGTCGTTGGTGACCTTCTTGACCAGGGTCAGCCGCGGCTGCCGGGCGGTGTTGGTGATCCTGCAGGTGACGTCGCCGCCGTTGGGCACGGTGACGGTGCCGTCGGCGACCGGAGTGCCCCCGCCGGCACCGGCGTTGGTGCACGACCAGTCGCTGTCGTCGTAGCCGGTCGGCCCGCCGGACTCGGACAGGTCGTAGTTGCCGGCGTTCACGGGCTGGTCGGTGACCGCGGGGGAGTTCCCGGCGCCGGTGACCGGGGTGGGCCCGGCGGCGCTCAGGTTCCAGTCGGCGGGGCCGAAGGTGGCCCCGGTGGTGCCGTTGTCGACGACCTTGACCAGGGTGAGGGTGGCGGGCTGGTCGTCGTTGGTGATGGTGCAGACCACGTCGCCGCCGTTGGGCACGGTGACGGTGCCACCGGTGACGGTGCCGCCCTCGCACGTCCAGGCGGAGGCGGCGTACCCGGCCGGGCCGTCCTCGGAGAGGACGTAGGCGCCGGCGGGCACGGTGGCCCCGGTCACCGTGTCGGCTCCGGTCTCGCCGCTAATCGTGGTCGGACCGGTCGCGGTGAGGGTCCAGTCGGCGACCGTCGCGGTGCCGCCGTTGTTGTTCGTGACGGTCTTGACCAGGGTCAGCTGGGCCGGCTGGTCGGTGTTGGTGATCGTGCACGTCGCGCTGTCGCCCTCGGTGAGGACGACTGTCGCGACGCCGGTCTGCTCGCCGGTGCCGGTGCACACCCAGTCCGACGCTGTGTAGCCGTCGGGCCCGGTCTCGGAGAGCAGGTAGGTGCCGACCTGGACCGGAGCGTCGGTCACCGCCGCCGAGCCGGTGGCTCCGGAGATCGGTGTGTTGCCGGTCGCGGTGAGGGTCCAGTCGGTGGCGACCGCGGTGCCGCCGGCCTGGTTGACGACCTTCTTGACCAGCGTGAGGGTCGGGGAGACGGCGGTGTTGGTGATCGTGCAGCGCACACTGCCGCCGTTGGGCACGGTGACGGTGTCGCCCGCGGCGTCGAGGACGCCGCCCTGACAGACCCAGTCGCCGGGGTCGAACCCCGCCGGGCCGCTCTCGGTGAGGTCGTAGCTGCCGGCGAACACCGGGACCTGGTTCACCCCGCCGGGGGTGGTCGGGTCGCCGTTGCCGGACACCGTGTCCTGGCCGGTGATCGGCGGGACGCGCGTCGCGGTGAGGGTCCAGTCCGCGGGCACGTGACCGGAGCCGGTCTCGCCCGGGTCGACGACCTTGACCAGGGTCAGCCGGGCGGGCTCGTCGTTGTTGGTGATGGTGCAGGTGACGTTGCCGCCGTTGGGGACGGTGACGTTGACACCGTTCTGGGTGCCGCCGGTGCAGGTCCAGGCCGACGCGGTGTAGCCGGAGGGCCCGGACTCCGAGAGGGCGTAGCTGCCGGCGTTGACGGTCTGGTTGGTGACGGCTGCGGAGTTGCCGGGCCCGGAGATCGGCGTGGGCCCGGCAGCGGCGAGCGTCCACTGGGCGGCGGTCGCGGTGCCGCCGTTGTCGTTGGTGACGTTCTTGACCAGGGTGAGCGTGGCGGGCTGGTCGTCGTTGTTGATCGTGCAGGTGACGTTCTGGCCGAGGCCGACGGCGACGCTGGTGGGGGTCTGGCTGGTGGCGCCGGTGCAGGACCAGGCGCCGGCGGTGTAGCCGTTCGGGCCGCCGGACTCCGCCAGGTTGTACGTGCCGACCTGGACCGGGACGTTGGTGACCGCGGTGGACCCGGTCGCGCCGCTGATGCCCGTGGTGGGGCTGGTCGCGGCCAGCGTCCAGGCGGTGGGCGCGGCGGTGCCGCCGTTGTTGTTGGTGACCGTCTTCACCAGGGTCAGCCGGGGTTGCTGGGCGGTGTTGGTGATGGTGCAGGTGACGTTGCCGCCGTTCGCCACGGTGACCTGGGAGCCGGTCAGCGTGCCGCCGGTGCAGGCCCACGCGGACGCGGTGTAGCCGGCGGGGCCGGTCTCCGACAGCGTGTACTGGCCGGCGGAGACGGGCTGGTTGGTGACCTGCGCGGAGTTGCCGGGTCCGCTGACGTTCGTAGGTCCGGTCGCAGTCAGGGTCCAGGCGGCGGGACCGTTCGTGGCGCCGGTGCTGCCGTTGTCGACCACCTTGCGCAGCGTGAGGGTCGCCGGCTGGTCGTCGTTGACGAAGAAGCAGGTCCCCACGTCTCCCGGCTGCAAGGTGATGCTCGTCGTCTGCTGGCGGGGGCTGGCGGTCTGGCACTCGATGGCGGTGTTGGTGTAGCCGGGCGGGCCGCCGGTCTCGGAGAGTGCGTAGGGGACCCCGGGCCGGACGTTGACGAAGGCGGCGTCGGCGAGCGCGGCACCGGGCTGGTCCACCGTCGGCGCCCCGGAGGTTCCGGGCGGAGTGGCGTGCAGGGCCCAGGCGGAAGGAACGGCCGTCCCGCCGTTGTCGTTGACGACCTCCTTGACCAGCCGCAGGGTCGAGGTCTGGTTGATCGCCGTACAGCGCACCCAGCTGCCGAACGGCACGGTCACGCCGCCGTTCAGGCCGTCGGAGTAGCCCGGGATCGGCGTCGTGCCGTCGGAGCGGACCTCGACGCAGAAGAAGCTGCCCGTGGCCCCGGGCCGAAGGACGGCGTTCGGGTCGGTCAGCTGCTGGTAGGCCGGGTTGCCGCCGGACTCCGACAGGGTGTACGTCGCACCGGGCGTCACGTCTCCGGTCACCCCGGTCTGCCCGCTCGGACCGGCCACGGCGCCCGCCGGCGCGGCCGCGGTGAGGGTCCACGAGCTCGGGCTGGCGGTGCCGAAGCGGACGGTCTTGTCCAGGCTGAGCCGGGTCCGGCAGGTCAGCGTGTTCGTGATGCCGTAGGTGTTCAGCCCGGCGTCGAGCGTCTGGTTCGCCGGCAGTGCGAGGTTGACGGTCGCGCCGTTCGCGCTGGTCAGCCGCGACGAGACCAGCTGACACTGGGCCGGCAGAGTGCCGAGCTGCTCGTTCAGGGTGACCGACGCGCCCTGGCTGAAGCCGGTGCGCTCGGTGCCCCAGGGCTGGTCGGTGCCGTTGATCAGGCCGGACGCGGTGAGCCCGGGCGGCTGGCTGCCCTCGGCGTAGGTGGTGCCGTCGACCACCCAGGTCTTGTTCAGGACGACCGAAGCCGCGGGGTTCGGGGCGCGGTTGTAGACGGTGCAGCTGACCGGGTAGGTGTTGGCGGCGTTCACGGAGAACCCGAGGGCTCCGCTGTTGGTGACCGGCACGCTCGCGCCGGTGTCCACGCGCGTGCACACGGCGTTCGCGCCGCCGACCTGTTGGAGGGTGTAGCCCGCCTGCGCGGTCTCGGTGAGCGTCACGGGACCCGATGTCGTCCCGCCGGAGAAAGTCAGCGGGAAGTTCGCCGCGCCCGTGCCCGTGGCGGTGACCTGCGAGGTCGGCGGGGTGACCGTGATGCCGGTGGACCCGGCGGCGGTGAAGGTCCAGCCGCCCTGGGGGGTGGCCCCGGTGGTCGTCCCCGGAGGGGCGGTCGAGGGGACCACCTGCTTGACCACGGTGACCGAGCTGTTGCAGCTGCCCAGCGCCAGGGCCCGGAGCGCCGCCCCGGCGGCGGCGTAGTCGGTGGTCTGGTAGTAGTCGGTGTTCAGCGTCGGGCCGGAGATCGACCGCAGGTTCTGCCCGCTGCCGGCGTTGTCGACGCCGGTGCCGACGCCGAACGCGATGACCTTGGTGCCCTCGGCCTTGACCGCGTTGGCGGAGAAGATGCCGTTCTCGACCTCGCGGAACCGGGTGCGGTTGCCGGGGCCTTCCCCGGCGCCGTAGAAGGTGGGGTTGCCGTCGGTGATCACGACCGCGACGTCGAAAGTGGCGGCGGACTGCGCGACCTGGTAGATGCCCCGGTCCCAGTTGGTGCCGCCGGCGTTCCCGCCCGGCTTGTTGTAGCCGTTGATCCGGTTCTTGACGATGGTCGCCCCCGCGGGGGTGGACACCGGCGTGAGGGCGAGGGTGTCGCCCGCGGTGGCGGGCGCAGACGTCGCGAACGTGAAGGTGCCGACCTGTGAGGGGGTGCCGGTGAGTGCGTCGACGAACCCGTTCGCGGCGGCCTTGAGCTGGAGCAGCTGGGCGTCGGTGACCGAGTTGGACAGGTCGAGGACCAGCGCCACGTTGATCCCGCACTTGGCGGGGAAGGTCGGGTTGTTCAGCGAGCTCTGCCAGATGCCGCCGGACGCCTCGTTGTTCGTGGTGCCGGTGCTGATCATGAAGTCGGCAGTGGAGCGGTACACCGTGCCGTTGCGGAGCTGGGTGCCGGTCTGGAAGGTGTAGGCGTCGGGAGCGACGGTCGTGCCGGTGCCGAGGTTGGGGTTGGTGTAGTAGCCGGACGCGGTGCCGGTCTGCCGGACCCAGTACCGCGCGTCGCGGTTGGCGCCGCCGGGCTGGGTGTTGGGGACGGTGATCGAGCAGTCGCCGTCGACGTCGGACGTACAGGTGAACAGCGCCGTCCCGCCGGTCTGGTTCGCGTAGAAGCCGAGCGTGACCCCGGCCAAGCCCCCCACCGCGGTCAGCGAGGTGCGGTTGCCGCCGACCTTGACGGTGATGACGGCGTTGTTGCCGGTGGCCGGCGGCACGACCCGCTGCACGCCGGCCCGCCTCGTCGGCTCGGTGGTGGGCTCGGTGGTGGGTTCCGTCGTCGGTTCGGTGGTGGGCTCGGTCGCGGGCTCGGCACTCGGGCCGGCCGACCCGCTCGGCTCGTCGCTCGGCGAGGGGTCCTCCGACGGCTCGTCGGCGGCCGCGCTGGGGTCGTCGCTGGGGTCGTCGCTGGGGTCGTCCGAGGCGGTCGCGGCCGCGGGCGTCGGGTCGGGTGTGGTGGCAGCGGCCGCTGCGGCGTACGGCGTCACGCCGGCGAGCAGGGTGAGCCCGAGCAGCAGTACGACCAGGGACCTGCTGCGGCTGTGCCGGCGGGCGTGGCCGGTGCTGCCCATGCACGTCCTCCGTGCGTCGTTCGACCCGAGAGGGACGAGAGTGACTCCCCGAACCGGCTCAGTGTGACATGAATCGCACCAGCAGGTCCAAAGCGGGCAGGCTCCGGCACCCTGGCCTGCCCGGTCGCGCCCCCGCCCGGTCAGCCCGGAGACCTCCCGGTGGGAGTCAGCCGGACGCGGCCGCTGCGGCGCGGCGGGCGGCCCGCTTGGCCTCGGCCTCGGCGCGCTGCTGCACGAACCGCTCGGCGGCAGCGTCCAGCGCGGCGACCGCGTCGGCGAGCTCCTGCCGGGCCTTCTCGCCCTCGGAGTCGAGGCCCTCCAGCTCGAAGATGCCCCACTGCCGCAGCAGCGGCATCACGATGTCGTCGTGGTGGATGCGCAGGTCGTAGATGCCGGCCTTGGCGATCTGGACCGCCTTGCGGGCGAAGCCGGGGATGATGGCGCCGGGCATCTGGAAGCCGACCACCTCGTCGGTGATCGCCCGGATGGTCTGGTCGGGGACGATCTCCAGCGCGGCCTGGACCAGGTTGCGGTAGAAGATCATGTGCAGGTTCTCGTCCATCGCGACCCGGGCCAGCATCTTGTCGGCGACCGGGTCGTCGGTGACCTTGCCGGTGTTGCGGTGTGACACCCGGGTGGCCAGCTCCTGGAAGGAGACATAGGCACACACGTTGAGCAGCGGCTTGTCGCCGGAGTCGAAGCCGGCCTCCATCGTGTCCATCCGGGCCCGCTCCAGCTCCTCCGGGTCGACGCCGCGGGTCACCAGCAGGTAGTCGCGGATGCAGAACGCGTGCCGGCCCTCCTCGGCGGTCCACCGGTTCACCCAGACCCCCCAGGCGCTGTCCCGGCCGAACGCCCGCTCCACCTCGCGGTGGTAGCTGGGCAGGTTGTCCTCGGTGAGCAGGTTCACCTCCAGCGCCGTACGGGCGATGGGGGAGAGCCGGGACTGCTCCACCGTCCATTGCTCCCCGCCGAGCATGAGGAAGTCGCGGCCCTCGCTCCAGGGGATGTACTCGTGCGGCATCCACTCCTTGGCGGTGGCGAGATGCCGGTCGAGGTTGGCCTCCACGGTCGGCTCGAGCTCTTTCAGCAGGGCTGCGGGGTCCATGGTGTCCTCCTCGGTGCTGCCGGGCTGTGTGGCATCAGCATGCGCCCGATCGGCCGACCGCGCGACCAACGCGGCATCTGCGGGGCTGACCCGGCGGCGGCCGGGTCGCGCCGCGTGGCGGCTCGAGGGCGCCCTATCGTTGGCCATCATGACCGCCCGGTACCTCGAGCTGCTGCCCGCCGTCGACGTGCAGCGCGGTCGGGCGGTCCAGCTGGTGCAGGGCGTGGCCGGGACGGAGAAGACCTTCGGCGAGCCGCTCGAGGCGGCGCAGCGATGGCAGCACGCCGGCGCGGAGTGGCTGCACCTGGTGGACCTGGACGCGGCCTTCGGTCGCGGGGAGAACCGTGCGCTGCTCGCCGAGGTCGTCGGACGCCTCGACATCGACGTCGAGCTGAGCGGCGGCATCCGCGACGACGAGTCGCTGGCGGCCGCGCTGGCGACCGGCTGCCGCCGGGTCAACATCGGCACCGCGGCGCTGGAGCAGCCGGAGTGGTGCGCCCGCGCCATCGCCGAGCACGGCGACCGGGTGGCGGTCGGCCTGGACGTGCGCG
>JBIOUF010000232.1:0-9609 GCA_044866695.1 Nocardioidaceae bacterium | reverse complement strand
AACCTGGCTGAAGGCCTGTGGCGACTGGGCCGGTACGGCGACGCGCGCGGCTACATCGAGCAGGCCGACGCATACGGACGTGACCGCGAGTTCCTCGTGCACTCCTACATGCTCGACGCGCGGCGCTTCCGGCTCCTGGCGATGCGAGGGAGCTGGGCCGAGGCCGCGGCAGGGCTCCGCGGACTCCTCGAGGGCCGCGGCGACCCCGGCATGATCGGTCGCGAGACGGTGCCGGTCCTTGCACGGCTCCTGGTCCGTCAGGGCCACCCGGAGGCGGACCAGATGCTGGCGCTCGCGACCCGGCACGCCGACCGTGCCGACGTCCTGGAATGGCTGGTGCCGACGGGACTGGCACGCATCGAGGACGCCTGGCTCGCGGGCGATGTGACCCGAGCCGGGCGGTTCCCGTCGCTGCTGCTGGACCGGACGGACCGGCCCGGCACCGCTGTCTGGCGCGGCGAGCTGTTGCGCTACCTGCGCCGTCTCGGGCACGTGACCGAGCCGTTTCCCGGCTGCCCCGAGGAGTACGCGGCCGGGTTGCGCGGCGACTGGCGCGCCGCCGCGTCGGCGTGGGAGCGGATCGGAGACCCCTACGAGCGCGCCCTCGAGCTCGCCGAGTCAGGGGAGCCCGAGCCGACCCTCGAGGCGTTGGCGGTCCTCAACCATCTCGGCGCCAGGCCGGCGGCCGCGGTCGTCCGCAGCAGGCTGCGCCGCCTCGGTGTCACCCGGCTGCCGCGAGGGCCGCAGCCGAACACCCGGAGGCACCCCGCAGGGCTCACTGCCCGCCAGACCGAGATCCTCGACCTCCTCGTGGCGGGCCTGTCCAACGCCGCGATCGCCGAACGGCTCGTGGTGTCCACCCGCACGGTCGACCACCACGTCTCCGCGGTGCTGCAGAAGCTCGGCGTCCGCACCAGGCGCGAGGCGGCCGCGAAGGTCGAGTCGCTCCAGCGGTAGGCGCGACGGTCCCGGGCGGCGGCTCCGCGTCGCAACCGCGCAATGGCTCCCCTCGGCGGGACGGGGCCGGGGACGACGATCGCTCGTCATCGGGCACCAAGACGGCGGCAACGGCCCGGGGGACAGTCCCGGCTCGAAAGCCCGGCCGATCCGGGACGCCGATCCCTGGTCCTCGGGTCCCACCGACAGCGACCGTCGGCATGTTCACAGGAGTTCACGCGTCCGGCAAGAGGACGCCTCCTGACGAAGGGGGAGAACCATGAAGCACAGCAAGGCCCTCGCGACGGTCGCCGGCATCACCGCGCTGACCCTGGGTCTCGTGGCTGCGCCGGCGAACGCGGCGAAGCCGGCGGGGCCCGGGGAGTCAGACGTTGCCCGGGCCACGAGGTCACAGGCGGCCGCTCAGCGCAGTGACCAGATCCTCTGTCCGGTCGACGACCTCGACGTCCCCGAGAGCTCCACGGGTGTGGTGAGCGAGTGGCTCTCGTACGGCGAGTCCCTGACGGTGACGCCTCGGTCGAACCAGATCTGGGCCGGTGTGTGGTTCACCGGTTGGAACGGCCCCGAGGGGTGGGCCGGCACCAGTGCGCCGTGGTACTACCCGGCGCCGGGTGCGAGTGAGTACAGCCTCATCGCCCGACTCGGCAACAACCCGTACCAGTACGTCGGGTCCTCCACGCGGACCTTCACCAACACCAAGTGGGGTTATCTCCAGCGGGTGCGCTTCCGCGTGAACGACAACACGCCGGGAAACGGTGACGGGGCGTTCCGGGTCTTCCTCAGCTACCCCTGTCACGGGGCGTGACCGGCCGGCTGGGGGAAGCCGCCGGCGCCCGCCCTTGGGTGGGCGCCGGTGTCCCGGGTCGAGAGCCTGCCTCGACATGGCCGGGGCCATCTTGGTCACTCCCGAGGCGAGTCCCCGGTGAGCAGCGGGAACTCCGCACGAACCCGGCTGCCTCCATCCGGCAGCCGGACGATCGTGCAGCTTCCGCCCAGCTCGATCGCCCGCTCACGCATCGAGCTCAGGCCCACGCCTGCCCGGTACACCTTCGGCAGCCCTCTGCCGTTGTCGTCGACCTGGACGACCAGGCTGTCGTCCTCGCGCCAGATCCGGACCTCGCTCTCGCTCGCGCTCGCGTGCCGGACCACGTTGGTCAGCGCCTCCAGCACGACCCTGTAGGCCGCCACCTCCACTGCCGCCGGGAGCGGCTCGACGTCACCGGCGCCGTCCACCGTGACAAGGAGGGCAGGACCCTTCGCGGCGTCGCCGGACACCGTCTCGGCGTGCGCGCGCAAGGCTCCAAGGAGCCCGAGCTGGTCGAGCACCGGGGGGCGCAGCCCGTCCACAAGCCCCGCCACGTCATGGACGACGACCCGCTGCGATCGGCACAGGTCCTCCAGGATGGCGGATGCGGTCTCCGGGTGGTCTGCGAGCATCCGGCGGGCGACCTCGAGCTGGAACCCCGTCGCCGCGAGAGCGGGACCCAGGCCGTCGTGGATGTCTCGCCGCAGTCGCCGCCGCTCCTCCTCCCGCACCGTGACAGCCCGTTGCAGCGACCGTTGCAGGCGGCTGGTCAGGAGCACGCGGTCGGCGGCCAGTCCAACCTGTTGCGCGACGAGCTCGAGGAGCCGGCGGTCGGACGGTCCGAACGGTTCTCGCCCCGTCCCCGGATCGAGGAGCAGCTGCCCCACCTCCTCACCCTGACTGCTGAGCGGGATCGAGACGGGATGGCCCTCTGGGGTCCCGTGACTGACGATGTCGACCACGCCGTCCGGGCCCGTCAGCTGGATGCCGACGTAGGGCAACCTCAACGCGTCCGCCAAGGTCTGCGCCATCGAGGGCAGGACGGAGTCCGCCGGAACCGCGGACTGCAGCCGCTGCCCGAGCTCGGACATCACGGCGTACGGGTTGTCGCGGTGGCCGAAGATCAGCCGGCTCGCCCATTTCGTCAGCCTGACCCTCAGCGTCAGCAGGCAGACGGTGACCACGAGGGCGACGAGGAGCAGCAGCTCCCACCCGGTTGGGTCGGCGAGGAGCTGCACGGTCATCAGCGCGGCCGCGCCCGGGACCACGACCAGCGTGACCGTGACGACGCCGTACACCAGTGAGCGGCGCAGGATGACCTGCACGTCGAAGAGGCCGTACCGGAGCACCGCCGCCCCCAGGGTGAGAGGCACGACGACGAACGCGACCGCGAACCAGTCCCAGGGCACGAGTGGCTGGTCGGTGCGCCACGCGGGGACCTGTCCCAGCGCCACGTAGACGACCGCGGTGACGAGGAAGGCGTACAGCACCCACCGAAGCCGGGCCCGCTCGCCCGGGCTGGACGTGTGCCGGTACTGCCAGATCAGCGTGACCATGACCAGAACCGGGACCGCTCGGGAGGAGGGCACCGAGATCGGCGCGAGGTAGCCGAGTGTGTCGAGCCCGACCTGACCCGTGACCGCGCCGACCAGGGCATGAGGGCCGAGCGACCCTCCCGCCTCCGCGTGACGCACCGCTGCTGTCCCGGCGTACAGGAGGAACGGCACCGAGTAGACGCCCAGCACCGCCCAAGGATGCCGGCGCAGAAGCGGCAACGGTTGCGGGAAAACCGTCGCGAAGTGGAGCACCGCGCCCCAAAGGAGCGCGTTGACGACCTCCGCCGTGACGTACGGCCACAGCCGGGGTCCACACACCAGGTCGATGACCTGCATCCCGAACGGCCACGACGGTGCGCCGTACGGGACGAGCAGAGCGATCCCGAAGAGCGCTCGCGCGGCTGGATCCCTCGGCCGTTGCAGGAACACGAAGGCGGCGACCGACCACATCACGAAGACCAGCAGGATGGGCATGAGGTGCGCCGCCGCCACGGAGAGGAAGGGATAGTCCCGCAGCAGGACGTAGCAGGGCCGGGCGGCGTCGCGGACCTGGTACGCCACCGAGTCACCGATCCGCGGAGCCGGGCGGTCGGCCCTGCCGCGCACCCAGACGTCGAGCGCGACGCCGTCGACATGCGTGACGAGGTCGCCCTGCTCAAGGCAGCCGGGGCCACCATGCAGCAGGCCGATCCCGACCCCGCGAGCATCTGACCACCGCGGGCTGGTCGGGAAGGTCACGGTCCCGTCCGAAGGGCCCGAACGCGCTGCCCAGGTCCATGCGAAGGGCGGGACGACCAGGAGCAGGACGACCAGCGCCATCGTCAGACGGCGTCGTCTGCGCGCCCGGATGGCCGAGCCTGCCGGAAGGCTCAGGGCGGCCGACACCCCGGCGGCGAGGTCACCCTCCACTACCCACCCTCCTCGTCCCGAGCAAGAGGGGACCGCAGTCCCATGACGGTGGGATCACCCACGGCCCAGCATGACGACATGAGGGCCGCCCGCACTAGCCGACCGCCCCAGGAGGCCGTCGACGCCTCGCAGCCAGCGTCCGTCCCGCGGCCCTTCTCGTCAACGCCGCCGGGCGCTCCGGGACCATGGTCGTTCCCCCCTCGCTTCTCCTTCGGCGTTGCGACGTCGGCGTACCAGGTGGAGGGCGGCATCAACGACAACAACTGGGCCGACTGGGAGCGGCGCACACGCCCGGATGGCGGCCCGACCGTCCTCGGCCACGACAGGTGCGGGCGCGCCGCGGACAGCTGGAACCGGTTCGACCAGGACCTCGCGCTGCTGAGGTGGTTGGGTGTGGACTGCTACCGGTTCTCGGTCGAGTGGAGCCGGATCGAGCCCCGTCCGGGCCACGTCGACGACGGAGCGCTCTCGCGCTACCGGGAGTGGTGCCGTCGGCTCCGCGCCGCAGGCATCCGACCGATGCTCACCCTGCACCACTTCACCGAGCCCACCTGGGTGACCGGACTGGGCGGGTTCGCCGACGGCGCCGCCGTGGATGCATGGCTGGGCTTCGTAAACCGTGTTGTCGCCCGGCTGGGTGACCTGGTCGACGACTGGGTCACCGTCAACGAGCCGGTGGGGTACGTCGTGCAGGGGTGGCTCCGCGGCGTATGGCCGCCCGGTCAAGCAGACCCAGCCGTGGGCGGGCAGGTCCTGGAGAACCTCCTGCTCGCCCACGCTGACGCATACCGGCTGATCCACCGCGCCGCGTCGGCCCGAGGCGCGACCGCCGGGCGACGCTGCCAGGTGGGGCTGGCCCACCACGTCGTCCCCTTCCGCCCCGGGCGAGCCGGCCATCCCGGCGACTGTCTGCTGGCCCGGGCGCTGGACCGGACGTACAACCACGCCGTTCCGACGGCGCTCGTGACCGGGCACCTTCGGCTGCGCCTTCCGCCCCTCTGGCGGCGCGCTCACCACCCGGGACTGGCCGGGACCCAGGACTTCCTCGGCGTCAACCACTACTACCCGCTCTACGCCCGCCTACGGCCTCGGCCGTGGGCCGGCCTGGAGGCCTTCGACGTGGGGCCCTCAGCCCGCGGCACGGTCGACGACCTGGGCTGCGATCTCGACGACCGGTCCCTGGGCCAGGCGCTCGCCGGAATGGCGCGGTACCGGCTGCCCATGGTGGTCACCGAGCACGGGATCTGCGACGGCGACCGGCCCGATACGCGGAGGTGCCAGGGGTTGGCGAACGCACTCGCGACGATCGCACGCGTGACCCGGGAGGGGGGCGACGTTCGCGGGTACGTGCACTGGTCGCTGGTGGACAACTTCGAGTGGGCCTTCGGGTGGGGGGCCCGGTTCGGGCTGTTCTCGCTGGACCGCCGGTCCCTGACCAGGACGCCCACCGCAGGCGCCCGCCTGTACCGGGAGGCGATCGCCCGGCACCACGACGCTCACGACCCCGGGCCCGGGACATGACAGACGGCGAGGCCCGGGTGGAGGATGGAAGCGGCAGTGCCTCTGGCTCGGCTTCTCGCCCCACCGGCGAGCAGATGCCCTGGGACGGCGACATGGAGCGGACTCGGGTCCTCATCGTCGACGACCACCCTGTGTTCCGGGAAGGGCTCTCCTCGGTGCTCGCGTGCGAGGAAAGGATCGATGTCGTCGGCAAGGCGGCGTCCGGCGAAGAGGCGATCACCTCGGCCAGCCAGCTCCAACCCGACGTCGTCCTCATGGATCTCCAGATGCCCGGAGTCACCGGGATCGAGGCCACCCGCACGATCGTCCGAGCCAGCCCCCACATCGGCGTGCTGATGCTGACGATGTACGGCGACGACGAGTCCGTTTTCGCGGCGATGCGCGCGGGCGCCCGTGGCTACCTGCTGAAGACCGCCGACCAGGCCGACATCGTGCATGCGGTCCTCGCGCTCGGCACCGGCACCGCGGTGTTCGGTCAGAGCATCGCCCACCGGATCATCGAGTACTTCTCCTCGCCGCGGCTGCAGGCTGAGATCTTCCCCGAGCTCACCGATCGGGAGCGAGAGATCCTCGCGCTCATCGCCCAGGGAGAGAACAACGCGGCGATCGCCCGCCGGCTCTACCTGAGCCCGAAGACGGTCCGCAACCACGTCTCGAACATCTTCAGCAAGCTGCAGGTCGCCGACCGGACCCAAGCGGCGATCCGCGCGCGCCGAGCCGGTCTCGCGGACGGCTGACCATCGCTCAGAGGTCCGTGGGCGAGCCGCAGCTGCGGGCCTGTGTCCCGAGCCATCCGGGCGCGCCTCCCGTCCCGGCTGGGGGCACCGCCTCATGACCCCGGGGCGGTCGAGCCACCACCGTGAGCGGATGGTCGAGAACAAGAGCCGCGACCACGACACCCAGGTACCCCCACTGGCTCCCCGAAGGAAGGTGCACCGATGACGCAGGCCTCGCCCACCATGACCCCAGCCGCTGCGGGCGCCGGCACCGCGGCGGCAGACCACGAGCCGCGCGGCCTGGACGCTGCCGCATTCGCCCACCCGTACGACCGGAGTGCCACGGCAGCGCTGCACCGGGTCCGGGGGTTCGACCGAGCGGTTGCCAAGCTCCTCGAGTGGCAGCACGAGACAGGAGCACACGTCGCCCTGACCGCCTCGAGCATCCGGGTGACCAAGCGGCAGCTCCCCGCAGTCCACGAGCTCCTCGTGGAGTCCTGCCGGGCGCTGGATATGGAGGAGCCCGAGCTCTACGTGCAGCCGGGACCCGTCAACGCCTACACGAGTGGGCACAACCGGCCCTACATCGTCCTCTGCTCCGATCTTGTCGACGCGATGTCCGACCAGGAGCTCAGGGCGGTCATCGCCCACGAGCTGGGGCACATCAAGTGCAGCCACGTGCTCTACAAGGAGATGGCTCGATGGCTGGTGGAGCTCGGCACCGAGTCGGTCCGGTCCGCCGGCCGGAACGGCTTCGCGGCGCTGGGCGCCCAGCTGGTGCTGCCGTACGTCCGCCGGGCTCTCAACGACTGGGACCAGCGCTCCGAGCTCTCCGCGGACCGTGCCGCGATGCTCGTGGTCCAGGACGAGGACGTGTGCATTCGGATGCTGCTGAAGCTCGCGGGAGCGCCCGTGCGCTTCGGGGACGGTCTCGACGCGGGAGCCTTCCTCGAGCAGGCCCAGCGCCTCGACGACCTCGCGGGTGACAGCAGGAAGGCCCAGCGCCACCGGCAGCGGATCCGCGACGCCTCGACCCACCCCCTTCCCGCGGAGCGCGCCAGGCAGCTGCACCGGTGGATCGAGGAGGGTGAGTTCGACAAGACGCGGACCGCTCTACGGCCGTGAGCTCCCCCAGGGACCCAGTGGCGTGGTTGCAGGAGCTCGCTGCCCTGCAGCAGTAGGCCGACACTGCCATGTTCGCTCTCGTGGGTGGTGGCCGACGCCCGTCGGACGACGCGTACGAGCGCTACCTCGCGCTGGCACGGCGCCTGCGGGCCGGCGTCGCGTCGTTCGAGGCCGAGTCGCCCGGCGGGTTCGATCTTTCCGCCTTCGCGCAGCCCCTCGTGCAGCAGCTGTCCATCTACGCCGACCACCGGCAGGCCGCCGGCGACACCGGGGCTGCGAAACGGCTCCGTGAGGAGGCGGACAGCGTCACGGCGACGTACCTCGGCGCTACCGCCGCCGCCTCCGTACGACGGGACCGGGCGATGCTTGGCGCGGCCGTTCGCGGTGGAGATCGGAGTCCCGGCGGGCATCGACTTCCACCTCGCGGCGATCGCCGTCGCACGCGGCGACACTGCGACCGCCCGGCGACTGCTCACCGGCATCGCGCCAGCGTTCGACGGTGGGCTCACGCGGCCCCGCCGGGCAGCGCTTCGCCAGCTACAGGCTGACCTCCACCTGCTCCTCGACGATCCCAGCGAGGCGCTGGCTCTCGCCGAGGACGGCCTGCGCGACCAGTCGACGTACCCCGACCTCGACCTGGCGTGGAAGCTCCAGTGGCGGCGCGCCAAGGCGCTGTCCGAGCTCGGCAAGGACGCCCAGTCCGTCGACGCGTTCCGGGCGGGCATGTCGCATGCCGACAGGCTGCGCATGGCACCACTGGGATACCGGCTCGATACGTCGTTCGTGCGTGACAAGCTGCCGATGGCCGAGGAGGCGGTGGACGCCGCGCTGGACCACCACGGCGCCGGCGCGGTGGCGTGGTGCGTGGAGACGGTCAAGTCGCGGGCACTGGCGGCGACGATCAGCGTTCCGCGTGCTCCGGCCGCAGATCCCACAGAGCAGGAGGCTGAGTTCGACGCGGTGTCGCAGCAGATCGACGCGCTGGCCTTCGCGCAGTACAACGGCAGCGGGTCGGCTGGCACGATTCAGACGAGGCTTCACCTGATCGCACGTCGCGACGACCTGCTGGAGCAGATCCGCATCGGCGTCGGCGTCGACCAGCTGTTGCCGGCGACCGTCGCCGAGCGACTCGGCAGCACCGAGACTCTCCTCGTCGTACCCCACGGCCTGCTGCACCTCCTGCCCTGGGGTTGCCTCACGGCAGGCAGCGAGCGCCTGTTCCAGCGGTGCGCGGTCGGCAAGCTCGTCGCATCCCTCACCTGGGTCGGCGGCCCCGGCGAACCGGCCATGCCCGTGGATATCCGTGAGATGGCGCCCGTCGGCGGACCCACGGATGTGGAGTTCCCCCCGAAGGAGCCGGGTGTCTATCGGCTGCACGTCGAGGGCCCCGAGACCGAGGACGTATCCGACCTCCTCGTGGTAGCACCCGCCTGACCCGGCTTCGAAGACGAGAGGCACACGATCGGCTCGGAGAGGGCGTTGACCTGGGGCTTGCGGTCGGCGGCCGGGGACGTCCAGTTACACCACTGCCCAGCTCTTGACGCCCCGGGGGGCGGGCCAGCTTGGGGCGAGGAGCCGCTGCACCGGCTTCCCTCGGCGGGCATTCTTGCGTCGCGAGAGAAAGTAAAGGTATGCCGACAGTTCGTGGCGCAGTCGCGGCGGGGCCGGCCAGGATGGGCACGTTCCGCCGTCGTGTGCCGCTCCAGTGGCGGTGGGTCCTGCCTGCCACCGTGACGGCGTCGGTCTCGGCGTGGCTGGTCTCGGTCTCGTCGGGGGAGACGCGCGGCGCGGTGCGGGTGCTGATGATCGCGGCCGGAGCGGCGTTCACCGCGACAGGAGTGGGAATCCCGCTGTGGCAGCAGGGACGCGCCGCCCGCGCGGAGGCCGATGCCCTGGCGAGCGCCCAGACCGCCCGTGCGGAGATGCGGATCGCCATGGAGGACACGCTCGAGCCCTTCACCGCCCTGCTGCTGCAGCTGGCGACCTCCAAGGGAGACGAGCGAACCCGACTGCGCGGTGA
>JBIOUF010000231.1:0-6023 GCA_044866695.1 Nocardioidaceae bacterium | reverse complement strand
AGTGATGGATGTGACTGGGGACTCTCGGTTCAGGGGCATGGGCCCAGGTTCGCCAGGATCCGGTCAGGTAGCGACCTTGAACCGACGAGAGGTCGCGTACGACGACTTCGCCGCAGACCTCCTGGAGAACCAGCTGCTCCGTACGGCGGTGGACGTGCTCGGTCGGCTGCACCTGCGCCGTTCAAGCTCACGCACGACGCTGACCCGGCTGCGCCACCAGCTCTACGGGATCGGCACGATCGTCCCCGTCGGACGTGAAGTGCCTGAGCCACGCTGGACCAGGCTGAACGAGCGCTACCGTCCGGCGGTCTCGCTGGCCCGGCTCGTCATCACCACCACAGGGCTGGAGGCCCGGGCCGGGGGTGTCGACGCGAGTGCGTTCGTTGTCAGGTGGTCGCGGAGGCTCCAGCACCGCTTCAAGAGCGGCCGGTGCGACACCCGTCGCAAGGGCAGGTCGGACATCGCCAGTTCCGCACGCCGGACGGGTAGCTGCTCGGCCCGATGCAACCGTCTGAACACCGACTGCACCTCCGGGTCGATCAGCTCCGGCGCGGCGAGAGCCGAGTCGCCCAGCCGAGCACGAGCCTGGTCGCCGTCGACTCCATCGCCGGCGAGGGCAGGGGCGAGGACGCTCGCATCAACGACGATCACGGTCGTCCCGCAAGGCGGCGGTCGCTGCGGCGAACGACACCGACCCGCCGGCTCGGCCTCCAGCGCGGTCCATGACCGTTCAAGCACCCTCTAACATGGCTCGTGCACGCGGTCCATCTGCGGTCCATCCGACCGCCCCGAAGCACGGAGGGCCTTATGGACGTCGTTCTTCTGATCGGTCGAGTCCTGTTCGGTGCACTCTTCCTCGGCTCCGCAATGGGTCACCTGACGCAGACCGACGCCATGGCCCCGTACGCGGCCTCCAAGGGCGTGCCCATGGCCAAAGCCACGGTATTCGGCAGCGGCATCCTTCTCGTTGCCGGCGGGCTCTCGGTGATTCTCGGCGTCTGGGGCGACCTCGGCGCCCTGCTGTTGTTCCTCTTCCTCGTGCCCACCGCAGTGATGATGCACAACTTCTGGAAGGAGACCGACCCACAGGCCAAGCAGATGGAGATGATCCAGTTCAACAAGGACATCGCGCTCGCCGGCGCCGCACTCGCCTTCATGTGGATCTTCAGCATCGATCCCGGCTTGACGCTGACCGACTCGCTTCTCGGGCTCTCCTGACGCTTCCCGTGGGTGGCCAACCAGGCCACCTGCTCGTCAAACACCCGGGTGTGCCCGGCGGCGTGCCGAGCCCAAGGCACCGCCCGCACCGTCGGCCCATGCGTGCGGCAGTTCACCCGCGGCGCGTCAGCCTCCAAGAACACCTGAACCGTGCCCAGATCCAGGGCCCGCCACCGACGCCGACCCTCCCCGCGGTCGTACCACGGCGACCGGCGACCGCACCGGCCATAACGCCCCGCAGCCCGCCGAGACGACCGCACATCGGCGAGCAGGACCTGCTCGTCCTCGTCGTACTCGACCCGCTCGACCACCGTCTTTGTCGACCCCCAGCAGGGCACGCCATAGGCTGACATTCCGCACGCCGTTCTCCGCTCACTGGTTCCCGCACATGCTGCGCCGCGCCTTCGTCACCACCATGCACGACACCGGCGTCGACCTCCGCAACGTTCAGATGGGAGAGGCCAGCTGCGATTGCGCCGCCGGGCGGTGTGGCGCCGACTCAGCAATCGGAGTCGTCAGCCTCGGTAGCGGCGGTCTTGTGATGGCCAGCCTGAGGCTTCGAGCCGTGGCCCACGGTGGGGTTGTGATCCGGAGTGACCCGAGGGTGCGGCGCCGTGTCCGCCAGCTTCCTGACGAGATCGATGAGGTGCTGCACCTCCGATGCCGCAGGAGTGAGCTCGAAAGCATGATGGTGGCATGCTTGCGACAGACCGCTCCAAGCGTATTCTGCGACCGCCGGCACGTTCGCCTGGCTGTTCCAATACGCCACTTGTAGCACAGTGAGCTTGCTGCGCATGGTGGCCTCGGCAGCGTCGCGGTCCTGACTGGCCAGGAGGTCGTCGACCGCGCTCTCCAGTGCGGCCCGGGCGATCCAGCACGCGGCACGGTTGCTGTAGGGGGTTGCCTCGGCCAGAACCACCGTTGCCTGTTCGAGCAAGGACTCGGCCGAAATCACTTTCTGGCGGCCTTGATGTCGTCGACCATCCGGCGCGCGTGGTAGACCGCATCTGCAGGGCCGACTCCGCTGTGCAGGCTGTTGTGGAAGCCTGTGGTGGCGACCCCGAGCCCTTTCTTCCGTGCCTCGGTCCTGAGCCAGGCGTCGAGCGGCTTGACGTCGTCGTACACGGCGAGGCTGACCCGCTGACTGGTTCCGTGGGCGTCGTTCCAGGTGGCTTCTACGTCGGCGAGCGAGTCCCCGCGGGAGAGCCGCGTTGCGTAGAAGCGGTCGCGTGCTGCGGACTCGATGGCCAGCCGTAGCAGGCCGGGTAGCGTGCGCCGCAAGGTCCCATCAGGCACCTTGTCGTCCTTGCACAGCGCGTGGGCGTCGTCGAGATAGCGGGTGGTGGGGTCCTCGGCGGCCTCGATGTTGACTCGTGAGCGGGGCCCACGCGTCACCTCGAAGATCCGCGCGGACCTGTTCGCTCGCCGTAACGCGGCCGGGAGCCGGTCGTCGTGGGAGAAGACGATGACCTGACGGGTCTCGGCGATCTCCGACAGGAGCGCAACCAGCCCGTCCACCTTAGCGGGGTCCATCGCCTGCACCGGGTCGTCGAGGATGACGAACCGGAAGGGTGACTCGTCCAGCGTGGCGCGGGGCAGGAACAGCGCTAACGCGAGGGCGTGCAACTCACCTTGGCTCATCACCGGAAGGGCGTTCCCGGCGTCCTCGCCGTCGACGGTGGCGGTGATTGCGACCCTTCGCCGGGTCGCCTGCCCTTCGAGCCGGAGGTCGCCCAGGTCGACGTTGCTCTCCTGTCGCAGCAGTGACCACGCGTGCTTCGCTGCCTCGGAGATGGGAGCGATCCGTTCGTTCTTCAGTCGGGTGTCGTTCTGCTTCAGCCACTTCTCGGCCGCACTGAGCCGGTCGAGGGTCGGCTTCTTCGCCAGCCAGTCCTCCCACGACTCGCACCAGGCCGAGATCCGTGCCGCCAGCGGGGCCCATGCGTCGTCACGTTCCGCCAGTGCAGCAGCCGCGGCGGCGCGAACGTCAGCCACGACCGAAGTGAGGTGCTCGGCGTGCAGCTCAAGGTGGTCCGCCAAGGGCAGATCTCCCCCGGGCAAAGCCTCGAATGCCGTCCACGCCTCGCGGGCGGCCGAGAGCAACGGGTCCAGCTCCTCGGTGGGCGAACGGTCGATCGGCGCGGGTCGCCTCTGAGCGAGGGAGCGCAGGGCGCTACGCGCGGCTTCGAGCTCCGCCTTGGCGTCCGACAGCTCCTGCAACTCGGCTTCCTCGTGTGCGACAAGGTCCCGGCTCGCTTGCGCCCAGGTGTTGTCGAGGTAGCCCTGGTTGCACACCGGACACGTCTGCTCGCCATGGTTGGCGTGCAGCCGCATCGCTAGGCGCCGGATCTCAAGTCGGGCGACACCGCGGGCGGCTTCGGCCTCACCGGCGGCGGCCATCGCGGAGACGGCTTCGCGCAATCGGTGCGCAGCGTTGCTCACGCGGGCGGGATCGGGGGACTCGACCTGTGTAACGGCCCGGAGCGAGGCGACGATTCCCTGGTCGGGAAGCGTCACGCCGGTGGCGAGGTCCCGGATCGCGGACGTGTCCGGCGATGTCCTCTTCAGCAGCGAGGCCACGGTCTGGGCACGTTCGTCGTCGAGGGCAGCGGCGGCCGCCTGCAGTGTGCGGCGGTCGGCGGTCGCCTTCTTCTGCGGTTCGGCCAGTCGCCCCAGCCGCGTCTTCATCCGCGTGAGGGCGTCGGCCAGCTGCTCGGTGCCCAGCACCTTGGCGAGCGCGTCGTACAGCTCGCTCGGACCGGCCTCGAGCAGCCCGCCGAGCTCGTCGTAGGAGAGCATCGGCCGATAGGTCTCCAACGCCGAGCCCCAGCCGAGGACGGAGGCCTGTTCTGTCGGTCCCTTGGTGCCGTTCGAGGTTCGCTGAACCGTGGTGGCATGCTGGGCGACGTGGGTGGCAGCAGCGCCCCATCGCGTCTGCAGGCGGATCGGGCCGGCGCCCTCTTCGATGATCTCAGCAGTGATTTCGGGCGAACCCGGCTGGTGGAGGTTCTTCCAACGCTCGGCCCACTGGGTTGATCGCTTGTTCTTCCAGCGGTACGTCCCGCCGGTGAGGAGTAGCTCCAGCCCTTCAGCGAGACTGGACTTGCCCGACCCGTTGCGCCCGGCGACGATGGTAAGGCCGGGCGTCGGGTCGAGCGTGAGGGTGACGCGCGCACCGATGCCGCGGAACCCGGTGACGCTCAAGGAGCGCAGGAAGCCGCCGGTGGCCCGCGCGAAGCTCTCGCCCACGTTCTCGTCTTGGCCTTGCCTCCCCGTGCTGGCGCCGCTTGCCAGGTAGGAGTCGAGCTCCACGTCGCCCTCAAGCGCAGCGAGCACGAGAAGCCCCACCTCGTCGTCGAGCGTCTGGTCAGCGTCGACGCGCTCCTCGATCCAGGCCACGAGATCGTTGGTCATGACGGGCAAGATGCGGCCTCCAGGACGTCGCGGTAACGGCGACGTCACAGCCCAGTCGACCGGCTGGGCAGCTCCCCCGTCGCGTTGAAAACGATACGACTCCGGCCGTGTTCATCACCACGTGTCGACCAGGTCAGTCCAGGCACTGTGCCAGCGGCACGGGCGTGGTCAGCGCCAGCTCGTTGAGTGCCGCGACGGCCTCGGGAACAGGCTGCACGAAGGACCCGTGCGGAACCGGCGTTGCGCCCTCTCGTGGAGGCGTCCGACCGAGCCGGCCGCGAGCGGATCGCGCCGCTCATCGCCGCCCACCCCGACCTGCGCGACCGCCTCATCGGCGGGTTCCGCGCCGTCAGCGAAGCCGGCACCGAATGCGTCGTGCCCTTCGCGCGCGACTCGCGAGCGGCGAGCGATGAGCGACCGTCCCCCGCGCGCGAAGACGCCGGCCTCACAGCCCCGTGCGCACGCCGCCCTCACGCCGCAGTGACCCCGAACGGGAACGTCTCCAGCACGCTGCTCGCCCCGCGCTGCGCCCAGACCAGCCACACCTCACGGGCCAGCACGGTCACCGGGAGGCGCGTCGCGAGCTGCCGCTGGAGCGACTCGACGTCCTCCTCGCCGGAGGGGTCGGTGGGGATGGTCAGGTGCGGGACGACGTCGTCGAACTCGCCTTCGTACGGCGGGTACTCCGGGAACCTGCGCCACAGCTCGTGGGTGAGCTGCCGGAACGGCGTGGCCGGCTCGGGCGGCAGGTAGTACGCCCCGCCGGGGAACCGGCTGACGTCCTCCAGCGAGAAGCGGAACGGCACCACGTCGCCGAAGAACGCGGCCAGCTGTCCCACGACGCCCGAGGTGAGCTCCTCGCGCGGCGCGAACGGCGCCAGCAGGGTGATGTGCCCGAGCAGGACCTCCGGGTCGACCACGCGGGTGTCCGGCGGCAGCCGGGCCAGGCGGGACCGGACCACGGCGTCGAGCTCGGGGACCGGCACGACCAGCGCCGAGAACCCCGGCTCAGCCACCGTGCCGGCCGGGGGCCTGGGCGAGGTGCCGGTCCAGGTGCTCGGCCACGGCGGCGTCGAACGCCTCGGGCTGGGCCAGGTTCACCAGGTGCGCCGCGTCGCCGATGCGGACCAGGTCGGCGCCGGGGATCGCCTCGGCCATGCGCAGCACCGTGTCGGGCGGGGCTCCGGCGTCCTGCTCGGCGAGGACCACCCGGGTCGGTACGTCGACGTCGCCGAGCCGGCCGGTGACGTCGTACGCCGCGTTAGCCTCGCAGCAGGCGGCGTACCCCTCCGGAGGGTTGGCCACGAACCTGGCCATCACCTCCTCGACCACGTCGGGACGGGCGGCGCGGAACCCCGGGGTGAACCAGCGCTCGGTCGTGGCGCCGACCA
>JBIOUF010000230.1:0-6362 GCA_044866695.1 Nocardioidaceae bacterium | reverse complement strand
GGCGCACGCCCCCGCTGGTCGAGGAGCCGGAGCGCCAGCGTAGGCGTCTCGAGACCCGGTGAGGATGGCAGAGTCTGAGCCCAGGTGCCGGTGGTTTCGAGACGGGCTCGCCTAGCGGCTCGCCCTCCTCAACCACCGGTCGGCTCGCAGGCTCACCCTCCTCAACCACCGGTCGGCTCGCAGGCTTGCCCTCCTCAACTCAACCACCGGTGGGGGGCCGGGCGGGTCAGCCGTAGAGCGCGGGCTTTTCGACCAGGCGGACCTCGACGCGCTCACCGCTGTAGAGCGCCTCGACGCCGGCGTCGCAGACCGCCTGCGCGGCATAGCCGTCCCAAGAGCTCGGCCCGGTCACGTCCCTGCCCGCGGCTAGCTCGTCGACCCACTCCTGCAGCTCCACGTCGTAGGCCGCGATGAACCGCTCGCGCCAGTCCTGGGGTACGGCGACGCCGACCCGGTTGGCGCTGCGCACGACCACCGGCCCGATGTCGGCGAGGGCGGCGGTGCCCTCCTCGCCCACGATCTCGCCGCGGATGTCGTAGCCGTACTGGATGTTCACCGAGGTCTCCACGTCCACGACGACCCCGGTCTCGGTCTCCAGGATGGTCAGCAGCGGGTCCTGCAGCTCACCCCCGAGCCGGTTGCGCTTGGCGGGGACCACCCGGACCGCGGCGATCTCCTCGCCGAGCAGCCACCGGGTGACGTCGAAGTCGTGGACCGCCGTGTCCACGATGGCCATGTCCTTGGTGTAGTGGTCGGGGACCGACGCGTTGCGGTGCCCGGAGTGGAACAGCAGCGGCGCCCCGACGGCGCCGGAGTCGACGACCCGCTTCAGGGCCCGGTACGCCGCGTCGTAGCGCCGCATGAAGCCGACCTGCACCAGCCGCCGTCCGGCGGCGACCTCGGCGTCGATGATGCGGCGGCAGGCGTCGACCGTCGTGGCCAGCGGCTTCTCGCAGAAGACCGGCTTGCCCGCCGCGATGGAGGCCAGCACGTACTCCTCGTGCGTGGGCCCCCACGAGCACACCAGCACGGCCTGTACGTCGCCGTCGGCGACCAGGTCCTGGCCGGTGGCGTGGACGGCCGCCGCGGGCAGCCGGCCCGCCACCTCCTTGGCGACCACGTCGTTGGCGTCGGTGACCGCGACGACCTGCGCGCCGGAGACCACCTCGGTGAGCCTGCGGATGTGGTCCTGGCCGATCATGCCGGTGCCGATGACCCCGATCTTGACTGTCATGGTGTGCCGCGTCTCCTGTTGTGCGATGTGGATGGTCCGTGGTCGACGACCGGGTGCGGGACGGCTCAGTACGGCCAGCGCCGCACCGGCCCGAGCCCGCAGCCGGCGTAGTAGCCGGCGGTGCGCGCGCCGATGGGCAGCGGGATGTCCGGCTCCACCGGGTAGAGGTCCTGCTCGATGACGGTGTAGATCTCGCGGTCGAGTTCGCCCAGGGCCTCCAGCAGCGGCGGCATGTGCGGCTCGCCGTCCCACGGCTCGCACATCACCCCCAGCTTCACCGACTCCGACAGCGGCATGCTCTCGGCCAGCGCGCGCGCCCGCACCTTGGGGTCGACCGACTTCAGGTGGACGTAGGTGATCCGCTCGGGGAACCGCTGGACGATCTCGATGTTGTCGCCCTCGCAGTAGGCGATGTGCCCGGTGTCCAGGCAGAGGTTGACGTACTGCGGGTCCGTGTCCGAGAGGAACCGCTCGATCCGCTCCTGGGTGTCCACGTGGGTGTCGACGTGCGGGTGGAACACCAGCTTGACCCCGTGCTCCTCGTGGAGGAACCGGGCCAGCTCGTCGGTGCCGGTGACCAGGTTCTTCCACTGCTCGGGGTCCAGGTCGGCCCCCTCGGTGCTCTGCCCCGTGTGCTGGTCGGTGTACTGCTCGGGCAGGTGCACCAGGTACTCCGCGCCGACGGCGGCCAGGAGTTTGGCCTCGCGGCCGAAGGCGGCCTTCGCCTGGTCGAGCGCCTCCGCGCCCCGGTGCAGCCCGGCGAAGACCGTGCCGCCGCAGACGGTGAGGTCGCGCTTGGCCAGCTCGTCGCACAGCTGGGCGGGGTCCTGCGGCATGAACCCCTGCGGCCCGAGCTCGGTGTAGACGTAGCCGACCCGCGCGATCTCGTCGAGGTAGACGTCCCAGGTCACCTGGTGCGGGTCGCTGGGAAACCAGACGCCCCAGGAGTCGGGGGCGGTACCGAGGCGGAGCTTGGACAGGTCGGACATGGCTCTCCTTCCACTGCTCCGCTCGCGTGCGCGCGAGCCTCGCGGAGCGGGGCGTGACGGCGTGGTTTCGTGGGCGAGGCGCCGGTCGTACGGCGTGCTGCCCATCGAACCCACCAGGACGACCGATGTCAACACTTTGTCCTGACATTCCTACGCCAGTACATACCATCCCTGTGGCCGGGTACAAATGTCAGAACAAATGCTTGACAGCAGAACCTGGCTCGGTAAGGCTGTGTGACGGCCGGCACGAGCCGGCGACCCGAGCGGGTCCACCCGGCGGACCATCGTCCCGGGCCCGGACACAGCACGACGAAAGGACATCACGACCATGAAGCTGACCCGAGCTCGCAAGGTCAGTGCGCTGGCTCTCGCCGCGGCGCTGGCCGTCTCGGTCTCCGCCTGCAGCGGGGGCGGCAAGCCGGACACCGAGGGGGACGACGGCGGCGGCGGAAGCGGCGCCGGGGACAACTCCGGGTACACGATCGCGATGATCACCCACGAGACGCCCGGCGACAGCTTCTGGGACAAGATCAAGGCAGGCGCCCAGCAGGCGGCGAAGAACTACGGGATCGACCTGAAGTACTCCAACGACCCGCAGGCGGCCAAGCAGGCGACGCTGATCCAGAACGCCATCGACTCCAAGGTGGACGGGATCGCCACGACGCTGGTCACGCCGGACGCCCTCGCCGGCGCGGTCAAGGACGCGACGGACGCGGACATCCCGGTCGTCGGGTTCAACTCCGGCATCGACCAGTACAAGGACCTCGGTGCCCTGATGTACTTCGGGTCCGACGAGACTCTCGCCGGCCAGGCGGCTGGTGAGCGCATCGCCGCGGACGGCGGCGCCCACCCGCTGTGCGTGATCCAGGCAGAGGGCTCGGTCGCCCTCGAGGCCCGATGCGCCGGCGTGAAGGACAAGGCCCCGGACACCGAGAACATCCAGGTCAACGGCGCCGACGACGGGGCTGTGGTCTCGTCGCTGCAGGCCAAGCTGGCCGAGGACAAGTCGATCGACTACATCGTCACGCTGGGCGCCCCGATCGCCCTCGACGCGCTCAAGGCGATGGATGCCGCGGGCAGCGACGCGAAGCTGATCACCTTCGACCTGAACGCCGACGTCGCGCAGGACATCAAGGACGGCAAGATCGAGTTCTCCATCGACCAGCAGCCCTACGTACAGGGCTACATGTCCGTGACCGCGCTGTACCTCAACCTGAAGAACGGCAACGACATGGGCGGTGGTGGCCCCGTGCTGACCGGCCCGTCGTTCGTCGACGCCGACAACATCGACGTCATCCTCCCGTTCGCCGAGAAGAACACCCGCTAGCGGACCCGCGGGGGCCGTCCGGCCGGCGTCGACCGGACGGCCCCCACCACCCCGACCAGGGAGCCATCCATGAGCCAGACCAGTCAGACCCCGCAGACCCCTGAGAAGCAGACCCTCGGAGCCCATGCCGAGGCGTCGAACCGAGTCCAGCTCGGGTTCATGAACCGGCTGCTGGCCCGTCCCGAGATCGGGGCGCTCGTCGCGGCAGTCGTGATCGGCATCTTCTTCCTCATCGTCGCTCCACCGTTCCGGTCGGCCGACTCACTTCTCACCGTGCTCTACCAGAGCGCGACGATCGGCATCGTGGCGGTCGGCGTCGGCATGCTGATGATCGGCGGCGAGTTCGACCTGTCCGCCGGCGTCATGGTCACCTCCGCCGGACTGGTCAACTCGATGTTCTGCTACGAGCTGGGCATCAACCTGTGGGTCGGGGCCGCGGTGTCGCTGGTGTTCGCGCTGGCCGTCGGGTTCATCAACGGCTATCTCGTGATGAAGACCGGGATCGCCAGCTTCCTGATCACCCTGGGCACCTTCTTCATCCTGACCGGCGCCAACCTGGGCGTCACCAAGCTGGTCACCGGGGCGGTCTCGACCCCGAACATCAACCAGATGGACGGGTACAGCTCGCTCAACGCGGTCTTCGCCCACAGCTTCGAGGTGGGGTCGGTGCGCATCTCCATCATCGTCTTGTGGTGGGTCCTCTTCGTCGCGCTCTCCTCATGGGTCCTGCTGCGCACCAAGGTGGGCAACTGGATCTACGCCTCCGGGGGCAACGCCGCGAGCGCGCGAGCCGTCGGCGTGCCGGTGCTGCGGGTCAAGGTCGGCCTGTTCATGACGGTCGCGTTCATGGCCTGGTTCATGGGCATGCACAACCTCTACAACTTCAACACCCTGCAGGCCGGCAACGGCCCCGGCAACGAGTTCCTCTACATCATCGCGGCCGTCGTCGGTGGCACCCTGCTGACCGGCGGGTACGGCAACGCGATCGGTGTGGCCATCGGCTCGTTCATCTTCGGCATGACCAGCCTGTGCATCGTCTACGCCGGCTGGGACCCGAACTGGTTCCGCGCCTTCCTGGGCGTGATGCTGCTGCTGGCGGTCATGGTCAACCTCTACGTCAAGAACCTCTCGACCGCCAGGAAGGTGGGCTAGCCATGACCGACACCATCACCGAGCACGCCGACCCGCAGCTGCACGAGGGGGAGCCCCTCGTCGAGATGATCGACGTCGGCAAGAGCTACGGGGCGATCCGCGCGCTCAAGGGGATCAACCTGACGGTCCGCGCCGGAGAGGTCACCGGGGTCCTCGGCGACAACGGCGCCGGGAAGTCGACCCTGATCAAGATCATCTCCGGCCTGCACCCGCACAACGAGGGCACGCTGAAGGTGGACGGGGACGAGGTCCACTTCTCGTCCCCGCGCGCGGCTCTCGACCACGGCATCGCGACGGTCTACCAGGACCTCGCCGTCGTCCCTCTGATGGAGGTGTGGCGGAACTTCTTCCTGGGCTCGGAGATGACCACGTCGAAGATCCCGTTCTCCGGGATGAAGACGAAGGACATGAAGCGCATCGCCGACGAGGAGCTGCGCAAGATGGGCATCGTCGTCAAGGACATCGACCAGCCCATCGGCGAGCTCTCCGGCGGCCAGCGGCAGTGCGTCGCGATCGCCCGCGCGGTCTACTTCGGAGCGCGGGTGCTGATCCTGGACGAGCCCACGGCCGCGCTCGGCGTCAAGCAGTCCGGTGTGGTGCTGAAGTACACCGCGGCGGCCCGCGACGCCGGTCTCGGGGTCGTCTTCATCACCCACAACCCGCACCACGCCTACATGGTCGGCGACCACTTCGTGATCCTGAAGCTGGGGCAGGCGGTCCTGGACAAGAAGCGCAGCGAGGTGTCCTTGGACGAGCTGACCCGGCAGATGGCCGGCGGCGACGAGCTCACCGAGCTGACCCACGAGCTGCAGCGGTGACCGCGCCGACCCGAGGAGGAGGACCCAGATGACCGTCGCGGTCGCCCACCAGGTCTCCCCGGCCAGCCGCCTCGCCCTGGCACAGGCGGAGAAGGAGGCCAAGGTCCGCGGGACCGACCTCGCGGTCCTGCACGTCGTGGACAACATCGACCACGACAAGGCGGAGGCGTACAAGCTCGGCATCTCCGACGAGATCGAGCGGGTCATGGGCAGCGAGCCGAGCGTCCCGTGGCAGCTGCACCTGCGGACCACCGCTCCCGACCTGGGTCGTGAGCTGGTGGACCTCGCCGACGAGGTCGGCGCCGAGCTGCTGGTGATCGGCGCCCGGCGCCGGTCACCGGTCGGCAAGGCGCTGATGGGCAGCGTCGCGCAGACGGTGATCCTCCAGGCCAACATCCCGGTCCTGGTGGTCAAGCCGCCGAGCTGATCCGGTCGAGCCGTCAGTCGTGGTGGTGGTTTCGAGACGGGCTCGCCTAGCGGCTCGCCCTCCTCAACCACCGGTCGGCTCGCAGGCTCGCCCTCCTCAACCACGGGCGTCCGCTGGTCGAGGAGCCGGAGCGGTAGCGGAGGCGTCTCGAGACCCGGTGACCGTTGGCAGGGTCCCAGCCCGGACGGACGCCCCCGCTGGTCGAGGAGCCGGAGCGGTAGCGGAGGCGTCTCGAGACCTGGTGTGGACGGCGGAGTCTGAGCCCGGGTGCCGGTGGTTTCGAGACGGGCTCGCCTAGCGGCTCGCCCTCCTCAATCACCGGGACGGCGCCGACGCAGGATCTCAACCGCGGACGCCGGTGATTTCGAGACGGGCTCGCCTAGACGAGTGATTCCAAGGGGTGTGACTGGTGTGG
>JBIOUF010000229.1:0-14594 GCA_044866695.1 Nocardioidaceae bacterium | reverse complement strand
TCAATCCTGGTCGGCCGAGCCGTCAATCACGGTGCCTTGGTTTCGAGGCTCGCAGGCTCGCACCTCAACCAGCGGCGACAGCTCAACACCCGAGGCCGCCGGCTCGACCCCTCAACAGCCCGCCTCGGTTTCGAGGCTCGCACGCTCGCACCTCAACCAGCGGCGACAGCTCAACCCCCGAGCAAGGTCGCGCTCAGCCGGCGCGACACACCGGCGCGAGCGGCGGGCGGCCGAGGGCCCCGTCGACCGTCGCCCGGAGGACGCGGCGCCGGGTGGACGCCACGACCCGCCAGGACTCCGGCAGCCGCGCGGCGACGTGGCCGTCCGGCCGGACCAGGACGGCCGCGGACGGGAGGAGGCGGTAGGCCTGGGTCAGCCGGCCCGACGGGTCGGCCAGGTCCACGCCGACTGTGGCGGTCAGCATCGGGACCCCGGCAGCCAGCTCCTCGGCCAGGGCGCGCCAGACGCCGCCGTCCCGGCCGGTCAGCACGGTGAGCCGCCCCTCGAACAGGTCCAGCGTGGAGACGGTCCGACCGGCGTACTCGACCCACGCGTGCGGCGCCCGGGCTCCGGGGACCGCGCGGGGCAGGCCGTCGGCGTCCACGGTGTGACCCGCATCGCCCGGCGTGGGGTCCGCGGCGTCGACCACCGCGGAGGAGTAGACCACCCCGAAGTCCTGGTCGAGGTCGGCCTCCGGCCCGGCCGGCCGCAGCGACGCCAGCGCGTTGTGCAGCCCGACCGGGTACCGCTCGGCGGGGTAGCTGTCGAGCAGCTCCTCCCCCGCCCACCCGCGGACCACCCAGCCGAGCTTCCAGCCCAGGTTGTGCCCGTCGGCGATGCCGGTGTTCATGCCGGTGGCACCGCGCGGCGTCGTGACGTGCGCGGCGTCCCCGGCCAGGAACACGTCCCCGCTCCGGACGGACTCCGCGACGGCCGCACGGAACGACCACCGGAAGGTGCCCAGGACGTCGGGCCGCAGGTCTGGGACGCCGGAGGCGGCGCGGATCGTCTCGATGCTCTCCGCCTCCGTCCACGAGCCGTTCGCCTCATGGGTGGAAGGCGTCTGCCGGTGGTACGCCCATCGACCGTCGGTCCCCGACGGCACGAACACGCCCTCGGCTCCCGGGACGGTCACCATGTGCAGGGCGTACCGCCGCCCTTCGATCCGCTCGGAGAGGTCCGCGCGGAACAGCACCGCCATCTGGTCGCCCTCCGTCCCGAGGTGCCGGACGCCGATCCCGGCCAGCCGGCGTACCGTGCTGTCGGCTCCGTCGGCGCCGACGAGGTACCGCGCGCGCACCTCGTACGCCGGACCGGCGGCTCTCCGGCGCAGCCGCGCCACGACGCCGCCGTCACGGGTGTCGATGCCGACGAGCTCGGTGTCGAACCGGACCCGGCCGCCGCGGTCGCGCAGGTGGTCGACCAGGACCGGCTCGAGGTGGTCCTGGGCCACGTTGCCGAACCCGGTCGGCGTCAGCCGCTCCAGGGTCTGCGGGCCGGCGAAGCCGAGCGGCAGCTCCTGCTGGTGGGCGTCGACGAGCGTCGCGGACACGGCTGCGGCGACGCGGACGTCCTGGTGGCCGGCGCGGACCGCCTGCTCGAGGCCCCAGCTCCGCAGGATCTCCATGGTGCGGGGGCGGATGCCGGTCGCCTTCGGGAACACCGAGGTGCCCTGGTGGCGGTCGACCACGAGCACGCGTACGCCGCTGCGCGCGGCGGCGATGGCGGTGGTGAGCCCCGAGGGCCCGGCGCCGACGACGAGCACGTCGTAGCAACGGTCGTTCGAGGCGGGCTTCGATGCAGGCATGGGACTTCTCCTGTCCGGGATGGCAGCCGGCGGTCGGCGCTGCACCAGGCTCGGCCCGGCCCGGGGTCCCGCGGATCCGTGCCGGCTACGGAGTTAGGCACCGTGTCTCACGGGTGCGACACGCCCGCACGCTCGGCGGCGCGACCAGGCGGTCGCCGGGCCACCAGCGGTGGCCAAGGTCATCCAGCGGCTGGGTGGTGCCGCCGCAGCTCCTCGCGGCCGGCCGCTCCGGTCTTCTGCAGCAGGCTCGCCACGTGCGTCTCCACCGTCCTCGGCGAGAGGAAGAGCTGCTCGGCCACCTGGGCGTTCGTGGCGCCTTCGGCCACCAGGGAGAGCACGTCCATCTCGCGGCTGGTGACGCCCAGCGCCGCCAGCCGAGTGGGAACCGGCCTCGCCCCACGCCCGCGTCGAGTGGGCGCGCCGGCGCGGCGCAGCAGGTCACGGCAGGTGCGCGCGAGCAGCTGTTCACCGGCCCGCTCGTGCTCGGCCAGGCTCTCGCGCAGCAGTGGCACCGGCTCTCCCCAGCCGTCGGTGACGGCGCTCTCCAGCGTGGGCAGGCGGAGCAGGCGGCGCAGCCACGGCACCGTCGACAGGGTGTCCTCCGCCGCATCGACCAGGTCGGCGGCCTCCGCGGGGCGGCCTGTGCGGCCGGCCACTACCGCGTCGGCGTACCGGAGCGCGCCACGGTTCGCCGGACGCAGCGCCGCGGGGTGGTCGCGCACCATCCGCCGCGCCTGGTCGTCCCGGTCGGCCACGACGGTGCGCAGCAGTGCCCACAGCCCGAACTCGTGTACCGGGGCCGCCGACCGGTGGTCGAGGAGAGGCCCGATCGCGTGGTCCAGGAGCCGGCTGGCGGCGGTCAGGTCGTGGCCCACGACGGCGGCCACGGCTCGTACGGCGCCGGGCAGGAACCGGGCCTCCGGGCCGGCCTCCTGCGGGTAGGCCCACTCCGAGAGCTGCTGCTCCATCTCACGGGTCCGCCCCGCCGCCGCGGGCTCCAGGGCCAGCAGGTAGCGGCCGGTGGCCTCGACGGCCGGGAGCCGCAGCAGCCTGCCCAGTCCGGTGAGCTCGCGTGCCGCGGCCCCCGCCGCGGCTGGGCCCGCGGCCAGGAGCAGCGCGTTGGTGCGGATCATGTCCAGCGAGGCCACCTGACCGAGCAGCCCGGCCTCGACGGCCAGCTCTCGTGCGACCGGGAGGGTCGCGGACGTCTCCTCCTTCATCAGCTCGATGGTGCCGACGCCGGTCAGCGCCTCGACCCGCCAGGCGCGCAGCCCGTGCTCGGCGGCGACCTGGGCGGCGCGCCGGAAGACCGGCTCCGCCGCGCCGGGGTCGCGCAGCCGGACCAGCTTGGCCTGGACCACCAGCGCCTCGCAGAGCGCGTCGGGCAGCGCGGCGCGTTCGGCCTTGGCGACCGCCTCCATGGCGTGGCCTTCCGCCGCGTGGACCCGGCCGGCGCCGTGGCAGGCGTCGGCGAGCACCGAGGCGGACCGCGGGTCGTCGGGCCGGCCGGCCCTGGCGACGTACTCGACCGCGTCGTCCCACCGCCCGGCCAGCACGGCGGCACGGCCGAGCCGCAGCGCCAGCTCGGCGTGCTCGTCGCCGGTGGCCCGGTCCAGCGCCGGGCCACCCGTCGCCAGTGCCTGGGCCGCCCGGCCGGTCGACGCCAGCAGCCGTACGCGCTCGGTGGCCACGGCGACCGTCCGGAGCCCGGTGGCCCCCACCCGGTCCAGCAGCGCCTCCGCCGTCCGGGCCGCCCCGTGGGCGAGGTCGCGGCGGACCAGCCTGAGCATGACGTCGACCGCCTGTGCCTCGGCGCCGGCCTCCAGAAGCAGCTCTGCCGCGGTGGTCTCGTCGCCGGCGTGGTCCCAGCCGTCGTCGCGCCGGCGCCGGTCCAGCAGCACGTCTGCCGCGCGTCGGGCCAGGACGGTCCGCTCGGGCGGCACCATCGCGGCGAGCACGGCGTCCCTGGTCATGGCATGACGCCAGCGCAGTGCTCCGGCGTCGTTGACGAGCAGGCGTACGCCGACCGCCGCCCGTAGCGCCTCGACCACCTCCTCGTCCGGCTCGCCGCTCACATCCGGCAGCAGCGCCCAGTCGGGGTCGGCGCCGAGGACGGCCGCGGCCGACAGCACCCGGCGGTGGGCCGTCGCGAGCCGGCCGAGCCGGTCGTTCACCAGGGTGAGCAGGGTGGCGGGGAGCGCCCCGGCCGCGCCTGGCGCGGGCTCGAGGGCCTGCGGCGGGTGCTCGGGGAGCTGGCCGCTCAGCAGCTCCTCCACGAGGAGCGGCACTCCCTCTGCCCGAGCCGCGAGGCGCCGCAGCGCCTCGCCGTCGTCGGGCCGGCCGACCGCCGCCACCCACTCGGCTACCGCGTCGCGGGTCAGGGGTCCGAGCCGGACGGCGAGCAGGCCCGGCAGACCGGTGAGCCGCGCCACCGTGTCCACACCGGGCTCGTCGTCGCGCGCCGACGCGGCGACGAGAACGGGCGATCGCCCCACCGCCTGAGCGAGGTGCTGCACGACGGCGAGCGTGTCCGGGTCGGCCCAGTGCAGGTCCTCGAGCACCAGCAGGCAGCCGTGCTCGCGGCCCAGCTCGGCCAGGAACCGCGCCACCGCCTCGCCGAGCACGACACCGGCGTCGGCCATCGGCTCGGGGCCGGGCTGGGGGTCCGGGCGTCCGCGGGCGTCGTGCCCGCCCGGCCAGTCCGGGAGCAGCCGGCCGAGCACTCCCGTGTACCCGCCGAGGGCGTCCGCGTTCACCGTCGCTCCGGCGCGGAGGTGACCCACCAGCGCCTCGGCCACGGCGCGGTAGGCGCCGCTGCCCCGCACGGCGTGACCCGTGAGCACGTCGCTCCGCGCGGCGGCGGCGCCGTGGGCGAGCTCCGCCAGCAGACGCGTCTTCCCGATGCCGGTCTCGCCGTGCACGAGCACGACCCGCCCTCGCCCCGCGCGGGCCTGCTCGAGGGCCCGGCCCAGGACCGCGACCTCGGCAGACCTCCCGACGAAGGGAGTGTCGCGGCCCATCGCCCACCCCTCCTTCTGCCGCCCAACCGCGCCGGGACCCATGGCACCACGGAATCCGTCCTCCCCCACGACATGCCCGCCATGGGAGGCACCGCAACCTCGAAGCCGGCCGGTGCGCGGCACGGAACGAGCCCTCGGCTACTCGTCGCCGGTGAGGTTGAACGCCCGCAGCCGGCGGCCGGTGAGCCACGTGCCGGCCACGATGACCACGGCGGTGGCGACGACGGCGTACGCCGTCCCGAGCTTCTCGCCGAGGGCGATGCTCGGAGCCAGTTCGTCGATGATCGCGCCGGCCCACCGGGTGACGCTGAGCCACCGCACCCCGTCGAGCAGGTTGCCCAGCAGCCCCTCCCAGATCAGCAGGTACACCAGGCCGAACACCACGGCGTGCCGGGTCAGCACCGACAGCCACGCGAACAGCGCGCAGTAGGCCAGACCACCGACCAGTGAGCCGAGCGCGAACGAGGTGCCCAGGCTGGGTCGGTCCGGCAGCAGGACCACGCCGGCGACCAGCATGGGCACGGCGGCGAACACCACGACGCAGGTCGCTGCGACGACGAGCTTGCTGGCCACGATGGTGTACCGGGAGATCGGCTTGGCCAGCAGGTAGGCGATCGAGCCGTCGTCGATCTCCGGAGCGAGCACGCCGGTGGTCGCGAGCAGGGCGACCAGCGGGACGACCACTGTCAGGCCGAGGCCGTACATCGTGTGCTGGGCGGCTTCCAGGTCCTGCCCGACCAGCGCCCGGACCAGCACGGACAGCCCGACCAACAGCACCGGCAGCAGGAACAGCAGCAGGCCGCGGCGGCGGCCGAACACACTGCGGGCCCCGAGCCGGACGATCGTCGGCGACACCACAGCTGTCATGCGGCTTCGCTCTCTTGTCATGCTGACACCAGATAGGCGAAGACGCTCTCGAGTGACTCGTCGGTCGGGGTGACCTCGAACAGCCGGACCCCGTGACGGCGAGCCAGGACCGGAAGCACCTCGGTGAACCGGCCGAAGTCCGACGCCTCCACCTCGATGCCTCCCTCCGACCGGAGCCGGGCGCCGCGCACCGACGGGTCGGCGAGCAGGGTCGAGGCCGTCACGCGGTCGTCGGAGGTGCGCAGCACGAACCGGTTGGGCCGGTCGGTCATCAGCCTCCGGATCGCCCCGAAGTCGCCGGAGGCGGCGTGTCGTCCCGCGACCACGACCTCGATCTGGCGGGCCACCTGCTCGACCTCCTCCAGGATGTGGGAGCTGAACAGCACGGTGCGGCCCTCGGCGCCCATCTCGCGCAGCAGCCCCATCAGGTGGATCCGCTGGCGCGGGTCCATGCCGTTGAAGGGCTCGTCCAGCAGCAGCGCGGCCGGGTCGTGCACCAGTGACGACGCCATCTTGATCCGCTGCCGCATCCCTTTGGAGTACGTCCCGATCACCCGGTCCTGCGCGTCGGTCATCTCCACCAGCGCGACCGCCCGCTGCGCCGCCGCACCGGGGTCGGCCAACCCGTGCAGCTCGGCGTTGGCCACCACGAACTGCCGGCCGGTCAGGTAGTCGAAGAGCGCCTCCCGCTCCGGTACCAGGCCGATCCGGCGATAGACCTGCTCGTTGCGCCACAGTGGCTCACCGTCGAGGCTGACCGAGCCCGACGACGGCGCGAGGAACCCCGACATCAGCGCGATCAACGTCGACTTGCCCGCGCCGTTCGGCCCGAGCAGCCCGGTCACGCCGGGCCCGATCGTCATCGAGACGTCGTTCACGGCGACGACGTTGCGGTACCACCGGGAGACATGGTCGAGCTGGAACGTCGTCACGCCGCCACCCGCCGGTAGCGCAGCAGCATGGCGCCGACCGAGCCGAGGACGGTGACCGCGAGGGCGGCCAGGTAGAGCACGCCCATGGCGGCTCCGTCGGGTGGGGTCGGGGTCCCGCTGGGGGAGTCGAAGAGGAACACCTGCACCCCGTCGACCAGCGTGTACGGCGAGAACAGTCCGGCCACCTCGCCCACCGTGTCGTGGCCGGAGTCCAGCGAGATCCCCTGCACCGTCGACACCATGGTGTAGCTGACCAGCAGCACGACGATGACCGTGGCGACGGCGAGTCCTCGGCGGACCGTGGTCGCCGCGGCGAGAGCGGCCAGGCACGACAGGCAGGTCGCCAGCAGCAGCGCCCCGACGACGGCGGCGAGGAAGCGTCCGGTCTCGCGCCCGGCCGGCAGGTCGGCGAGCAGGCCACCGGCGTACAGCAGCAGCAGGGGAGCGCCGATGAGCACGAACGTCGCCGTGGTCAGCGAGGCCAGCCGCACCAGCACGTACGTCGACCGGCGCAACGGCCGGGCGAGGTACAGCGTGATCGTGCCGAAGCGGAGGTCGCGGGAGACCAGGGCAGGGGCCTGCGCGGCCACGAACACCGAGATCAGCAGCTGGGTCGTGATCGGGTACACGGAGTAGGCGACGATCTGCTCGTCGAGCTCGAGGATCTTCCGGGCCTGCACCAGGACCCCGACCAGGATCAGCGCCGGCAGCAGCATCATCGCGAGCAGGCCCATCGGCAGGATCTTCGACCTGGCGGACCGGCCCAGCCCAAAGCAGTTGCGCAGCCCGGTGAGGAAGAACGCCCACGCCATCGGACCGCCACCGAGCCTCGGTCCGCCGTACGGGCGGTAGCCGAGGTCGTGGATGACCGCGGTCCGGCTCCCCGGTGCCGCGCCCGCCGACTCAGACCGGCTGGACACTCCCGGCGCCTCCTTCCCGGAAGACGTCCTCGATGCGGTGGTGCCGCTCCTGCATGCGGACCAGCCCGAGCCCGAGGTCGACGGTGACGTCGCGGACCACGTCGCGCGTGCTGTCGTCGCGGATCTCGACCTCGACCATCCGGCCGTCGGCCGGCCAGGCCCGAAGCCCCGCGTCGACCAGGGCCTGCCCGAGCAGCCGGTCCGCGTCGGTGCGGCCCTGCACCTCGACCAGCAGGCTGCCGGTCGCATGCAGAAACTCCGTGGTGGCCGACGAGCGCAGCAACCGCCCGCTGTCGAGCACCACCACATGGTCGCTGATCCGCTCGAGCTCACCGAGCAGGTGGGAGGTGACCAGGACGGCGATGCCGAACTCGGTGCCGACGCGGCGGACCAGCGCGAGCATGTCGTCACGGGAGGACGGGTCCAGCCCGTTGGTCGGCTCGTCCAGCAGCACCAGCCGCGGGTCGTGGACCAGCGCCTGGGCCAGCTTCGCCCGCTGCTTCATGCCGGTGGAGTAGCCGCCCATGGGCCGGTAGCGCTCCTCGGCCAGCCCCACGTGCCGCAGCACCTCGGACGCCCGCTCCCTGGCGGCCGGGTAGGGCAGCCCGGACATCTGCCCCATGTGCACGACCAGGTCGCTCGCGGACGTGTCCGCGGGCAGGCAGTCGTGCTCGGGCATGTAGCCGACCAGGGAGCGGATCAAGGCACCGTCGGTCGCGACGTCGTGCCCGAGGACCCGGGCCGACCCGCTGGTGGCCTCGGTCAGCCCGAGCAGGATCCTGATCATCGTCGACTTGCCGGCGCCGTTCGCGCCCACGAGTCCGGTGACGCCGTCCCCGATGGTCACGTCGAGCTGGTCGAGCGCCGTCACGCGCGGGTAACGCTTGGTCAGTCCGGAGGTTTCGATGACCTCCACCACGGCACCAACCTAGTACCCCGTCCACCAGCGGCTGCGCACCGGCGCACCGCGGTCGCCTAGCCTGCACCGGTGGACCGGCTGGGGTACGTCATCCTCTACGTCGCCGACCTCACCGCGTCGATCGGGTTCTACCGAGACGTCCTCGGCGTCCCGTACAGGTTCTGCGACGCCGGCTACGCCGAGTTCGCGACCGGGCACACCCGGCTGGGGCTGTACGAGGCCCGCCGCGCCGCGTGGCTGACCGGCCGACCCGTGGCGCCGGGCCCGGCCGCGGAGATCGTGTTCCTGGTCCCCGACGTGGACGCGCAGTCCCGCCGGCTGGCGGCGCTGGACGTGCCGGTCCTCAGCGGACCGACCGACCGGCCCTGGGGGCACCGGACGTTGCACGTCGCGGACCCGGACGGGTTCGTGGTCGAGCTCGCGCAGGAGGTCCCGCGGCGCCGCTCACGACGGGGTACGACGGATGCGGGACCCCGACCGCGATGACGGCGACCCCGGGCTCCGGCTTCACCGCGTGCCTCTGGCCGCTGCACGCTCCAGGCGTCGGCACGGCGGGCGGGCCGAACACCTCCGCCGTGCCGTCGGCGTGCACGACGACACCGCGCCGGCCGGGACGGGTGCGAAGCCAGCCGACCGCGCCCGCGCCGAGCGCGAAGGCGGCGGTGGCGTCGATGTCGGCCCAGGTCAGGTCCGCGGCGACGACGGTGACCGCGGCGAGCGCCGGGGGGACGCGACCGGTCCGGGCATCGACCAGGTGTGCGCCCCGGTGGGCCGGCCCGGACGTCGCCACAGCCCCGTCGCGGACCTCGACCCGGGCCACGATGCGGGCCGGGTCGAGGGGGTCCTCGACGCCGACCCGCCAGGCCGGGCGGTCCGGGCCGGCGACGTGACAGACCATGTCCCCGCCGGCGGACAGGCAGAAGTCGGTGCCGGACAGCGCGCGCAGCGGTGCCGCCGCCCGCTCGACGGCCCAGCCCTTGACCACCCCGCTGGGGTCGAGGATCCGGCCGCCGTCCGGGCCGGGCCGGAGCACGTCGAAGGCGCCGCCGGACTCCACCCGGGCCCGCTCGCCGAGCGCCAGGACCTCGGCCACCTCGGCGGGGCAGTCCCGCACGTCCGCCTCGCCTCTGGCCAGCCGGGAGACGAACGAGTCGTCGCGGTAGGTGCTGAACACCCGGTCGAGGCGGCGCAGCTCGGCCATCGTCTGGTGCCAGGTAGCGCTCCCGTGCAGGTCGTCGGCGTGCCGGCCACGCAGGGCGAGGCTGACCGGCATCCCCATCACGTGTGCGACCCGGCGCCGTACCAGCGTGTCGGGGCTGGCCGGCCCGCGGGGCACGGCTCGGGTCGGCGCACCACCCTCGACGGCTCGACCCACCAGCGCTGCCGGCTCGGCCCCCCACGACTGACGGCTCGACGTGCCGGTGGTCATGCGCCCAGCCGGTCCAGGGCGCCCTGCAGGGAGCGGATGTACCCGTCGCTGGTGACGGTGGCGCCGCTGACCATGTCGATGTCGGCACTCTGCGCGTCGATCGTCTCCTGGACCAGGACGGGCAGCGCGTAGGAGTTGATCTCGCTGTCCCTGGGGTTGCCGTCGGGGTACTGCAGCACGTCCACCCCGGCGATGGCGCCGGCGTCCATGGTCAGCTGCACCTGCACGGGTCCCCACTGGGTGGACACCACTGGGCCCGTCACCGTCTCGCCCGAGCCCGAGCCGTCGCTGGAGCCACCCGGCTCCGCGCCGGACCGAACCGCGGCCGGGCTGCCGGAGGCGAGCGTGGCCGAGGTGGACGTGTGGTAGCCGAACAGCAGGACCAGGACGGTCACGGTGCTCAGCGCCCACAGCACGATGCGTCTCATGCTCCTCACCAGCCGAACGTCTCGACGTGGACCCGGTCCGGCGGCACGCCTGCCGCCAGCAGGTCACGGCGGACCAGCGCCGTCCAGCGCTCCGGGCCGCAGACGTAGACGTCGCGCTCGGCCAGGTCGGGGACCCAGCCGCGCAGCGCGTCGAGGTCCGAGATCGGCGGGACGCCGGCGCCGAGCCAGGACCCGTCGGTACGCCGCGGCCCGGGTAGCCGCACCACGCGCAGCCCCCGCTCCCCGACCAGAGCGTCGAGCTCGCCGGCGAACAACGGGTCGCGGGTGTAGCGATGCAGCAGCACCGCCTCGCCCGGCGCGTAGTCGAGCCCTTCGGCCAGGGCGCGCAGGGGCGTGACACCGACGCCGGCGCCCATCAGCACAACCTTGCGGCGGCTCCTGGCGCGCGGGCCGAGCCGCCCGTAGGGACCCTCGACCAGCACCCGCGTGCCCGGCCGCAGCGACATCGTCGCGGTGCTGCCGTCGCCGACGGCCTGCACGGTGATCCGCAGGCTGCGGCCGTCCGGCGCGGCGGAGAGCGAGTAGGGGTTGGCGCGGGTCCATCCGGGCCGGCCGAGGAAGCGGAAGGTGAGGAACTGGCCCGGCTCGACCGGGAGCCGGTCGAGGCGACGACCGGTGAGGTACACCGACGCGACGCCGGGACCTTCGTGCACCACGGAGGTGACCACGAGCCGGTGCCGGAGACTGCGCAGGACCGGCAGGCCGACCCGCCAGACCAGCACGGCGGCCGCGGCGGCGGCCCACGCGGTCCACCAGAACGTCGCCCGGGCCGGGGAGGTCACGAAGTCCCGGCCGCTCCACAGCTGGTGCGGAAGGGCCAGGCCGACCCCGAGGTAGGCGTACAGGTGCAGCAGGTGCCAGGACTCGTAGCGCAGCCGCCGGCGCGCCGCCCTGACGCTGGTGACCACCACCAGGCACAGGCAGGCGGTGCCGGCAACCGCCAGCAGCATGCCGGGGTAGTCCCAGGTCAGCTGCCACAGCGTCGCCGGCGTACTCGAGATCCGGCCGGCGGCGTAGCCCCACACGATCGCGGCGATGTGACCGAGCATCAGAGTGAACGAGGTGAACCCGACCAGGCGGTGCAGCCGGGCGAGCCGGTCTTGGCCGAACGCCGACTCCAGCACCGGAAGCCGAGCCATCAGCAGCACCTGGGCCAGCAGCAGCACCGAGGCCAGCAGGCCCGCGAGCCGGCCCACCGAGGTCAGCCCGCCGGCCCACCCGCCGAGGTCGGAAAGGCCGCGGTCCGCCGCCCACCAGTAGGCGACCAGCATCACCGAGAGCCACAGCGTCGCGGCGGCCCCGAGGCGGACGGCGGCGTCCCGTCGGGCGCGCCGGCCCAGGCCGGGCCGGCCGGCCTCCCAGCCGGCCGGCAGGTGCGGGGACGCGACGGCGGTCATCGAGCGGTCACGTGTCCGTGCCGGCCGAGGGCTCCCCGTCGCCGGACGGTCCGCCGTCATCGGGGACCTGGCCGTCCGTGCCGGGCTGGCCGGGGGGGACCAGGCCCTGCTGCCCGTCGAAGCCGTCGAGGCCGTCGGCGCCTCGACCCACATTACGTCCGTCCTGGTCGGTGAACGCCGGCACGGTGCCGTCGGACGCGGTCACCCGGCCCAGCGCGAACCCGCCACCACCGACCACGACCAGCACCGCGGCGGCGGCCCCGGCCACGCCGGCGCGGCCCGTGGACAGCCACTGCCGCCGGTCCCGGTCCGGCGTGCGCTCGACCGGGGCCGCCGTGTGCGGCGGGGCGGACGGTGGCGCGGGCTCTCGGTCGGGCACCGTGACCCGGCCACCCTCGGCCGGTGGCCCCGGCTCCCACCGGTTGCCACTGTGCTGGTCGCCACTATGCGGGTTGCCGCTGGGCGGGCTACCACTGGGCGGGTTGCCGCTGCTGGCTACGTCGTCCACGATCACTCCTCGACTCCGACAGCCTCACCGTCCCAGCGCTTCCTGGGTGGTCGGTGGCGGCCGCCTGTGCGGCACCTGTGACAGGGCCGCGGCGGGCGCCCGGCGAGGTATGCGAGGACGGCGACGACGCGACCCGGTGCGACCAGCACCGACGCACGGAAGCTGAGGTGCTGCAGGCATTCGCGCCTACGAGCTCTGGAAGGAAGGGATTCTCGGAGGTTCGCCGAACCTCGTCAGGGGCTCGACGACGCAGCCCCTTCCTGAACCAGGTCAGCCTGGTGCCACAATGGCACCATGAGGCGGATGAACCTGCGCGACGTACCGGATGACGTCTACGAGGCGCTGGCTGAGGCGGCGAAAACCAACAGACAGTCCTTGTCCGCCTTCGTCGTCGAACGTCTCACCGAAGTAGCCCAGGCGACGAAGCTCGAACGGTACGTCGCGTCGTACGAACCGCCGACAGGCATCGGCGTGACCCTGGAGGATGCCGCCACCGCGGTCCGCGAGGTGCGCGAGGCATCGTGAGCCTCGCTGTGGTCGACGCATCGGTTCTCGTCGCCTTCTACGCCGCCGATGATCCACGGCGAGGAGCCGTCGCCGCCCGGTTGGCGCTCGGAGACGCACTGTTCGCGCCGGCCCACCTGGACGCCGAGATCGTCTCTGCACTGCGCGGACTGAGCCGGCCCAGCCCAGCGCTGCAGCGGGCTGTCCCAGGGGCACTGCGCCACCTGGCCGGGTTCCCGATTCGACGCATGCCCCTTGCACCCCTGCTACAACGCATCTGGGAACTCCGCGACAACCTCAGTGCCTACGACGCTGCCTACGTCGCCCTAGCAGAGCGCCTCGCCGGTCCCGTGATCACCTGCGACGCGAAGCTGGCCCGAGCCAGCGGGCTGCGGTGCACGATCGATCTCGTCACCTGATCCCATCCCTCGAGCGCATCGCACGCGCGACAGGAGCCGCTGGCTCGGGCCCGGAGTGCCAGCACTCCATGAACCGACCAGCAAGTCCGCCCAAGGGGAGCGGTCACCCCAGCCCCGGCTCGCTCGACCTCCGCGCTCTCGCTCCGACTGCCGCCCGAGCCGCTTTGCTCCTCGACGCGTTCGGCGGGCTCGAGGCCGTCCCGGGCTCGACGGGCTCGTGGACGGGGCTGGTGGTCGGTCACGGTGCGCGAGACCGGCGCACGGCTCGCGGTCGAGCCGGCAGGCTGCCCCGGCCTACGGTCATCTACCGTTCCTGGTCTCGCCGACGAAGTCGGCTCAGTGGCCCACTACGTGGGGCGCACGGGGGGCTCACGGCGCTCCTCGACGTTCTTGGGATTCGTCGGGTCGCGAGGTTGACACCCGTAATGCACTTCGCGTATTGTCGTTCGTACACCCCGCGGAGGGGAGTATCCCAACAGCGTCATTCGGTTGCCGACATCACGGACCCGCCAAGGGCCCGGCGACTGAGCCCAGTGCCACTGGGTGGGAGAGACCTCCGGTCCATCCGACCGGGAGGCACGTCTCCGATGACCCACCCATCCGCCACGGCGGTGCAGGAACGCGTGAGGGCCGGCGGTGCCGGCGATGGTCGGGGCGACGGCGCGGACGGCGGTTGATGTCGACGGTCACCGCGACCCGGACCGAGCTGCTGCAGCGCCGGGCGCAGAGGGCGTTCGCCGAGCAGGGTCGCAACCTGATCATGGACAAGCGAACCGCCCTCATCCGCGAGTTCGCTGCCCTGCGTCGCGACCTGCTCTCGGAGCTGACCGACCTGGGGGAGCTCGCGGTACGGGCACACGACGTCTTGAACCGAGCGATCGACACCGACGGGAATGTGGCGGTCCGATCAGCCGGTCTGGGGTCGGCCGACCGCATCCGGATCGCGCTGAGCTCGCGGACCGTCGCCGGTGTTCCGCTGTTCTCGCTGACCCGGTCGACGGTCCGACACGACCCGCGTCACCGCGGCTGGGCGACGGTGGTGGTCTCGACTCCGGTCGACGCCGTGGCCGAGGCCTACGAGGAGTACCTCGAGCGCCTGCTCGACGTGTGCGCCCTCGAGCTGACGATTCGGCGTCTGGCCTCGGAGATTGCCAAAGCCACCCGTCAGGTCAACGCCTTGGAGAACGTAGTCCTCCCCCGGTTGGCCGCAGAGTCGGCGTCCATCACCCGTGTCCTCGACGAGCGGGAGCGCGAGGAGCGCGGACGCCTCCAACGCGCCAAGTCCCGCCGCAACTGCGCCGCCAGCCCGAACCAGCGAGGTGACACCCCGTGAGCACGACCTTCCACAGTCCGAACTCGGCATCGGAGGCATCACGAGAGTCCGGGACAAACGGCACGGTCGGACTGCAGGCCGAGCTGACCA
>JBIOUF010000228.1:0-4572 GCA_044866695.1 Nocardioidaceae bacterium | reverse complement strand
ACCACCTGCGTCTGGCTGGGTCCCAGCCCTCGTGCCGGTGGTTTCGAGACGGGCTCGCGAGCTCGCCCTCCTCAACCACCGGTGGGCCCTCCTCAACCACAGACACCGCTGGTTGAGGAGCCGGAGCGCTAGCGGAGGCGTCTCGAAACCAGCGGGACCTGGGCACGGTCTCGGCCCCAGGGTCGGTGGTTGGCTTCGTGACGCTCGCAAGCTCGCTCCTCAGCCCAAGTCGAGACTCTCGCGAGCTCGCCCTCCTCAACCACCGGGGGGCTCGCAAGCTCGCTCCTCAACCATCGACACCGCTGGTTGAGGAGCCGGAGCGCTAGCGGAGGCGTCTCGAAACCAGCGGGACCTGGGCACGGTCCACCGATGGCTGTGACGACCACCACCGTGCGCGCGGGTTCCCGGTGTGAGACGCCGGCCGTATCCTTGCAGGTGAAGCCATGAATGCGTCCGGTACCCGGCCTCGGGACTGGAACGAAAGGCAGACCGCAATGACCCGTATCGGGGTTGTCGGTGCCGGCCGGGTCGGCGCCGTTCTCTCAGCCGCGCTGGCCGCCGCAGGCCACCAGATCGTGGCCGTCGCAGGCGAGTCCGACGCATCGCGGGGCCGAGCCGCCGCCCTGCTGCCCGGCGTACCGGTTCTCAAGCCCACCGCCGTCGCCCGCGCCTGCGACCTGCTGCTCCTCACCGTCCCCGACGACATGCTCGGCAACGTGGTGACCCAGCTGGCCGCGTCGGGGGCGATCCGGAAGGGCCAGATGGTCGCGCACACCTCGGGCCGGCACGGGCTGGCGGTGCTGCGTCCCGCGGCCGACGTGGGCGCTCACGTGCTCGCGCTGCACCCGGCCATGACGTTCACCGGCACCTCGGTCGACCTGCCCAGGCTGCCCGGCTGCGCCTTCGGCGTCACCGCCGACGACCCGGTCTGCGTGGCGACCGCCGAGGTGCTGGTCTCCGACCTGCGCGGCCGCCTGGTGTGGGTGCCCGAGTCCAAGCGCACCCTCTACCACGCCGGGCTGGCCCACGGCGCCAACCACCTGGTCACCCTCGTCGCCGAGGCCATGGAGCTGCTGCGCGACTCCGGCGCCGACGACCCCGCCGCGACCCTGCGACCGCTGCTGACCGCGGCGCTGGACAACGCCCTGGAGATCGGCGACGACGCGCTGACCGGGCCGATCGTCCGCGGCGACGTCGAGACCGTCCGCGCCCACCTGCGCGACATCGCCGCCACCGCGCCGCACACCTTGCCCTCCTACGTCGCCATGGCCCGGGCCACCGCCAACCGCGCCGCGCTCGACGGTCGGCTGCTGCCGATCCGCGCCGCCAAGCTGGTCGGCATCCTCGACGACGCGCTGCCGATGCCCTCACCGACCGCCTCCGCCCGCCCAGGCACCATCCGCGCCGACCAGACGTGACCGTCCCTGAGGTCGCCCGCACCAGGGCCGAGCTCGGCAGCGCCCTGGAGCCGGTCCGCAAGGCCGGCGGCCGCGTCGCGTTCGTGCCGACGATGGGCGCGCTCCACGACGGGCACGCCGCCCTGCTCCGCGAGGCGCGCCGCCTGGTGGGCCCCACCGACGCCGTGGTCGCCTCGATCTTCGTCAACCCGATGCAGTTCGGCCCGGGGGAGGACCTCGACCGGTACCCGCGCACCCCCGACGCCGACCTCGCGGTGTGCGCTCGCGAGGGTGTGGACGTGGTGTTCCTTCCCGGCGTCGAGGAGGTGTACCCCGGCGGCGAGCCGGTGGTCACCGTGGACCCAGGCTTGGGTCGCTGGCGGCTGGAGGGGGCGGCGCGGCCGGGACACCTGCGCGGCGTGGCGACCGTCGTCGCCAAGCTGTTCGGCCTGGTCCGCCCGGACCTCGCGGTCTTCGGTGAGAAGGACTACGAGCAGCTGGTGATGGTCCGGCAGCTGGCCGCCGACCTGTGCCTGGGGGTCGAGGTGGTCGGCGCGGAGACCGTCCGGGAGCGGGACGGGCTGGCTCTGTCGTCGCGCAACCGGTACCTGTCCGCCGACGAGCGAGCCTCCGCCCTCGCCCTCAGCCGCGCGCTGCGGGCCGGTGCCGCCGCGGCTCCGGACGGCCCGCAGGCCGCTCTGGACGCGGCGCGGGCGGTCCTGGACGCGGAGCCCGGCGTCGCCGTGGACTACCTGGAGCTCGCCGCGCCCGACCTCACCGAAGCGCCGTCGCGGGGCGAGGGGCGGCTGCTGGTCGCGGGACGAGTCGGCGCCACCCGGCTGATCGACAACGTCGCCGTACACCTGGGCCGCTGATGCTGCTCTGCGCCGACATCGGCAACAGCCACACCACCCTCGGGCTGCTGGTGGACGGCGACGTGCTGGACCACTGGCGCGTCGCGACCGACGAGCGCCGCACCGCAGACGAGTGGGGCGCGCTGGTCCGCTCCCTGCTCGACCACTCCGTCGTCGACAAGCCACTCGACGGCGTGGCGGTATGCAGCACCGTGCCGGCCGTGCTGCACGAGTGGCGGGAGATGCTGCGCACCTACTACGGCGACGTGCCGCACGTGGTGGTGGAGCCCGGTGTCCGCACCGGCGTCCCGGTGCTGATGGACAACCCGCGCGAGGTCGGGTCGGACCGGATCGTCAACGCCCTGGCCGCCGCCCAGCTGTACGGCGGACCAGCCATCGTGGTGGACTTCGGCACGGCCACCACCTTCGACGTGGTGTCGGCCCGCGGCGAGTACGTCGGCGGCGCCATCGCGCCGGGCATCGAGATATCGCTGGAGGCACTGGGCCGGCGGGGCGCACAGCTGCGCAAGGTCGAGCTGCTGCGGCCCCGGTCGGTGATCGCGAAGAACACCGTCGAGGCGCTGCAGAGCGGCATCCTCTACGGCTTCGCCAGCCAGGTCGACGGCATCGTCGCCAGGATGACCGAGGAGCTGGGCCTCCGGCCCGACGACGTCACCGTGATCGCCACGGGCGGGCTCGCGCCCCTGGTCCTCCAGGAGTGCACCCGCGTCGGCGTCCACTCGCCGTGGCTCACCCTGCTCGGCCTGGGCATCGTGTTCCGGCGCAACTGCTGACTCCCCATAGGCTGGGGCCTCGTGACCGCGCCGTCCCCCACCCCGCCCGTTCCGGGGCCACCGCCGGGCGACGACCTCCCCGAGCAGATCCGGGTCCGCCGCGAGAAGCGCGAGCGTCTGCTGGCCACGGGCCCGCCGCCGTACCCGGTCACCGTGCCGCGCACCCACACGCTGGCGGAGGTACGCCAGGCCTACGACGGCCGCGAGCTCCCGCCGGACACCCGCACCGGCGACGAGGTGTCGGTCGCCGGGCGGGTCATCTTCCTGCGCAACACCGGCCGGCTCTGCTTCGCCCGGCTGCGCGAGGGCGACGGCACCGAGCTGCAGGCGATGCTGTCGCAGGCCGACCTCGGCGAGGAGTCCCTGGACGGCTTCAAGCACCTGGTCGACCTCGGCGACCTCGTCTCGGTGACCGGCGAGGTGGTCACCAGCCGGCGCGGGGAGCTGTCGGTGCGGGCGAACGCCTGGTCGTTCGCCGCCAAGACGCTGCGACCGCTGCCCAACGAGCACCGCCCGCTCTCCGACGAGGCGCGGGTCCGGCTGCGGTACGTCGACATGATCGTGCGGCCGGACGCCCGCCGGATGGTGCGCACCAAGGCCACCGTGCTGCGCAGCCTGCGGGCCACCCTCCACGACCGCGGGTACGTCGAGGTGGAGACCCCGATCCTCCAGCTGACCAACGGCGGGGCGGCGGCCAGGCCGTTCCGCACCCATCTCAACGCCTTCGACCAGGACATGCTGCTCCGCATCGCCCTCGAGCTGGACCTCAAGAAGGCCCTGGTCGGCGGCGTCGACCGGGTCTACGAGATCGGCCGGACCTTCCGCAACGAGGGGCTGGACTCCACGCACGCCGCGGAGTTCTCGATGCTGGAGGCCTACGAGGCCTACGGCGACCAGTTCAGCATGATGGAGCTCACCCGTGCCCTGGTCGTCGACGCCGCGCGAGCCGTCGGGCGCACGGTGGTGCCGGCCCGCGACGGCTCCGAGATCGACCTCGAGGGGGAATGGCGTCGGGCCGCCATCCACGACCTGGTCTCCGACGCCGTCGGCGAGCAGGTCACGCCTGCGACCGACGCCGCGACCCTGCGCCGGATCGCCGACGCGCGTTCGGTCGCTCTCCAGCCCCAATGGGGGGAGGCCGAGATCGTCGTGGAGCTCTTCGAGCAGCTCGTCGAGGACCACCTGGTCGCCCCCACCTTCGTCATGGACTACCCGGCGGAGGTCAAGCCGCTGGCGAAGCCGCACCGGTCGCGACCGCGCGTCAACGAGGCGTGGGACCTGGTCGTGAACGGCGTCGAGCTGGCGCCGGCGTACTCCGAGCTCAACGACCCCGTCGTGCAACGGGAGCGGCTCGAGGCGCAGTCGCTGCTGGCCGCGGCCGGCGACCCCGAGGCGATGGAGCTCGACGAGGCATTCCTGCGCGCCATGGAGTTCGGGATGCCCCCGGCCGGGGGGATGGGGATGGGTGTGGACCGGCTGGTCATGCTGCTCACGGGGGCCGGGATCCGCGAGACCATCCTGTTCCCC
>JBIOUF010000227.1:0-7821 GCA_044866695.1 Nocardioidaceae bacterium | reverse complement strand
TGCCGACTCCCCACAGCGCGTCGGTGGGCCGGTCCCCCATGACCTCCTCCCAGGTCTCCTCGGTGAGCCGGCCGATGCCGCGCGGCTTGCCGAACCCGGTGGCTATCTTGGCCCGCAGCTTGTTGTCCCCGATGCCGATGCTGGAGTGCAGGCGGGTCTCCTGCAGCACCCTGGCCTGGACCGCGCGGGCCAGCGCGTCGGGGTCCTCGACGTCGGTGCCGATGAACGCCTCGTCCCAGCCCAGCACCTCCACCGGCTCGCCGAACCCGCGCAGCACCTCCATCACGTCCGCGGAGGCGGCGTCGTAGGCCGGCCCGTCCACCGGCAGGATCACCGCGTGCTCGGGCAGCCGGCGGGCCGCCGTGCGAAGCGGCATGCCCGAGCCGACGCCGTACTCGCGTGCCTCGTACGACGCGGTCGACACCACCGCTCGCTGCGTCGGGTCGCCCCGGCCGCCGACGACCACGGGAAGGCCGGCCAGCTCCGGCCTGCGCAGCACCTCGACCGCGGCGATGAACTCGTCCAGGTCGAAGTGCAGCACCCACCGGGTCCGGCGCGCCGACGTGGAGCGGTCGGGGATCCGTCCGGGCGCCATGAGACCCAAGTTAGTGTCATCCCATGGCAAACCCGGTGGTCGTCGTGGTGGGCGCCGGTCCCGGAGTGGGGGGGGCGGTCGCCCGCCGGTTCGGCCGGGAGGGCTTCGACGCCGCGCTGCTCTCACGCGGCAAGGAGCAGCTAGCCGGGCTGGCCGACTCGCTGCGGGAGTCCGGGGTGGCCGCGACGTGGGCGGCGGTGGACCTCACCGACGCCGGCGCCACCGGCGAGGCGGTCGAGCGGCTCACCGCCGGCCGGTACGTCGGGGTGCTGCACTTCAACCCCAGCGCCTACCGGCCCAGGAACCCTCTGGAGCTGACCGCCGCCGAGCTCGCCCAGGACGTGACCCTGGGGGTCGGCGCGCTGCTGACCGCCGTGCAGGCCGCACGGCCCCGGATGCGGGCCGGGTCCCGGGTCACCGCCACCGGAAGCGCCGCGGCCGACCGCCCGTCACCGCAGGCCGCCTCGCTCGGGGTGCAGAAGGCCGGCCTGCGCAACCTCGTCCTCAGCCTGGACGCGACGCTCGCGCCGGACGGGATCCGGGCCGTGTCCGTGACCGTCGACGGACTGCTCGACCCGTCGGACGAAGGCTCGCCCTTCCACCCCGACCGGGTCGCCGAGGCGGTGTACGCCGCCGCGGGCCAGCCGTCCGAGGCCTGGCAGGCGCATCTCGTGCACGCCGGCTGAGCGGCCGGAGGCTCACACGACGAGCAGCACCGCCACGACGATGCCCACCACGAGCAGCGCGGCCACGGCGTACACCCAGCGCGCCGCGCGGCTGGTCCGGGGGAGCTCCCGGCCGTCGAGGCCGGCCAGCGCGTCGTCGGCGCCACGCCGCGACCGCAGCAGCTCCTGCGCCCGGTCGAGGTACTCGTCGACGGGTCGCATCGCGTAGCCGGCGCGTCCCCGCACCACCGAGAACCGCTGGTCGGCGACCTCGTAGGGCGCCATGGTGGGCGGGTCGTGGCGCAACGCGCGGTGCAGGTCGGCGAGGAACGCGTCGACCTGCCCGCGGTCGTACCCCTGCGCCCACCGTCGCGGCGCCCGCAGCGCCGAGGCGTCCCCGAGCTCCTCGGGCGGCACGTGCGACATGGGCCCATCGTGGTCGATCACGACGCCGACGACGGTCCGGCGCGCCAGACCAGCGGCGGGATGGCGTCGGTCGCCTCCAGGACGCCCATCCCGCTGATCCGGAGCAGGTCCGCGACCAGCGAGCGCAGCTGCGCGAGCACGACCTCGGCGGACAGGTCGTCGCTGCGCTCCGCCGCCGCGGTGGCCTCGCCGAGGGCCAGCAGGGGGCCCCGCGCGGCCTCGGCCTGACGGTTCGCGGCGAGCTCCTCCGCGACCAGGTCGACGGCGCCGGCGAGCTGGTCGCACAGGTCGGCGTACGTCGGCGGGATCGGGTGTCCCCGGTACGCCGCCACCGCGACCCGGCGCACCAGCACGCGGGTGTTGCGCAGCGCGAAGTCCAGCGGCTCGACCAGCTCGGCCACCCGGCGGACATGCCCCCGGTGCCGCAGCCGGAACGGCGACGACGCCACCACGGCCAGCCCCTCGTCCGCGGCGGTCTGCAGCTCGCGGACCAGCACGTCGGTGGCCCGGGCGTCCGCGAGCAGCGCCAGCGTCGCCTCGACGTCACCGGACCGGATGCCCGCGGCCGCGCCGCGGAGCAGCGTGGAGATCCGGCGGACCGCCCGGGCCGCCTCCTCGCGGGGCCGGCGCAGCGGCGCCCGCGGCACCACCGTGGCGGCCACCAGCGCCACCGCACCTCCGACCAGGGCGTCGGTCCACCGCAGCAGCGCCTGGCCGGGTCCGGCGGCGAGCGTCGTGATCACGATGGACTGGACCGCGGCCTGGGTCACGAACAGCCCGCCCGCGTCCAGCAGCAGTGCGGTCGACATGGCCAGCGCCACGATCAGCGTCAGCTGCCACCAGCCGCTGCCGATCCACACGACGATCAGGTCGGCGACCAGCACGCCGATCGCCACGCCGAGAGTGACCTCGACGACCCGCCGCAGCCGCTGGCCGTAGGACGTGCCCAGCGACACCACCGCCGCGATCGGCGCGAAGAACGGGGTCTGGTGCCCCAGGAGGTTGTGCGCGACCAGCCAGGCGACACCCGCGGCCACCGCGCACTGGCCGATCTGCCAGCCCTTCGAGCGCAGCCGTTCCAGCCGGGCGCTCATCGACATCCGGCCCCGCGACAGCGCGGTCTCCCAGGCGGCCTCCCAGGCCGCGGCCTCCCGGGACCGTGACTCGCTCACGGGGCCATGATGGTGGCCCGGCGGCCAGCCGGCGAACCGTGGGTCCCTCGAGTTTGCCTGCGGCCCGGTGAGCGGGAAGGATCGCCGCGACGACACTGCTGTCGTCGAGCAGGGCCGCCGCACGCGACCACGACACGCGACCAAGGGAGCGCCCGTGCCCATACCGATGGACCCGACCTCGACCGGGTTCATGATCGCCGAGTCGCGCAACCAGCCGATGCAGGTCGGCGGGCTGCACCTGTTCTCTCCGCCGGACGACGCGGACCCCGAGTTCGTGCGCCGCCTGTTCGACGGCGCGATCGCCACCGAGGAGATCGCGCCGTTGTTGCGGCGCCGGCCGGTGCGCTCGCTCACGACGGCCGGGCAGTGGTTCTGGACCGACGACGACCAGTTCGACGTGGAGCACCACGTCCGGCACAGCGCCCTGCCCCGGCCGGGCCGGGTCCGTGAGCTGCTGGAGCTGGTCGGCCGGCTGCACGGCACCCAGCTCAACCTCGAGCGTCCGCTGTGGGAGACCCACTACATCGAGGGCCTGGCCGACGGCAGGTTCGCGACGTACACCAAGATCCACCACGCGGTCCTCGACGGCGTCGGCGCCATGCGGCTGCTGCAGGACACCCTGTCGCCCGATCCCGACCAGCAGGACATGCCGGCCTGGTTCGCGGCCCGCAGCAAGGGCGACCAGGCCACGGTGGGCAGCCCCTCCCCCGGGCTGTTCGAGCTGCCGCTGAACGTCGTGCGCGACGCCGTCGGCATCGCCGCCGACGCGGCCGGCCTGCCCGGCGCCCTGGTGCGCACCCTCAACCGCGGCGTCCGGGACGAGCCGACCACCCTGTCGTTCACCGCACCGCGGACCATCCTGAACCGCTCGATCACCGGCGCCCGGCGCTTCGCGGCCGAGGACTGGCCGCTGGAACGCATCAAGGCGGTGCGCCGGGCGGCCGGGACGACCCTCAACGACGTGGTCCTGGCGATGTGCAGCGGCGCACTGCGCGCCTACCTCACCGAGCTCGACGCCCTGCCCGACCACAGCCTGGTCGCCATGGTGCCGGTGAACATCCGGGGCCGCGGCGCGAAGAGCGACGCCTCCGGAGGGAACGCCGTCGGCAGCATCATGGTGAAGCTCGGCACCGACCTCGGCGACCCGGCGGACCGCCTCGAAGCCGTCCACCGGTCGATGCTGCGGGGCAAGCAGGCGCTCACCTCGATGACGCCGCTGCAGATCGTCGCCATGAGCGGGATCGGGGTCAGCCCGTCGGTGCTCGTGCCGCTGCTGCGGCTGCAGGGCATCGTGCGTCCGCCGTTCAACCTGGTGATCTCCAACGTGCCCGGCCCACGCCGGCCGCTCTACCTCGACGGCGCCCGGATGACCGGCATGTACCCGCTGTCGGTGCCCATGCACGGCCAGGCGCTGAACATCACCTGTGTGTCCTACGTCGACCAGCTCGCCTTCGGCCTGACCGGCTGTCGCCGCACCGCCCCCCACCTGCAGCGCCTGCTCGGCCATCTGGACGCCGAGCTGACCGCCCTCGAGGAGGTCGCCGGGATCGCCTCCAAGGCGGTGTGAGCCTGGGCTCAACCGTCGTCGGGGTCGACCGGCGCCAGCAGCTCGCGCACGTCGTCGGCGTCCAGGACGGCCGACCCGGCGGCGCCGCCGGCGTCCAGGACCTCGGCGAACAGCGCGGCCTTGCGGGCCTTGAGCGCCATCACCTTCTCCTCCACGGTGCCCGTGGAGACCAGCCGGTAGACCATGACCGGCCGATCCTGACCGATCCGGTGGGCCCGGTCGACCGCCTGCGCCTCGACGGCGGGGTTCCACCACGGGTCCAGCACGAAGACGTAGTCGGCCTCGGTGAGCGTGAGCCCGACACCGCCGGCCTTGAGGCTGATCAGGAACACCGCGGCCTCGCCCTCCCGGAACCCGGCCACCACGTCACCGCGCCGCCGGGTGCCGCCGTCGAGGTACGCCGACCGGATGCCCTCGTCGTCCAGGCGCGCCCGGACCCGCCGCAGGAACGAGGTGAACTGGCTGAACACCAGCGCGCGGTGGCCCTCGGCGAGCAGCTCGGTCAGATGGTCGACCAGCACGTCGACCTTCGCCGAGCGGACGCCGTCGTACTCCTCCGACACCAGCCCGGGGTCCAGGCTGAGCTGGCGCAGCCGGGTCAGCGAGCGGAAGATCGCCACCCGATGCCGGTCGAGGTCGCCGACCAGGCCCAGGACGGTCTGCCGCTCGCGCTGCAGGTGGGTGTCGTAGATGCGGCGGTGCCTCGGGGTGAGGGCGACCTCCAGCACCTGCTCCTGCTTGGGGGGCAGGTCGGCGGCGACCACGTCCTTGGTGCGGCGCAGCAGGAACGGCCGGACCCGGCGCCGGAACCGCTCCAGCGCCTGCCGGTCTCCCTCCCTCTCGACCGGGCCGGCCACGGTCTCCGCGAACCGCCGGGGCCATGGGTACAGACCCGGCGCGACGATCGACAGCAGCGACCACAGCTCCATGAGCCGGTTCTCCATCGGCGTGCCGGTCAGGGCGACCCGGAACGGGACCTGGAGGCGGCGTACCGCCTGGTGGGTCTTGCCCTGGTGGTTCTTCACCAGCTGCGCCTCGTCGAGGACCAGCCCGCCCCACGGCAGGGCGGCATACGCCTCCACCTCGAGCCGGTAGAGCGTGTACGACGTCACGACCAGGTCGGCCCCGTGGTGCAGCCGGGCCAGCGTGGCGCCGCGGCGGGCCTGCGCCTCGGTGACGGTGCGGACGACGAGACCGGGAGCGCAGGCGGCCGCCTCGTGCGCCCAGGTGGACACCACGCTCGTCGGCGCGACGACCAGGAACGGGTCGGCGCCCTCCCGGCGAGCGTGTGCCACCACGGCGAGCGCCTGCACGGTCTTGCCGAGCCCCATGTCGTCGGCGAGGATGCCGCCCAGCCCGGCCTGCCGGAGGAACGCCAGCCACCGGAACCCGGCCAGCTGGTAGGGGCGCAGCTCGATGTCGAGGCCGACCGGGTGCACCTCCGGGAGCGAGTCGAGCCCGCGCAGGGCCTGGGCCGCGCGGACCCACTGCGCCGCCTGGGCGTCGACGATGCCGACCTCCGCCAGCTCGTCCCACAGCCCCAGGTCGTGGTTGCCGACCCGCACGCCGTCGGAGGGCTGCTCGGCCAGCTCGGCCGCAGCCGCGACCAGCTCGGCCAGACGGGCGAACTCCGGCCGGTCGATCCGGAGGTGCACTCCACCGGGCAGCAGCAGCCGCTGGTTGCCGAGAGTGAGGGCCTCCAGCAGGTGGGCCAGCGCGATCGCGTGACCGTCGACGGTGACCAGCACCTCGAGGTCGAGCCAGTCCGGCGTGCGGCCCGGGCCGAGCGCGGCCGGCTCGGCCGGCCCCTCGCGAGGCGCGAAGCGAACCACCGGGGTGCCGGTCGCCTCGCGGTAGTCCGGCCGCGCGCCGACCTCCTCCAGCTCGACCTGGCCCTCCAGGGCGGGCAGCACGTCGGTGGCGAACGCCACCGCCGCCAGGTCGCGCAGGGTCTGCTCCGGCACCAGTCCGTGCACGCGGCGCCGGCCGCCGAACAGGCGGTAGACCTGGTCGTCGTCGAGGACCAGGGCGTCGACCAGAGCCTGCTCCTGGTCGGGTCGCCGGATCCCGCGCACCCCCAGCGTGTCGTCGGTGCGGTAGACCCGGTCGTCGGACCCGACCCGGTAGCGGAAGGTCCACAGCAGCCGGACCTCGTCGACGGCGACCCAGGTGACCGTGAGCGCCAGCCTGGGCTCGACCTCCTCGGGAAGCCGCACCGAGCCGTCCGAGGACACCACCGGCAGCTGCCGGCGCAGCCGAGGCAGGTAGTCCTCCACCAGCCGCGGCTCCACCTCGCTCGGCACGGTCAGCGCCTCCCCGGTGGCCAGCAGGCGGCGCAGCTGTGGCCCGGCCGGGCGGGCCAGGGGTGCCAGGGTGAGCGCCCAGCCCCGGGACCCGTCGCCGGCCTCCCACAGGGCCACGCCGTGTCCGTCCTCGCCCAGGACGTCCAGGTCCGCGGCGGAGTACCACCCCTCACCGGTCCCGTCGTGCAGCCGTGCCCCGACCATCACGTGGGAGGCGGACTCGCCGCGGCTGACGTCCACCCGGAGCTCCGCAGGCGCGTCCGCGACCGTGACCGACGACAGCCCCGTGCCCGGCACCAGCTCCAGTCCGACCTCGGCGGCCCGCCCGAGCACCTGCCACAGCCCCGGGCCGAAGTCCTGGAGCGACAGGTGACCGCTGCTGCCCGGGTAGAGCTGCCGCGTCGTCACGCGGTGGACCGTCTCGAGCTCCGCGAGCAGCCGCGCCTGACCGGTGTCGTGACCACGCCGCTCGAGGTACGGCACGTCCACCCAGCTCACGCCGGTGCGCACCCAGCCGCCCCTGGCCCCGCGAGTCAGCGGCCGGAGCCGCAGGTACCCACGCGTGGGCCCGTACGCCGCTGCCCACGACCGGGGCCGCCCGGCCCCCGGCGGTCGCTGCAGGTCGACCAGCAGCGCGAGCGGGCTGCCGCCCCGGGCCGACGGCTCCTCCTCGAGCTCCTCGACGATCGAGGCCAGCCGGCGCTCCCACACCGGCGCCGGGGCGACGTCGGCGAGCCGCAGCCTGGCCCACAGGAGCAGGGCGACCGCGTGCTTGCAGCCGTCCCCGACCGGGCAGGTGCACCGGCTCGACATGCGCAGGCCGTCGCGGGCCAGCGCCACCCAGGCGACGCAGTCGTAGGGGGTGGGCCGGGACCCTGCGACGGAGCCGGTCACCTCCAGGTCGCCGTCCCCGTCGAGCCGGGTCTGGGCCGACTCGACCAGGCCGCGGTGCAGGTAGTCCCGGCCTCGCTCCAGCGTCGGCGTGCCGAACGCGCGGCGCAGGTCCTCGTCGTCGAGCAGCGTCGGGTCCATCGGCGACCGAACCTACCCCGAGCGAAGCGAGCGGGTAGGTGAGGTCGCCGATCAGGAGTGG
>JBIOUF010000226.1:0-5014 GCA_044866695.1 Nocardioidaceae bacterium | reverse complement strand
CGCGGTTCGACCCCCCCAAGGACGCGAGCGCGGCTGTGACGGTGGTTTCGAGACGCTCGCAAGCTCGCTCCTCAACCACCGGTGGGCTCGCAGGATCGCTAGTCGACTGCCGATCCCCCGGCGGTTGAGGAGCCGGAGCGCTAGCGGAGGCGTCTCGAAACCCGGTGACCGTGGGCAGCGACTCAGCCCAGCCCACCAACATTGACGGCTCGGCGGGCCAGGGCTGAGAGGTCGGCGGGGTCAGCGGCCGCCGACGAGGGGGGACATCAGGGCGGCGATGCGGCTCGGGCGGCCGGTGAGGCGCTCCTCGGTGTCGGCGAGCCGCATGGCCCGGAGACCGGCGTTGATGCCGGCCCAGCGCAGCGGCTCGGGCTCCCAGCGCCGGGACCGGTGGCCCACCCAGGGCAGCCGGACCAGCTCGGTGTCGTGGCCCAGGACGAGGTCGGCAAGCGTGCGGCCGGCGAGGTTGGTGGTGGCCACGCCGTCGCCGACGTAGCCGCCGGCCCAGGCCAGGCCGGTGGTTCGGTCCAGGCCCACCGACGCGCACCAGTCGCGGGGGATCCCGAGCGGTCCGCCCCAGGCGTGGGTGAACCGCACCCCCTCCAGTGCCGGGAGCATCGCGCCGACGGTCCTGCGCAGGGCGTCGAAGACCCGCGGCTCGTGGTCGTAGGACGGGCGCACCCGGGACCGGGCGTGGTACGGCGCGCCGCGACCGCCGAACACCAGCCGCCCGTCGGCCGTCCGCTGGCCGTACACGACCAGGTGCCGCAGGTCGCTGAACGTCGGCCGGTCCGCGAGTCCCACCTCGTCCCAGACCGAGGACGGCAGCGGCTCGGTGGCGACCACCAGGGAGTAGACCGGCGCCAGCGACCGGCGCAGTCCGGGCAGAGCGGCGGTGAACCCTTCCGTCGCGCGCACCACGACGTCGGCGCGGACCGTCCCGTGGGTCGTCCGCGCATGACCGGGGCCGAGTGAGAGCACCCGGGTGTGCTCGTGCAGGGCGCCGCCGCGCCGCTGGACTGCGTCGGCCAGGCCGCGGACCAGCCGCGCGGGGTGCAGCGCGGCGCAGTCCGGGGTGAACAGGGCGCCGAGGACGCCCGACGCGGCCACCATACCCAGGGCCTCCCCGCGGTCCAGCAGCCGCAGGTCGTCCTCCCCGCGACCCCACTTCCGGGCCCCGGCCACCTCCGCGCGGGCGCGCGCGAGCTGGGCGGCGGTACGGGCCAGGGACACGGTGCCACCCTTGTGCGCCTGGGCGTCGATGCCCTCGGCCGCGCAGACGGCGAGCACCTCGTCGACGGTGGCCCGCATCGCGCGGTGCTGTGCCAGCGCCGCGTCGGGCGAGGAGCCGGGGAGCCTCGCGAGCCTCGGCAGCGATGCGGGGAACAGCGCCGAGCACCAGCCGCCGTTGCGGCCCGAGGCGCCGAAGCCGGCGGTCTCCGCCTCCAGCACGGTCACCCGGAGCGAGGGGTCGGCGCGGAGCAGGTAGTACGCCGTCCACAGGCCGGTCAGCCCGCCTCCCACGACCGCGACGTCCACCTGGGCGTCTCCCGGGAGCGCCGGCCGAGCAGGGGCCGCCGGCAGCGTGTCCTGCCACAGGCAGGGGGCCGGGACGCCGCCGGAGCCGGTCAGCGCACGCCCCAGGCGTAGGTCTGCTTCCGCAGCCGCAGGTAGACGAAGGTCTCCGCGCTCAGCACGCCGTCGAGGGCGCGGATGCCGGTGGACACCACCTCCAGGAGGTGCTCGTCGCTCTCCGCGACCACCTCGACGAGCAGGTCGAAGGAGCCGGCGGTGATGACGACGTACTCGACCTCGTCCATCTCCGCCAGTCGGTCCGCGACCGGCTCCAGCGGACCGGTCACCTTGATCCCGACCATCGCCTGCCGGGCGAACCCCAGCTCGAGCGGGTCGGTCACGGCGACGACCTGCATCACACCGTGGTCGATCAGCCTCGACACCCGCTGGCGGACCGCCGCCTCGCTCATCCCCACCGCCTTGCCGATCGCGGCATAGGAACGTCGGCCGTCCTGCTGCAGCTGGGCGATGATCGACTTGGAGACGTCGTCGAGCGGCAGCGGTCTCGTGGTCCCGGCGTTCCGGGTGGGGCGGGTCACCTGCGTGCGCGGCCCGGTGCTCAGATGATCCGCCACGCCTCGGAGAGCGCGCCGCGCAGCGCCTGCTCCATCTCGTCGAAGTGCTCCTGGTCGCAGACCAGCGGCGGCGACAGCTGGACGACCGGGTCGCCGCGGTCGTCGGCGCGGCAGTACAGGCCCGCGTCGTAGAGGGCCTTCGACAAGAACCCGCGCAGCAGCCGCTCCGACTCGTCGTCGTCGAAGGTCTCCTTGGTGGTCTTGTCCTTGACCAGCTCGATGCCGTAGAAGAAGCCCTCGCCGCGGACGTCACCCACGATGGGCAGGTCGAGCAGCTTCTCCAGTGTGGAGCGGAAGGCGTCCTGCTGGGCCAGCACGTGCTCGTTGATCCCCTCGTCGGCGAAGATCTGCAGGTTGCGCAGCGCCACCGCCGCGGCGAGAGGGTGCCCGCCGAAGGTGTAGCCGTGCGCGAAGCTGGTCGCGCCCGCGAGGAACGGCTCCATGAGGCGGTCGGTGGCGATCATCGCGCCCATCGGCGCGTAGCCGGACGTGATGCCCTTGGCGCAGGTGATGATGTCGGGCTGGTAGCCGAAGCGCGACGCGCCGAAGTAGTGGCCGAGCCGGCCGAAGGCGCAGATCACCTCGTCGGAGACCAGCAGCACGTCGTACTCGTCGCAGATCTCCCGCACCCGCTGGAAGTAGCCGGGCGGGGGAGGGAAGCAGCCGCCGGCGTTCTGCACCGGCTCGAGGAACACCGCGGCGACCGTGCTGGGACCCTCGTTCTCGATCGCGACCGCGACCTGGTCCGCGGCCCACCGGCCGAACCCCTCCAGGTCGTCGGCCAGGTGCTCGGGCGCCCGGTAGAAGTTGGTGTTCGGCACCCGGAAGGTGCTCGGCACCAACGGCTCGAACATCTCCTTCAGCGGCGGCAGCCCGGTGATGGACAGGGCCCCCTGCGTGGTGCCGTGGTAGGCGATCGCGCGCGAGATCACCTTGTGCTTGCCGGGCTTGCCGACCAGCCGGAAGTAGTTCTTGGCCAGCTTCCACGCCGTCTCGACGGCCTCGCCCCCGCCGGAGGTGAAGAACACCCGGTTGAGGTCGCCCGGGGCGAGGTCGGCGAGCCGCTCGGCCAGCTCGATCGCGGCGGGGTGGGCATAGGACCACACCGGCATGAACGCCAGCTGTCGCATCTGCTCCGCGGCCGCGTCGGCCAGCTCGGTGCGCCCGTGCCCGAGCTGGGAGGCGAACAGCCCGGCTAGGCCGTCCAGGTAGCGGCGGCCCTGGGCGTCCCAGATGTAGGGCCCTTCCCCGCGCACGATCACCGGGACATCGGAGTCGGCATAGGCCGACATCCGGCTGAAGTGCAGCCACAGGTGGTCCTTCGCGGCCCGTTGCAGGTGCTGGTAGCGGTCTGGGGACATCGGCTCGGTCACCGTCCCATGATGCGTTCGGGAAGCGGTGGTCGCAAGGGAATCCGCGCGGACGCCCCGGCACACGGGCGGATTCCGTCGACTCGCCGGGCCTGGTGCTCCGAAAACCGTGGTCCAGGCCCTTCTCGGCGACGGCATCGCGGGAGTAGGCTCGCCGGCCATGCGGATCCTCCTGGTCGGCGCCGGTGGCGTCGGTGGCGCGTTCACGGCGATCGCGGCGCGGCGGGACTTCTTCGACGGCCTGGTCGTCGCCGACTACGACCCGACGCGGGCGGAGCGCGCCGCCGCCGTGGACGACAGGTTCACCGCCGCGCGGGTGGACGCCTCCGACCCGGACTCGGTCGCCGCGCTGGCCCGGGAGCACGGCGCCACCCATGTGATGAACGCCGTCGACCCTCGGTTCGTGATGCCCATCTTCGACGGCGCGTTCGCGGCGGGGGCCGACTACCTGGACATGGCGATGAGCCTGTCCAGGCCGCACCCCACGTCGCCGTACGAGCAGTGCGGGGTCAAGCTCGGCGACGAGCAGTTCGCCAAGGCCGCCGAGTGGGAGCGGGCGGGACGGCTCGCGCTGGTCGGGATCGGCGTGGAGCCGGGGCTCTCCGACGTTTTCGCCCGGTACGCCGCGGACCACCTGTTCTCCGGCATCGACGAGCTGGGCACCCGGGACGGGGCGAACCTGACCGTCGAGGGCTACGACTTCGCGCCGTCGTTCTCCATCTGGACCACGATCGAGGAGTGCCTCAACCCTCCGGTCGTCTGGGAGAAGGACCGTGGCTGGTTCACCACCCCGCCGTTCAGCGAGCCGGAGGTGTTCGACTTCCCCGACGGCATCGGGCCGGTCGAGTGCGTCAACGTCGAGCACGAGGAGGTCCTCCTCATGCCGCGGTGGGTGGACTGTCGTCGCGCGACGTTCAAGTACGGACTCGGCGAGGAGTTCATCGAGGTCCTCCAGGTGCTGCACAAGGTCGGTCTGGACCGCACCGAGAAGATCACGGTCGGTGGTGTGCAGGTGTCGCCACGGGACGTGGTCGCGGCGGCCCTGCCGGACCCCGCCACCCTGGGCGACCGGATGAGCGGCAAGACCTGCGCCGGGCTGTACGTGACCGGCACCGGCAAGGACGGCCGGCCGCGGTCGACGTACCTCTACCACGTGGTCGACAACGAGTGGAGCATGGCCGAGTACGGCCACCAGTGCGTCGTCTGGCAGACCGCGGTCAACCCGGTCGTGGCGCTGGAGCTACTGGCCCGGGGGACCTGGTCCGGCACCGGCGTGCTCGGCCCGGAGGCGTTCGACGCGGTGCCGTTCCTCGACCTGCTCACCGAGTACGGCTCGCCGTGGGGACAACGCGACGGGCTCGCGGGCTCGCTCTCCTCAACCCAAGTCGCAGGCTCGCCTCGCGCCGCCGGTCCCCCCGCTGGTTGAGGAGCCGGAGCGCTAGCGGAGGCGTCTCGAAACCAGCGGGACCGTGGCAGGGACCGCGCCCAGGCACC
>JBIOUF010000225.1:0-2337 GCA_044866695.1 Nocardioidaceae bacterium | reverse complement strand
GCGCTCGCCCCGCCCGCCCAGACCGTCGAAGGTCCGCCAGGATGCACCGGGCGGACCTTCTGTGGGTGACCCACGCGACTGGTGTGGTCACCCCGTGGGAGCGGGGCAGGACTGAACCTGCGACCTCTGGTCCTGGCCTGTGCGGACGAGCCGCCCTTGCCTCGACCTGCCCCTGCCTTACCTACCCAGCGCGGCCGGGAGTCGTGCTGGCCGCCCGTTCGTGTCCGGTTCCACATGGGCGGGGACGTCGTCACCCGCGTCCTCGAGATCCCACTTCGGCAACAGCCGGTCCAGCCACGCCGGGAGCCACCAGTTGGCGTCGCCGAGCAGCTTCATCGTCGCAGGCACCATCACCAGGCGCACCAGCGTCGCGTCGAGGAACACCGCGGTCGCCAGACCGAGGCCGAGCATCTTCAGGAGGGGGTCGTCGCCGGACCCGAAGCCGATGAAGACCGACACCATGATGGCGGCACCACACGAGATCGTCCGCGCCGTGACCGCGATCCCTCGCACCACGGCGTAGCCGTTGTCGCCCGTGCGCAGGTACTCCTCACGCACTCGCGAGAGGAGAAAGACCTCGTAGTCCATCGACAGTCCGAAGAGGATCGCGAACATGAACAGCGGGATGAAGGAGATGATCGGCACCGTCGACTCCAGCCCGATCAGGCTCGCGGCCCAGCCCCACTGGAAGACCATCACCAGCACGCCGTAGGCAGCGGCGACGCTCAGCAGGTTCAGCATCGCTGCCTTGAGCGGCACCAGGATGGAGCGGAACAGCACCATCAGCAGCAGGTACGACATCGCAACGACCGCGACCAGGAAGATCGGCAGGCGTTCCTCGACCCGCTGGCTGAGGTCGGACATGGTGGCCGTGTAGCCACCGACGTGCGCGGTCGCGGGGCTGCTCGCCAACGTGCTGGGCAGCACCTCGCTGCGCAGCCGGTCGAGTGTCCGGGCCGTCGCGGCGTCCTGCGGTGACGTCGTCGGCTGGGCGACGATGACGGCGACGTCGGACGTAGCATCCGCAGGGGTGGCTTCGGCCGACGCGATGCCCGGGTCGGCAGCAACGGCCGACACCAACGGCTCCACCACGGATCGGTCCCGCGAGACGTCGACGGCCACGATCATCGGCCCGGTGGCGCCGGGCCCGAAGCCCTCGGCGACCAGGTCATAGGCCCGCCGCTCGGTGCGCGCCTGGGGGTAGCTGCCCTGGTCCGGCAGCCCGAGCCGCAGGGCGAGGACGGGCGCGGCGAGCACGAGGAGCAGCACCGTGCCGGCGACCGCGTACGCCGCGGCGTGCCGCGAGACGTGCGCACCCCAGCGGGACCACCGCAGCACCGCGGCGTCGGCCCCATGTCCGGCTTGCTGCCGCCCTCCGCGCCGCAGCCGGAGCAGCGGCCGGCGGGTCCGGAGGCGATGACCGGCCAGCCCGAGCAGGGCTGGCAGCAGCGTGATCGCCGCCAGCACCATCACGAGCACCACCGCCGAGATGCCGACGCCGGCAGCGGAGACGAACGACAGCCCGGCGAAGGCAAGCCCGAGGATCGCCACGACTACCGTGCCGCCGGCGAAGACCACGGCCCGTCCGGCGGTCGCCATGGAGCGGCCCACCGACTCCGCGACCGGGACGCCCGCGGCGAGGTACTCCCGGTGGCGCGAGAGCACGAACAGCGCGTAGTCGATGCCCACGCCCAGCCCGACCATGGATGCCATGACGGGCGCCCAGACCGGGATGTCGATCAGCAGCCCGATCAGTGGGAGCGCACTGGCGCCCACCAGCAGCCCGAACAGTGCCACCGCGAGCGGCAGCCCTGCGGCCAGCAGCGACCCGAAGGCCACCAGCAGGATGACCGCCGCAACCACGAGGCCGATCACCTCGCCCACGTTGACGGGCGGTTGCCCGAAGCGGAAGTAGAGGTCGCCCCCCGCTTCCAGCCGCAGCGACGACGAAGCCCTCGAATCCGCCAGGACGGCCTCGAGCGCGTCCAGGTCGGAGACGGCGAGCTCGCCGATCTCGGGGTACTGCACTCGCACCATGGCCACCCGACCGTCCGGCGAGACCTCCTCGGTCGTGCCCAGCACCTTCGGCAGGTCACCCAGGGCCGACTCCACCCGGTCCAGGCCGACCCTGGCCTGCCGAGAGCCGACGAAGGTCTCACTGTCCTGGCTCGGCGTCGCCACGACGTACGCCGTGAGCCCGCCGGCGCCGCTGTCGGCGCCCGCCAGCAGGTCGGCGGCGGCCTGGGAGTCGGTCCCGGGCGCCGCCATCGAGTCGTCCAGCTGCTTCCCGAAGCCGGCCGAGGCGGCGACGACCAGGACCGAGACGAGCAGCCAGGC
>JBIOUF010000224.1:0-11098 GCA_044866695.1 Nocardioidaceae bacterium | reverse complement strand
AGGTAGCGGGTGGCGAGCCAGCGGAGGGGGCGGCTGCGGTCGGAGGCCTCCAGGGCGGCGAGACGGAGGCGGAAGCCGGTCGCCCGGGCCCCGCTGGCGAGCCGTTGCGCGGGGGTGGCGTCGCCGGACTCGTGCAGCATCGCGTAGCGGTGCCGCCGCCACAGCGAGGCGTAGTCCCGTGACACCGCGTCGAGCGCTACCCGGGTGGCCTCGAGCAGCTCGGCCTCGGAGACGTCGTCCAACGCCCGCTCGCCGGGCGGGGTGGGGCGCGGGACCAGGTCGGCCAGGTCCCCGGCGACCGGGTAGCCGCCGGCGCGCAGCGCGTCCACCAGCTCGCCGCTGCGTGCGGCCACCCACGGCAGCTCGCGGGCGGGCAGCCGCAGCGGCCGGCTGGCCGGCCGGCCGGCCAGACCGGTGCGCAGCGGCCGGTTGACCAGCTGGAGGTACTGCCGCTGGTTCAGCGAGCCGGCGAGGTCGATGTTGAGCCGCCGGACCACCTCGACCTCGACGGCGCCCAGGGACTCGTTGCGACGGCGAGCCACCGGCAGGGTCCCCGCAGGGAGGCCGAGGACTCCGGCGAACCGGTCCAGGAGCACCTCCGGCGGGCCCCCCGAGGGCGGCACGGTGAGCACGGTGACCCGGTCGCGGGGCACCACCCTCCCCCAGGTCGCCAGCACCCGCAGCAGGTCGTTGCGGATCCAGAACGCCACCCCGGCCGACGCCGGGCCGGAGTCCGGGTCGCGGACCGCGGCGACGTACTCGGACCAGGTGAACGTCCGCCCGCCGACCACCTCCTGCTGCCAGCCGGACACCAGCATCCGGCCGAGGTCGCGGACCCCCACCACCACGTGCAGCCGGTGCCGCCGCAGCGCCCGGGCCACCCGGCGCACGTGCCGTGGCCGGGCGAGCGCGAGCAGCTCCTCGGAGACGACCACGGCGGGGCCGTCCCAGGCGTCGATCTCCTTGCGCAGTGCCCGCCACGATCCCGGGACCAGCCGGGGGTTGTCGCCCTGGATGCGGCGGCCGAGCAGGTCGTAGGCCGCCAGCCGCTGCGCGTGGTGCCGCGACCGGTGCCGGCGGCCCGGGAACAGCACCCCCTGCTCGGCCAGCTGGTCCGCGGCGCCCTCCAGGCTGCTCTGGAGGGACGTGGTCCCGGTCTTCCACAGCCCGATGTGCAGGTACACGTCGGTCACGGGGGGACCACCGGACCGGGCGTGACCTCGAAGAGGCGCAGCGACAGGGCGACGACGACGAGCGCGATGCCGAGCGCCCCCATCCAGGCGACGTCGATCACCTTGTGCCGCAGGCCGAGCATGCCGGCCGCGGACTGCGGGAGCAGCATCCTGACGACCGCGCCGGCGACGAGTGCCACGCCGACCCAGGCGACTCCCGCGCGGGGGCGGCCCGCGGCCGCGATGGCGACGCCGAGCACGGTCGCCGCGAGGACCGTCAGGTACGTTGCTCCGCCGAGGGTCTGCGGCCGGCCCCGCCGGCCCGGCCTGGGTGTCATGGCCGTCTCCCACGTGCCGGTCGGCACCGGAAGGTCACCGGCTCGCTCCGCTCACTCAGGCCTGCTCGGCTGCCTCGACCAGGTTGGTGAGCAACATGGCCCGGGTCATGGGGCCGACCCCCCCGGGGTTGGGCGAGACCCACCCGGCCACCCCCCAGACCTCCGGCGCGATGTCGCCGGCCAGCTTCCCGGCGCCGTCGCGGGAGACTCCCACGTCGAGGACCGCCGCTCCGGGCTTGACCATGTCGGCGGTCACGATGCCCGGTACGCCGGCGGCCGCGACGACGATGTCCGCGCGCCGGCAGGCGCCGGCCAGGTCGGTGGTGCCCGTGTGGCACAGCGTCACGGTGGCGTTCTCGCTGCGCCGGGTGAGCAGCAGCCCGAGCGGGCGACCGACGGTGACGCCGCGGCCGATGACGCACACGTCCGCCCCGGCGATGGGCACGTCGTGGCGGCGGAGCAGCTCGACGATCCCGCGCGGTGTGCAGGGCAGGGGTGCGACCCGGCCGAGGACCAGCCAGCCGAGGTTCGTCGGGTGCAGCCCGTCGGCGTCCTTGGCCGGGTCGATCCGGCCCAGCACCGCGTTCTCGTCCATGTGACGAGGCAGCGGTAGCTGGACGATGTAACCGGTGCAGGCGGGGTCGGCGTTGAGGGCGGCGACCGACCGCTCGACCACGGCCTGCGGCACGTCGGCCGGGAGGTCGACCCGGATCGACTCGATGCCGACCTCGGCGCAGTCGCGGTGCTTGCCGGCGACGTACCACCGGCTGCCGGGGTCCTCGCCCACGAGCACCGTGCCCAGGCCAGGGACCACACCCCGCTCCCGCAGCCGGGCCACCCGCGCCTTGAGCTCGTCCTTGACCGCAGCGGCGGTGGCCTTGCCGTCGAGCGTGCGTGCGGTCACCGGGGCATCCTAGGCGAGCCCGGTGGGTGAGGAGGGCGAGCCGAGAGGCGAGCCCGCCCGGTGGGTGAGGAGGGCGAGCCGCTGGGCGAGCCCGCCTCGAAACCACCGGTGCCCCTGGGCTGGACCCTCCGGAGGTCGAGAAGGGCGATCCGCGAGGCGTGCGCGCCGTTCGCCGTACGCGCGTCAGTGCGCGAAGTGTCGGGTGCCGGTCAGGTACATCGTCACCCCGGCCGCGGCGGCCGCCCCGATCACGTCGTCGTCGCGCACCGAGCCGCCCGGCTGCACCACCGCGCGGACCCCGCCCTCGACGAGGATCCCCAGCCCGTCGGGGAACGGGAAGAAGGCGTCGCTGGCCGCCACCGCGCCCACCGCGCGCTCGCCCGCCCGGCTGACCGCGAGCCGGCAGGAGTCCACGCGGTTGACCTGGCCCATGCCGACGCCCACGGAGGCTCCGCCCGAGGCGAGCAGGACCGCGTTGGAGCGCACCGACCGGCAGGCCCGCCACGCGAAGGCCAGGTCGCCGAGCGTGGCCTGGTCCGCGGCCTCGCCGGCGACGAGCGTCCAGCGGGCGGGGTCGTCCCCCGGCGCATCGAGCAGGTCCGCCTGCTGCAGCAGCAGGCCGCCGCTGACGGCGCGCATCTCGGCTCGGGGCCGGGACGCGGGCTGGGCCACGCGGAGCAGGCGGAGGTTCTTCCTGCCGGCCAGCAGCTCGACCGCTGCCGGCTCGTAGTCCGGGGCGACCAGCACCTCGGTGAACACGTCCGCGACCTGCTCGGCCATCGCGACCGTCACTGTCCGGTTGGCGGCGATCACCCCGCCGAAGGCCGAGACCGGGTCGCAGTCGTGCGCCTTGCGGTGCGCCTCCGCCAGGTCGGCTCCCACGGCGATCCCGCACGGGTTGGCGTGCTTGATGATCGCCACCGCGGGCTCTGCGAAGTCCGCGGCCGCGCGGCGCGCCGCATCGGCGTCGACGTAGTTGTTGTAGGACATCTCCCTGCCGTGCAGCTGCTCCGCGCCGGCCAGGCCGCCGCCGGGGAACCCGGTGTAGAGGGCCGCGGCCTGGTGCGGGTTCTCGCCGTACCGGAGCAGCGCCGCGCGGTCCCACGTCGCCCCCACCCACGCGGGGAAGCCGGTGCCGTCGGAGGTGTCGGTGAGCACGTTGCCCATCCAGGAGGCCACCGCCACGTCGTAGGTCGCCGTGTGCACGAACGCCTCGGCGGCCAGCCGCTGCCGCTCGGCGAGGGTGAAGCCGCCGCGCCGCACGGCCGCCAGCACGTCGGCGTACCGGGACGGGTCGGTGACCACCGCGACGCTCGGGTGGTTCTTGGCCGCAGCGCGGACCATCGACGGGCCGCCGATGTCGATCTGCTCCACGCACTCGTCGCGGGAGGCGCCCGACGCGACCGTGTCGGTGAACGGGTACAGGTTCACCACGACCAGGTCGAACGGCTCCACCCCCAGCTCCTCGAGCTGGCGGCGGTGGCCCTCCAGCCGCAGGTCGGCCAGGATTCCCGCGTGCACGCGGGGGTGCAAGGTCTTGACCCGGCCGTCGAGACACTCGGGGAACCCGGTGAGCTCCTCCACGGGCGTGACCGGCAGGCCGGCCTCGGCGATCCGGGCCGCGGTGGAGCCGGTCGAGACCAGCGTCACCGCCGCCTCGTGCAGGCCGCGGGCCAGGTCGGTCAGGCCGGTCTTGTCGTAGACCGAGACCAGGGCGCGGCGCACCGGACGCCGCTGCGCCGGCTCCGGGGTCGACTGGTCCGTCGGATGCTCAGTCACGGCCGATGCGCACCTTCCTGTCGGTGATGGTCAGGCCCTCGCGGGCGATCCGTCCCACACTGTGGACCAGCATGGACCGCTCGGCCACCTTGATCCGCTCGTGCAGCGAGGCCTCGTCGTCGTCGTCGAGCACCGGCACGGCCACCTGGGTGACGATCGGACCGGTGTCCACGCCCGCGTCGACGACGAAGAGGGTGGCCCCGGTGACCTTCACCCCGTGCGCCAGCGCGTCCGCGGCGGCATGGATGCCCGGGAAGGACGGCAGCAGCGCGGGGTGGGTGTTGAGGTACCTGCCGCCGTACTCGGCCAGGAACGCCGGCCCGGCCAGCTTCAGGAAACCCGCCGACACCACCAGGTCGGGCCGGTGCGCGCGGCAGGACTCGGTCATCGCCCGGTCCCAGGCGTCGCGGTCGGGATGGTCGCCGAGCCGGTGGACGAACGTCGCGACGCCGGCCCGCTCCGCCCGGGCCAGCCCCTGGATGCCGGTGCGGTCCGCCCCCACGGCGACCACCCGCGCGCCGTACGCCGGGTCGGCCGACGCGTCGAGGAGGGCCTGGAGGTTCGTGCCGGTGCCCGAGACCAGCACCACCAGCCGGGCGGGCCCGGGACCGGTCGCTGGGCTGGGCACGCGGCACAGGCTACCCAGGAGGCGGTGCCGCAGCCGCCGCTGGCCTGGTTGTGGCCGATGACCGCAGGCGATCTCGGCGTGTCGTTGCGGTCTGGGGCCACAAGCGCGGGTTCCTGCAGGCATCGGCCACAACTCCGCCGACCGGCCCGCCCGCCGGGAGCGGGGTCAGGCGGTCCGCCGCTGCCAGGCGGTCGCGGCGAGTCCCCCCGCGAGTACGCCGGTCCCGGTGGTGGCCAGTGCCGCGGCCAGGGTTGGCAGCAGGGCCGCGCCCACGTCGGCCATCCGGCCGGGCCCGACCGACCCACCGGCCGCGGCCACGAGCCCGGCCAGGACGACGGCCCCGAGCAGGCCGCCGGCCGCCGCACGGGCCGCGGCGACACGGTAGCCGGGTGCCGGGAAGGCGCGCGCGGCGAGCACGCCGGCGGCGGCGCCGACCAGCACGGGTACGGCGACCAGGCCGGCGGTCCACGACGGCGCCGGGCCGGGGTCGGGCAGCGCGGCCAGCAGCGGCACCGCCGGGACCGGCCCGAGGACCACCTGGCCCGGCCCGACCAGCGTGCCGGCCCCGACCGCGAAGCCGGGGCCGAGCAGGTAGGCGGAGCCCATCAGCGCGGCGTTCGGCGCGACCGCGGCGACCGTCGCCAGCACCACCAGCCCTCCCAGCGCCCCCACGTCGAGGGTGGTGAACATGGTGGCGGCCGAGCCGAAGTGGCCGGCGAGCGCGGCGGCCACGAGAAGGCTGCCGGCCGCGAACGCCAGCAGCACCGTCGCGACGGCGGCGAAGGCTGCCGACCAGACGTGCTCGGGCACCCGGTGCCGCCACGAGGGCAGCAGCCCCGAGCCCCGGACCAGGCCGACGCCCCCAGCGAGAGCACCGACGAGCGCGCCGCCGAGGAACGCCCGCCCCGGATGCGGCGACACGGCCGGCGTCGACGCCAGGACCGCTGCGGCAACTGCGACAACCGCGTAGACAGCGGCGAGGACGACGACGCCGAGGCCCAGCGTGCGGGAGTCCGAGACGTCGCAACCGGCCGCCGCGCGTCGCCCGAACCGCACCGCCAGCCACGCGCACAGCGCGGTGACGCCGAGCGGCACCGCCGTGACGGTGTGGCTGCCGAGGTCGAGTCCCGACCCGTGGGCGAGCAGCCACGCGTCCGCGGCCACCCGGAGGGCGTCGCGGGTGGTGCCGTGGCCGCCGCCGTCGGCGTCGTACCAGCCGGCCAGCGCGACCACGGCGCACACCGCCAGGCCGGTCAGCGGCGCGGCGAGCCCGGCCGCCAGGGCCCCGAGGACCAGGGGTCGCGAGCCGCCGGCCGGTCCCGGGGGAACGGGCGCGCGACGCCGCGTGGTCAAAGAGGTGAGCAGGTCGGTCATGACCCACCCATCCTCGCCCGGGTCCGCCCCCCAGCCGGCCCTCCCACGCCGGTCACGCGCCGGAACGCCACCGAGGCCGGGTACGGTCGGGGAGTCCGCCCACGTGCCGCCACGCGCACCCTGCCGCACCCGCGCCGCCGCCTCGGGGAAGGAGACCGTCGTGACCGGCCGCGAGGACCACTGGCGACCCCGGCACCGGGCCGTCGTCGCGGTGGCCGCCCTCCTGATGGCGGTCCTCGGGCTCGCGGCGGTGCTGGTCGGCACCGGCGCGGTCGGCGGTGACGACGCCGGCAAGGCCCCGAGCCCGGCCGCGTCGTCGGGATCCGCGTCCCCGCGGCCGGCCGAACGGCTCACCGAGGACCTGCTGCTGCTGCCCGCACAGGTCACCGCGGTGCTGCCCGGGCGCACCTGGCGCGCCGCCGGCGCGGACGACAACACCGGCGGCACCGGGTTGCGGGTGGTCTGCCAGCAGGCCCGGTTCGCCGACCCCGCGGGGCTCACCGCGCTGGTCCGGACCACGACCGCCGGCGGCCTGCCGGCGGCGCGGGTGACCCAGATCGTCGAGCTGTCCGGGTCGGTCGCGGCCGCGCGGGCGGCGTACCGGCGGACGGTGGCCTGGTTCGCCGGCTGCCGCGCCCCCCGGGTGCAGCTGCTCGGCGCGTACCGCGTGGACGGGGTCGGGGACCGGGCCACGCTGCTCACGCTGCGCCAGGCCGGGAAGGAGCCGGCGACCCTGGGGGTGGGCGTGGCCCAGGTCCGAGACCTCACCACGACGGTGGTGCTGCGCGGCGACGGCGCCGGGCCGGTGCCGGCCGACCGGGCCGCCCGGCTGCTGGCGACCGCGGCGGCCCGGCTGTGTCCGCAGGACCAGCCGCTGTGCTCGCGGCCCCCTCGGCTCGTGCCCGTGGCACCGCCGCCGACCGGTGCGGCCCCGGGGACGCTCGGCCTGGTGGACCTCCCTGCGGCCGCCGGCGTCACGGCGCCGTGGTTCGGGGTCGACCCGGTGCCCGCTCGGCGGACCAACCCCGCTCGGACGGCCTGCGACCGGGCGGACTTCTCCGGCCCAGGGGTCCAGTGGGCGCGGTCCCGGACCTACCTGGTCCCCGACGCGCCGCTGCCGCCCCGGTTCGGGCTCACCCAGACCGTGGCGGCGTTCCGCAGCCCGTCGGCGGCGGCCGGGTTCCTCGCCGGGGTCCGCGACTCGGTCGGCGCGTGCGAGGACCGCGAGCTGTCCACCACGGTCTCACCGGGCCCCGACGTACCCGACCCCGGTCGCGGGCCCGCCGCCGGCACCGAACGGGTCTCCTGGACCCTGGACACCGAGGTCGCGGAGGACAGGAGCGTCCGCATCCGGGTCGGGTTCGCGCGCTCGGGCCGGTTCGTCGCGCAGGTCACGTTCGTGTCCGGCGACGCCGAGGACCTGACCGACGACCAGCTCGACGCCCTGCTGGTCCGCGCCGGCCAGCGACTCCACGAGCTGGAGCGCTGAACCCGCCGCACCCCACTACCCTGCCCCCATGCCCCTCACCCGCGCCGACGCCGTCGCGCTGGACCGGTCCGGCCCGCTGCGCGGACGCCGCGACCTGTTCGACCTGCCCGAGGGCCTGGTGTACCTGTGCGGCAACTCCCTCGGCCCCCCGCCTCGCTCCGTGGCCGCGCGGATGGCCGCGGCGGTCACCGACGAGTGGGGCGGTCAGCTGGTGTCGGGCTGGAACACCGCCGGGTGGACCGGCCTGGCCGCGCGCACCGCCGCCCGCATCGCGCCGCTGGTGGGTGCCGCGGCCCGGGACGTCACCCTGGGCGACTCCACCAGCGTGACCCTGTTCAAGCTCATGGTCGCCGCGGCCCGGCTGCGCCCGGGGCGCCGGGTGCTGGTGGTGGAGCCCACGACCTTCCCCACCGACGGGTACGTCGCCGCCGGTGTGGCCCGCACGCTCGGCATGGAGCTGCGCTGGTGCGACCCCGCCGACCCGGCCGCTGCCCTGGACGACGACGTGGCGGTGCTCAGCCTCACCCACGTGGACTTCCGCACCGGTGCCATGTTCGACATGGCCGCGGTCACGGCGGCTGCGCACGACGCCGGCGCGGTGATGCTGTGGGACCTGTGCCACTCGGCGGGCGCCGTACCGGTGGACCTGACGGCGGCCGGGGCGGACCTGGCGGTGGGCTGCACCTACAAGTACCTCAACGGTGGCCCCGGCTCCCCCGCGTTCGCCTGGGTGGCCCCCTCGCTGCAGGCCGACCTGGACCAACCGGTCACGGGCTGGTGGGGCCACGCCGAGCCGTTCGCCATGGAGCGCGACTACCGGCCGGCGGACGGGGTCCAGCGGCTCGTGGTCGGCACTCCTCCCGTGCTCGCCCTCACCGCCCTGGAGGAGGCCCTGACCGCCTTCGACGGGCTGACCCCGGCCGACGTGAGGGCGGCCTCGCTGTCCCTGACCGACCTGTTCGTCGGCCTCCTCGACGAGCGGGCGCCGTCCGTCGAGGTGGTCACGCCGCGCGACCACGAGCGGCGGGGCAGCCAGGTGTCGCTCCGGCACCCCGCCGCGTACGGCGTGGTCCAGGCGCTCATCGGGCACGGCGTCGTCGGCGACTTCCGCAGCCCGGACATCGCCCGGTTCGGCTTCGCGCCCCTCTACGTCACCCACGCCGACGTGTACGACGCCGTCGACCGCCTGGTGGCCGTGCTCGACGCCGAGGAGCACCTCCGTCCGGAGTACGCCACCAGGTTGGCCGTGACCTGAGGGCTCAGCCTGGTCCAGCTCAGTGCGCCGCGAGGATCTCCCGCATCAGCCGCGCGGTCTCCGAGGGGGTCTTCCCGACCTTGACGCCGACCGCCTCCAGAGCCTCCTTCTTGGCCGCGGCCGTGCCGGAGGAGCCCGAGACGATGGCGCCGGCGTGGCCCATCGTCTTGCCTTCGGGCGCGGTGAACCCGGCGACGTACCCGACGACCGGCTTGGTCACGTGCCCGGCGATGTAGGCCGCCGCGCGCTCCTCGGCGTCGCCGCCGATCTCGCCGATCATCACGATCGCCGTGGTCTCGGGGTCGGCCTCGAACGCCTCCAGCGCGTCGATGTGCGTCGTGCCGATGACCGGGTCGCCGCCGATGCCGATGGCGGTGGAGAGCCCGTGGTCACGCAGCTCGAACATCATCTGGTAGGTCAGCGTGCCGGACTTCGACACCAGCCCGACCGGCCCCTTGCCCGCGATGGTGGCCGGGGTGATCCCGGCCAGCGCCTCGCCGGGGGTGATGATGCCCGGGCAGTTCGGACCGATCATCCGGGTGCTGCTGCCCTGCAGGTGCGCCCACACCTCCGCGGTGTCCTGCACGGGGACACCCTCGGTGATCACCACCATCAGGCCGATGCCCGCGTCGGTCGCCTCGACACACGCGTCCTTGGTGAACGCCGGCGGCACGAAGACGACCGACACGTCCGCCCCGGTCTCGGCCATCGCCTCCTTGACCGTGCCGAAGACCGGCAGGGTCAGCTCGCCGCCGTCGCGACCGGTGTGCGTCACCGTCGTACCGGCCTTCCGGGCGTTGACGCCGCCGACGATGTTGGTGCCCGCCTTCAGCATCAGCGCGGTGTGCTTGGTGCCCTCGCCGCCGGTGATGCCCTGGACGATGACCTTGGAGTCCTGGTTCAGGTAGATCGACATGAGGCTTGTCCGTCCTAGGCGTTCGCGAGCTCGGCCGCGCGGTCGGCGGCGCCGTCCATGGTGTCGACCATCGTGACCAGCGGGTGGTTGCGCCGGGCGAGGATCCGCCGGCCCTCCTCGACGTTGTTGCCGTCGAGGCGTACGACGAGCGGCTTGCTGGCCTCGTCGCCGAGGATGTCCAGGGCTCCCACGATGCCCTGGGCCACGGCGTCGCACGAGGTGATGCCGCCGAACACGTTGACGAACACCGTCTTGACCTGCGGGTCGTGCAGGATCACGTCGAGCCCGTCGGCCATCACCTGGGCCGACGCGCCGCCGCCGATGTCGAGGAAGTTCGCCGGCTTCACCCCGCCGTGGGCCTCCCCGGCGTAGGCGACGACGTCCAGAGTGGACATCACCAGCCCGGCGCCGTTGCCGATGATGCCCACGCTGCCGTCGAGCTTGACGTAGTTGAGCCCCTTCTCCTTCGCCTTGGCCTCCAGCGGGTCGGCGGACGCCTTGTCCTCGAACTGCGCGTGGTCGGGGTGCCGGAAGTCGGCGTTGTCGTCCAGCGACACCTTGCCGTCCAGCGCCTCCAGCCGGTCACCGGCCAGCCGGGCCAGCGGGTTGACCTCCACCAGCGTGGCGTCCTCCTCGACGAACACCTGCCACAGCGCGAGCACCATCCGCACGGCCTGCTCCGCCAGCGGCTCGGGGAAGCCGGCCTCCGCGACGATCTCGCGGGCCTTCGCCTCGTCGACGCCGGCCCCCGGGTCGACCGGGATCTGCTTGACCGCGTCGGGGTTGGTCTTGGCGACCTCTTCGATCTCCACGCCGCCCTCGACGCTGGCGATGCAGAGGTACTGCCGGTTGGCCCGGTCGAGCAGGAAGGAGAAGTAGTACTCCTCCTCGATGCTCGCCGCCGGCGCGACCAGCACCCGGTTGACCGTCAGGCCCTTGATCTCCATGCCGAGGATGGCCTCGGCATGCTGCTCGGCCTCGTCCGGGGTCTTGGCCAGCTTCACCCCGCCGGCCTTGCCACGTCCGCCGGCCTTGACCTGCGCCTTGACGACGACCACGCCGAGCTCCTCGGCGGCGGCCCGCGCCTCGGCGGGGGTGTTGGCCACGATGCCGAGGGTCACCGGCACGTCATGCTTGGCGAAGAGCTCCTTCGCCTGGTACTCCATCAGGTCCACGCGTTCCGCACCTGTCCTGTCCGGCTCGGGGGTCGGGTCTCGTCGGGCTGCCGCCGATGGCCTGCCCG
>JBIOUF010000223.1:0-3472 GCA_044866695.1 Nocardioidaceae bacterium | reverse complement strand
GCCGTCCTCGATCTGGCCCTCGAACTCCGACAGCCCGCTGGTGCCCATGTCGATCTTGGAGCCCAGTAGCGCCGTGGTGAGCGGGCCGCCCCCGTCGTACGCGATGTACTTGACGTCCCTGGGGTCGATGCCGATGGCCGCCGCGAGCTGCATCGGGAACAGGTGGTCCGGTCCGCCCGCGGTCGAGCCGCCGCCGACCGTGACCGAGCCGGGGTCCTTCTTCCAGGCGGCCAGGAGGTCGTCGATCGTCTCGTACGGCGAGTCGGCGGGCACCAGGATGCCCTCCTGCTCCTCGATCAGCTGGGCCAGCGGGGTGGCGTCGGTGACCCGGGCGTCGGAGTCGTTGGTGAACACCGCCCCGACGACGCCGAGGCCCATGGTCATCATCAGGTCGTCGGCACCCTTCTCGTTGAGCAGCCGCTGCATGGCCACGGTGCCGCTGGCGCCGATCACGTTGGTGATCTCGAAGCGACCGGTGAGGTCCTCGGTCTCCATGACATGGACTGCAGCCCGGCCGGTCTGGTCGTAGCCGCCGCCCGGGCTGTTGGGGATCATCATCCGCAGCCGCCGGTTGCCCGCCTCGTCGTCGTCGCCGCGGGTCACCCCGCAGGCCGCGAGGGCGAGGCAGCAGGCGGTCAGCACAGCGACCGCCCGCACCAGCCGCCGAGCTCTCCTCACCGTCATCTCGGGGCGCGCCTCCTGTCGGTGGTGTCGGCGGCCGCGTTGAGCCGTCGTGAACGTCACCACGTGTGGTCAGGCACGATGATGGTTCCCGATGTGGCGGCGGTCACCCTTCCGGACGCAACGGAGGTTCTGGTCTTTGTGGTCCTCCCGCTGGTCCCCGCGCTGGCTCACGCAATGGTCCGGGCGGCGGCGCCCGACGCTGGCCGGGCAGCTGCTGGTGCTGCAGCTCGCCGTGGTCGCGGCCGTGCTGGTGGTGGTCGCGGTGATCTCCGTGCGCCAGTCCACGCAGACGTTCGCCGACGAGCGGGGCACCCGGCTGCGGTCCGTGGCGGAGTACCTCGCGAACGTCCCGGTGGTGCGTGAGTACGCCGACCGACCCGCTGTCGCGCGACGGCTCGCGCCCGCGGTCGACCAGGCGCTGTCGCTTTCCGGTGCCAGGGTGGTGAGCGTCGCCGACGCGGAGGGGGTCGTGGTGGCGTCCTCGGACCCCAGCCGGGTGGGTGAGCCGGCGGAGCTCGGCGACAGCCGGGTTCTCGAGGGCCGCGGGTGGACCGGTGACGTCGACGTCGACGGGGAGAAGGCCGTCGCCGCGCATGCGCCTGTGATCTCCGACGCCGGTGGTCTCGCGGGCGTGACGGTTGCAGAGGACCTCTACCCGACCCGGTGGCAGCAGCTGACCGGCGCGGCGCCGGACCTGCTGCTCTTCCTCGGGGTCGGGGCGCTGCTCGGGCTGACCGGGTCCTGGCTGTTGTACCGGCTGCTGGAGCGGCGCACCCACGGGATGCGGGCGGCTGAGATCGGCACGCTGGCCGACCACCGCGAGGCGCTGCTGCACAGCATCGCCGAGGGGGTGGTGGCGGTGGGGAACGACGGCCGGGTCACGATGGTCAACGACTCGGCGTGCGACCTGCTCGGCCTGGACCTCGACCCCACCGGCGTCGTCGGACGCAAGGTGGCCGATCTCGGCCTGGACCCGCAGGTGGCCGCGGTGCTCATGCCGGACCGCGAGTGGCGGGACGAAGTGGTCGTGGTCGGTGACCGGGTGGTCGTGGTCAACCAGCGCGCGGCGGCGAGCCGGGGCGAGGGCATCGGTACGGTCACCACCATGCGGGACCGGACCGAGCTGGTGTCCCTGCAGAGCCGGCTCAGCTCCAACCTGTCCGTCACCGACACCCTGCGCGCGCAGACGCACGAGTTCGCCAACCAGCTGCACACGATCTCGGGGCTGGTCCAGCTCGAGGAGTACGACGAGGTGGTGTCCCTCGTCGGTGAGCTGACCCGTCGGCGCACCGACCTCACCGACTACGTCAGCTCCCGGGTCGGCGACCGCGCGGTGGCAGCGCTCGTCATTGCGAAGGCGAGCGTCGCGGACGAGGCAGGGGTGCAGCTCACGCTGCGACCGGACTCCAGGGTCGGCGCCCTCCCCCCCGACCTGGCCGCCGACCTCACCACGGTCGTCGGCAACCTGGTCGACAACGCCGTCGACGCCTGCCGCGCCGAGGCGGACGACCCGCATGTCGAGGTGCTGCTGCTCCAGGAGGGCGGCACGCTGGCGGTGCTGGTCCGCGACAACGGCCCGGGCATTCCTGCTGATCTGGCCGAGGCGGTGTTCGTGCGAGGGGTGTCCACCAAACCGGCCGTGGCGGGCGGCCGCGGCATCGGGCTCCCCCTCGTCTCGCTCGTGTGCGAGCGCCGCGGCGGGACGGTGACCATGCGGCGCGAGAGCGGCTGCACCGTCTTCGAGGTCCGGCTCCCAGCAGCGGCCGCGCCGTGAGGTCGCGGGCCGGTGAGCGGACTGTGCTGGTCGTCGACGACGACTTCATGGTCGCGCGGATCCACGCACGCTTCGTCGAGCGCACCGAGGGCTTCCGCGTCGCCGGTGTGGTGCACAACGGCGCCGACGCCTTGGCGCAGGTGGCGGCACTCCGGCCGGACCTCGTGCTCCTCGACGTACACCTGCCCGACATCAGCGGGCTGGACGTGCTGCGCGCGCTGCGGACGCGCGGCGACTCCACCGGAGTGGTGATGGTGACCGCGGAGCGGGACACGGAAGCTGTGCGCACCGCGTTGCACGGCGGTGCGATGCAGTACCTGGTCAAGCCGTTCGACTACGCCGACCTCGCCCGTCGGCTGCAGCTGGTCGGCGACGCGCTCGGCTCCCTGCTCGAGGGCGAGACCGACCAGCGCAGCATCGACCGCGCCTTCGGTGCGCCGTCCGCGCCGGCCGCAGCGACGCTGCCCAAGGGGCTCAGCGAGGTCACCGCGACCATGGTGCTGGACGCGCTTCGCGAGCACGGCGAGCAGTCCGCGGCCGCCTGCGCCGAGCGGCTGGGGCTGTCCAGGGTCACCGCGCGGCGCTACCTCGACCATTTCGCACGCACGGGGGCTGCGGTGGTCCGGTTGGACTACGGCAGCCCCGGGCGGCCGGAGCATCTGTACCGCCCCGGGGCGGCGCGTTGACACGGGGGCGACGTCGCGGCCACGATGCCCGCCGACGCCACCATCACCTGAGGAGCCCTCTTGACAACCAGCACGTCACCTGCCCGCGTGGACTTCGACAGCGCCGGCGGGGTCACCGTCGCGGCGTACCGCTGGGACCCGCAGGTGGCGCCGCGCGCCATCGTGCAGGTCACCCACGGCATGGGCGAGCACGCGTTGCGCTACGCCGAGCTGGCCGGGGTGCTGAACGACAACGGGTACGTCGTCTACGCGCAGGACCACCGCGGCCACGGCGCCACCGCCGGCTCGGAGGAGGCGCTCGGACAGGTGGGCGCGGAGGGCTGGACCG
>JBIOUF010000222.1:0-7655 GCA_044866695.1 Nocardioidaceae bacterium | reverse complement strand
GTCGTACTGGCGCCCACGCTGGTGGTGCGAGGCTCGAGCTAAGCCTGGATCCACCGCTCTCCGCCTACTGCGCGCCACCATTCGGGCGCGCTGGCGGCGTTGCCGACGCTTGACAGACGGCCCCGGTATGACTTCGCGCCGGCGCCTTGCCATCACACCCGCCTGGTGACGCTCGCTACGGCGGCCATCGGTGGATCCAGGCTAAGCCGATGAGGGCGACGTATCAGGGTGGTCTGGGTGGTCATCTAAGTAGCAGTCCCGATGTGCCACCCCTCCGGTCGGAGGACGCTGGCAGCAGAACCGGAAAAGGGAGGACGCCGTGCAGCAGATCAGGGTCGTCAAGCCCAGACCCGCCCGTCCCAGGAAGCCGACGCCGCTCGACACCCGCACGCCCTCCGGGCGAGTGCTCCCTTACTGACGCTGCGAGGAGATGGACCAGACCCATGTGCGAACACCAGCCCTGCTGCCCGCCCGCCGACTCGACCGAGGCCTGCACCGCCCACGTCCGCAGCGACCACCACGAGCAGGGGTGGTGCCTGCTGTGCAACGGCGTCATCGTCTTCGACGACGGGGCTGCGATCCTGCCCAACGGCAGCGTCGTCGCGGCCCGCGCCGCCTGACCACCCGTTGACGGCGGGTGGCCTGGCGATCGCCTTCGCCGAGCGGGCCTATGACGCACGTGCGCAGTGGAGATGTACCCAGGCGACGAGGTCTGGGACGTCCAGCGTGCCGGCAGCGGCAGCGAGCATCAGCGCCTCGGCCTCGTCGACACTGTAGGAGGTCAGGTCGCGCCCGTTGAGGATGCAGAAGACCCGGGCTGCGGCCCATGCCACGCGCTCGTTCCCGTCGACGAACGCGTGGTTGCGGACGAGCGAGTGCAGCAAGGCGACCGTCTTCTGCGCAGACTCTGCCTCCACGCAGCGCTGGTTCTTCAGCTACGTCACCGGCTGAGCCCAGCACCGCTCCGTCTTGGCCACGTTTCGGGGCCCGCTCTCACCGGGCGGGTCCCGGAACATCCCGCTGGTCCCCCGAGTTGACCGAGTCCGGAGGACCCGAGTACAAGCGTGGCGAGGAGGGGTCGCTCCGCCCATCGCTGCTGGGGTTCGCCTCGGCGTTTCCCGGCACTGGCCGGGGGTAGAGTCCCAAGGCAGCACGCAGCGGCGCTCCAGACCCGGGTGTCGGCTGCCCACACCACCGGAGCGCCTGGTGCCCGAGTCCGTCGACCGCACAGCCGGTTCTCTCGCAGCGGCCGATGTGAGCCTGACGCAACGAGCCGTCGAAGGCATCTCCGATGGCGTCATCGAGCTTCGTGACCAGGTCCAGGACGCTCTCGAGGAGATCAGACCGCGACTACGCGGCTGGCTGCACACGGCCGCGGCCCCGCTGACCCTTGCCGCGGGCATCCTTCTCGTGGCGCTCTCCCCCACGCCCTCCAGCCGGATCGGCTCGACGGTCTTCGCGTCCTCGGCCGTCGTCTTGTTCAGCGCCTCCGCCACGATGCACCGCGGGAGGTGGTCGCCGCGAGTGAACGCCATCTTGACCCGGCTGGACCACTCGAGCATCTTCTTGCTCATTGCCGGCAGCTACACACCCTTCGCCCTCCTTCTCGTCGAAGGGCAGGCGCGCACGGTCCTCCTGGCCCTGGCATGGGGAGGCGCTGTCGCGGGCATCGCCTTCCGAGCCCTGTGGGTGGCCGCGCCCCGATGGGTCTACACACCGGTCTACCTCGCTCTGGGCTGGGTGTGCGTCTTCTTCGCCGACGACTTCGTCCGTAGCGGATCCGGCCCCGTCGTAGCCCTCATCGCCGCCGGTGGCCTGCTCTACACCGCCGGAGCAGTGGCGTACGGGCTACGTCGGCCGAACCCGATCCCCTCATGGTTCGGCTTCCACGAGATCTTCCACGCGCTGACGGTCGCCGGCTTCGTCGCCCACTACGTCAGTGTCTCGATGGCCACCTACGCCCTCCGGTGAGATCCGGATCCCTGGCGGAGGACATCTGGCAGAAGCGAGGGGCCGGTGCTGGCATTCGATGAGGCGAACGTGGTGCAGCGGCTGACGCGGCAGCTGGGCGGAACAAGGCCCACGGCCTGGCTGTTCGCGCGCCTGCTGCACCGGCTGGATCTGCCGGTGATGCGTCTCACGGGAGGTCGACGTTCGGTGACCGCGGCCGTGACCGGGCTGCCGATAGTCGAGCTGACCACGACCGGTGCTCGCACCGGGCAGTCACGCACCATGCCGATCGTCGGCATACCCGATGGCGACCGGCTCGTGCTGGTCGCGTCCAACTACGGGTCGACTCGCAACCCCGGCTGGTACTTCAACCTGAAGGCGCACCCGCGGTGCACCGTCGTCGTCCACGGACGCCCGTACGAGATGGAAGCCTATGAAGCGGACGGCGAGGAGCGGGAACGCTTGTGGGCGCTCGACTCCTCGGTTGTTCCGGTCCGCCGGAACTACGCGGCATGGAGCGGTGGGCGCCAGATCCCGGTCATGGTGTTGCGGCCCATCACACCCTGAGACCAGCCACGCGCACCGGAACGAGGCTCGGTCGGTGGGTCGCCGTACGGGTTCAGTGGGGGGAGTCTGGTCGCACCGAGAGGTGCTTGAGCCGGTCGAGCTGTTCCCAGTGAGTTCTGACCCGTCTCCGGCCCGGGTCGGTGAGCGCCACGCGGGTGTTCGGCTTCTTGCCGACGAACGACTTCTCCAGTGCGATGAGGCCGCCGGCTTCCAGCTTGGCGAGATGGCTGGAGAGGTTGCCGTTGGTAAGTCTCAGGGCGCGTTGCAGGAACACGAAGTCGGCGTCTTGAGTCGTCGACAAGATGGTGAGGATCGCCAGCCGGTTGGGCTCGTGGATCAGCCGGTCCAGAGCCAGCCCGTCGTCAGGCTCCAGCATGGAGCTCGGTTGTGGGGCCGAAGCTGCGAGCGAGCGCGAGATGGTCGAGCAGCCCAGCGACGATGGTCGCGACTCCAATGGGTAGCCAGCCGACGGAGGCTCGGTCCTCGAACCCACCCCAGAGCGGTAGGAGACCGACCACGATCAGTCCGCCCCACACGATCAGGTGGTCGGGCCGTAGTCCGACGCACAGGTGGAACCAGACCAGCATCCCGGCCCCGAACAGCACGTCGAAGGTGCTGATCGGCAGGTCCAGGCGGAAGTCGAGGATGGTGCCCAGGATCATCGGGATGCCGAAGCACGCCGCGCTCACCACTGCGAATCGCACCTGCTGGGACTTGAGGAGCCGGACCCGGCCGTAGTGGACGTTGTAGTAGTGGTTGACGCCGGCCGCGAGCGCGGCTAGCGCAAGGAGGCAGGTGAGGAAGATCAGCGGGTCACCGAGCGGCGGCCAGCCGAGATTGCCCACCCCGGTCATCAAGAACAGCAACCCGAGCGGGAGGGCCAGCAGGCCTCTGAGGTAGGTCCCCCGCGCAGCCGTGGCCTCGAGCTCTCTGCGTTCCACTGTCGACTCCAAACTAGTTTGTGATGCAAACCTTAGGGCCCGCGAGCGCATCGGTCAACCAGGCCCCCAGCCCTCAACCACCGGTGGGCTCAGTCCGGGTCGTCGGTGAGGTGCTCGGGCTCGCGGAACCCGGTGCGCTGGGCGCGGACGGCGCGGTTCGCCATCCAGGTGACCAGCCACAGGACCAGGCCGACAGCGAGCAGGTACGCCGCGATCTCGTACTGCTGGCGCTGCTCGGCCGGGCGGGCCCACGGGCCGGCCAGGTAGGCACAGGCCACCGCGCCGAGGTACGGCGTGACCGCCGGGGCGTTGAAGTGGTCGCCGCGGCCGGCGTGCCGCCTGCGCAGGACGATGAGGGCGATGTTGACCACGGTGAAGACGCACAGCAGCAGCAGAGACGTGGTGCCCCCGAGCAAGGTGACCGCCGCCGCGCCCGCCGCCGAGCCACTGCGGCGTACGACGTACACGATGAGCCCGAACGCCAGCGCGGTCGTGAACAGGATGGACACCCACGGCGTGCGCCGGCGCTGGTGCACCCGGCTGAACACCCGCGGCAGCACGTCCTGGCGGGCCATTCCGTACAGGAGTCGCGAGGCCATCAGCATGTTGATCAACGCGGAGTTGGCGACGGCGAACATCGCGATGAACGGGAAGACGTCGTCGAAGGGCACGCTCGGGGCGGCCGCGGCCACCACCTGCGTCAGCGCCTGTCCCTTGTCAGGATCGGTCAGGTCCCCGACCGGGACCAGGGCGACGGCGCAGACCGACACCAGCACGTAGATCGTCCCGGTGATCCCCAGCCCGGTGAGCATCATCCGAGGGAAGTCGCGCACGGGGTCGCGGACCTCCTCGGCCATGTTGACCGAGTCCTCGAAGCCGACCATCGCGAAGAACGCCAGCGCAGTGGCCGCGGTGACCGCCATGAAGGCGCTCTTGCCCTCGGCGGAGGAGAACATCACGACCTCGGAGAAGTCCGCCTTGCCGCCCACCATCGCCCACAGGCCCAGCAGGATGATCATCAGCAGTCCGGAGAGCTCGACCAGGGTCAGTACGACGTTCGCCTTGACACTCTCGCCGACGCCGCGGAAGTTGACCGCCGCGACCAGTGCCATGAAGCCCAGCGCGAGCAGCATGATGCCGGTGCCGCCGGACTCCAGGTCGAGGTGGAACGCGTCGCGGAGGAACCCCGCGAATGCGTTCGCTGCCGTGGACGCCGAGGTGATCCCCGAGCACATCACCGTGAAGGCGACCAGGAAGGTCAAGAAGTGCACCCCGAACGCCTTGTGCGTGTACAGCGCGGCCCCCGCGGCCTGGGGGTACCGGGTGACCAGCTCCAGGTAGGACAGCGCGGTGATGGTGGCCACGAGGAAGGCCGCGGTGAACGGCGCCCAGGCGGCTCCGCCGACCTCGCCGGCCACCTGGCCGGTGAGGGCGTAGACCCCGGTGCCGAGGATGTCCCCGACGATGAACAGCAGCAGCAGCCGGGGTCCCATCACCCGCCGCAGCTCGGGGCCGTCGTCGTGGCCGGTGGCGGTCGCCGCGCCGCCGGTGGGAGGGACTGCCGATTCCGAGGGTGTCATGGCGGACCTCCTGTGGGCTGCCGGTCACCTCCCCGGGATCGGGTCGGCGTACACAACCGACCGGCCCGGGCATGGCCTGGACCGGTGGGTGTCGGAGCCGCCGTCGGGGGGTAGGAACCGCCTCATGAGCAGCGGCGAGACCCTCCAGATGGGGACCATCACGACCGACATCCCGGCGCGGCTGGACCGGCTGCCGTGGGTCCGCTGGCACTGGATCGTGGTCATCGGGCTGGGCACCGTGTGGATCCTGGACGGCCTCGAGGTCACCATCGTCGGCTCCATGTCCGCGGCCCTGCGTCCCGAGGACACCGGCCTGGGGATGTCCAGCTTCCAGGTGGGCCTGGCCGGCGCCGTGTACGTCGCGGGGGCCTGCCTGGGCGCCCTGGTCTTCGGTGAGCTGACCGACCGGTTCGGCCGGAAGCGGCTGTTCATGGTGACGCTCGGGGTGTACGCCGTGGCGACGGTGCTGACCGCGTTCTCGATGAACCCGGCCTGGTACCTGGCCTGCCGGTTCTTCACCGGCACCGGGATCGGCGGGGAGTACGCCGCGATCAACTCAGCGATCGACGAGCTGATGCCCAAGCACTACCGCGGCCGGGTCGACGTCGCGATCAACGGGTCGTTCTGGGTGGGCGCCGCGGCCGGCTCCCTGCTCACCATCCCGCTGCTCGACCCCACCCTGGTCGACCCCGCCCTGGGCTGGCGGCTGGCCTTCGGGCTCGGCGCCGTCCTGGCCCTGGGCATCTTGTGGGTGCGCCGCAACGTGCCGGAGAGCCCCCGGTGGCTGTTCATCCACGGGCGGGAGCAGGACGCCGAGAAGGTGGTCCGCGGCATCGAGCGGACCGTCGAGGAGGAGTCCGAGGACCGGCTCGCGGACGTGGACGAGACCATCACGGTGCACCAGCGCCGGACCATCGGCTTCGCCACCATCGCCCGCACGGTGGTCCGGGACTACCCCCGCCGGACGGTCCTGTGCTTCGCGCTGTTCGTCGGCCAGGCGTTCTTGTACAACGCCTTCTTCTTCACCTACGGCGACACCCTCACCACGTTCTTCGGCGTCGAGCAGACCGGCTACTACCTGGCGGTGTTCGCCGCGAGCAACTTCGCCGGGGCGCTGCTGCTGAGCCGGCTGTTCGACACGCTGGGCCGGGTGCGCTGCATCGCGGGCACCTACCTGGTGTCCGGGGTGCTGCTCTCCGTCACGGGGGCGGTGCTCGGCAACCTCGACGCGGTCTCGCTGACCGCCATGGGGGCAGTGGTGTTCTTCTTCGCCAGTGCCGGCGCCAGCGCGGCGTACCTGACCGCCAGCGAGGTGTTCCCGATGGAGACCCGCGCGCTGTGCATCGCCTTCTTCTACGCGATCGGCACCGCCGCGGGCGGGATCAGCGGACCGCTGCTCTTCGGCACCCTGATCGACCACGCGTCCGCCAGCGGCGACGTCACCGGCATCGCGCTCGGCTACTTCATCGGAGCCGCGCTGATGGTGGCCGCCGGGGTGGTCGAGGCGGTGCTCGGCGTCCGCGCGGAGGGCCGCTCGCTGGAGGACATCGCGACCCCGCTGACCGCCGCGGAGGACACGGCCCAGGCGCCGCAGCGGAACCGGTGAGAACTCTTGCCGAACCGACGGTTGAGAACAGGCTTACAGGGTAAGCACACGGCGATCGAGACGTGGCCGAGCAGTGCGCCACGGACGAGGCAATGGCCAGCTTTCGCGAAAGGATCCACGTGTCCGTCCCGGTGTCCGAACCGCCGCCCGCTCCTGCGGCCACCGCTCTTGCGGTTTCCGCTTCCCCGACCACCCCGTCGGCGACCACCTCTCCTGCGACCACCTCTCCTGCGACCACCGGGGCTCCTGCGGCCGTCGTCGCGGTCGGAGGCCGCGTCACCTCGCCCCAGCGCGCCGAGCTCACCGTGGACCTGCTCACCCGGGCGGCCACCGCCGACCCGGCGGAGCGCGACGCCCTGCACGACCGGGTGATCCGCCTGAACATGCCGCTGGCCCGGGACCTCGCCGCCCGGTACCGGGGCCGGGGCATCGCCCTGGAGGACCTCCAGCAGGTGGCCTACCTCGGCCTGGTGAAGGCGGTGACCCGGTTCGACGCCAGGCGCGGCGCCGGGTTCTTGTCCTTCGCCTATCCCACGATCCGCGGCGAGCTGCGCCGGCACTTCCGCGACGCCGGATGGGCGGTGCGGCCGCCGCGCCGGATCCAGGAGCTGCAGAGCCGCATCTGGGCGGCCGACGCCGAGCTCTTCCAGCGCTTCGGCAGGTCGGCCCGGCCGGCCGAGGTCGCCGAGGAGCTCGGAGTCGACGAGGACCAGGTCGTCGAGGCGCTGGCCTCCGACGGGTGCTTCACCCCCTGCTCCCTGGACGCGCCGACCCACGAGGAGGGCACCTCCTCGGTGGCCGACGGCCTCGGCACCGAGGAGCGCGGGTACGACCTCGCTGAGCTGCGGCTGGTCCTGGGCGATGCCCTGGCCACGCTCTGCGAGCGCGACCGGCTGATCGTGGAGCGGCGGTTCGTCCGGGGCTGGACCCAGGACGCGATCGGCCGGGAGCTGGGCGTGACCCAGATGCAGGTGTCCCGGCTGCTCAGCCGGATCACCCGCGACCTGCGCG
>JBIOUF010000221.1:0-13939 GCA_044866695.1 Nocardioidaceae bacterium | reverse complement strand
GGGCCCGGCCGCCCAGGAACCGCCCACCTCGATGCCGCCGTCGAGGGCGGCGACCGCGCGCTCGAAGCGGTCGGGCTCGTCGGTGCGCAAGGTGAGCAGCGGCCGCCCCTCGGTGACCTGGTCGCCGGGCCTGGCGTGCAGCTCGACTCCCGCGCCGGCCTGGACCGGCTGCCCGGGAGCGGCGCGCCCGGCGCCCAGCCGCCAGGCGGCCAGCCCGACCGCCATCGCGTCCAGCCTGGTCAACGTGCCGGTCGCGGGAGCCACCACGACGTGCTGCTCCGCGGCCGTCGGCAGCGGGGCGTCCGGGTCGCCGCCCTGCGCCCGGACCATCCGGCGCCAGACGTCCATGGCCGAGCCGTCGGCCAGCCGGTCGGCCGGGTCCACGCCGTCCGCGCCGGCAGCGGCGAGCATCTCCCGGGCCAGCGCGAGGGTCAGCTCCACCACGTCGGCGGGGCCGCCGCCGGCGAGCACGTCGGTGGACTCGCGGACCTCCAGGGCGTTGCCGGCGGTGAGCCCCAGCGGGGTGGACATGTCGGTGAGCAGGGCGACGGTGGTGACGCCCGCGTCGGTGCCGAGGTCGACCATGGTGGCGGCCAGCTCGCGGGCGGAGGCGAGGTCCTTCATGAACGCGCCGGTGCCGACCTTCACGTCCAGCACCAGCGCGCCGGTGCCCTCCGCGATCTTCTTGCTCATGATCGAGCTGGCGATCAACGGGACCGACTCCACGGTGCCGGTGACGTCGCGCAGCGCGTAGAGCCGCCGGTCCGCCGGTGCGAGCTCCGCGCCCGCGGCGCAGATCACCGCGCCGACCTCCTCGAGCTGCGCCAGCATCCGCGACGTGCTCAGCGCCGCCTGCCACCCGGGGATGGACTCGAGCTTGTCCAGCGTGCCCCCGGTGTGTCCGAGCCCCCGCCCCGAGAGCTGGGGTACGGCGACGCCGCAGGCGGCGACCAGGGGCGCGAGCGGCAGCGTCACCTTGTCGCCCACACCGCCGGTGGAGTGCTTGTCGGCGGTCCGCCGGGAGAGCCCCGAGAAGTCCATCCGCTCCCCCGAGGCGACCATGGCCCGGGTCCAGCGTGCCGTCTCGCGCCGGGTCATGCCGTTGAGCAGGATCGCCATGGCGAGGGCGGACATCTGCTCGTGGGCCACCGCCGCACGGGTGTAGGCGTCGACCACCCAGTCGATCTGCCCGTCGGTCAGCTCGTGACCGTCGCGCTTGGCGATGATCACCTCGACGGCGTCGTGCGGCTCGACCACGTGTCCACCTCCCTCGACGGCAGCGCGAGCTCAGGCGCTGACGTGCACGGCACGGTACCCCCGCAGCACGAAGGTGCCTCGCGACCGCGGCTCGCCGGCCAGGGCGAGCCCCGGCATGCGGACCAGCAGCAGGCCGAGCGACTCGGCGAGCTCCATCCTGGCCAGCGGGGCGCCGAGGCAGAAGTGCACCCCTGCCCCGAACGCCAGGTGCGGGTTGGGGTCGCGGGTCGGACGGAACTCGTCGGCCTGCTCGAACGCCGCCGGGTCGCGGTTGGCCGCGCCGAGCAGCGCGGCGATCCGGTCGCCCGGCTCCAGGTGCGCTCCGGCCACCGAGACCGGGCGGGTGGCGGTGCGTTCGAAGAGCTGCAAGGCGCTGTCGTAGCGCAGCATCTCCTCGACGCAGGCCTCGGTCCGCCCCGGCGCCGGGTGGCGACCGGCGCGCAGCAGTGCCACCAGGCCGTTGCCGAACACGTTGACCGAGGCTTCGTGCCCGGCGTTCAGCAGCAGCACCGCCGAGGCCACCACCTCGTCCTCGGTGAGCGACGACGCGGCCAGGTCGCTGAGCAGGTCCTCGCGAGGCCGGGACCGACGCTCCCGCGCGAGCTCGCGCACGGTGCCGGCGAACTCCTCCGCGGCCAGGACCGCCGCCGCCACGACGGCACCGGACGGCGCCGGCTCGTACATGCGCACGATCGCCTGCGACCACTCCCGCAGCCGAGGCGCCAGCGACGCCGGCACCCCGAGCAGCTCTGCGATCACCAGCACCGGCAGCGGCTCGGCGTACTCTCCCACCACGTCGAACCCGGCAGGGTCCACCGCGTCGAGCAGCTGCCCGGCCAGGACCCGGACCCGAGGGCGCAGTCGCTCGACATGGCCGCGGTTGAACGCGCGCGCGACGATCCGGCGCAGCCTGGTGTGCTCCGGCGGCTCGTTCTCCATCATCTGGTGCCGGTGCAGCAGGTTGAACGGCTCCAGGTACGCCGCCGGCTCCCGGTCCCGCCAGACCCGGCCCAGCCCGCGGTTCCGCAGGACGGCGCCGGCCGCCGCGTGGCCGAAGGTCAGCCACCTGCCCGACGGCGCGTGGTACGCCACCGGTCCCCGCGCGCGCTCCGCGGCGAACCACGGGTACGGGTCCGCGACCAGCCGCGGGTCGCTCAGGTCAGCCGCGGTCGAGCGCATCAGGTCCGAACGCGTCGGGCAGCACCTGGTCGATCAGCCGGACCCCCGACACCGTCCGCAGCAGCAGGCCCGGCGCCCCGTGCTCCCAGAGCAGCTGGCGGCACCGGCCGCAGGGCATCAGCACCTCGCCGCGGGAGTCGACACAGACGACGTGCGTGAGCCGGCCGCCGCCGGTGAGGACCAGCTGGGAGACCAGGCCGCACTCGGCGCACAGGCCGAGCCCGTACGACGCGTTCTCCACGTTGCAGCCCGTGACCACCCGGCCGTCGTCGACGCGGGCGGCGGCGCCCACGGGGAACCTCGAGTACGGCGCGTACGCGCGGCCCCGGGCCTCGACGGCCGCCGCGGTCAGCGCGTCCCAGTCGAACCCGACTGCCGCAGGCGGGGAACCGGTCATCCCGCGGAGCCCCTGCGGTAGACCTGCCCGTCGGCGGCCGGCATCCGCAGCGACTGGGAGAACAGCGCGAGCACCAGCAGCGTGGCGACGTACGGAGTCATCGACGTGAAGTCCCCCGGCACGGCGTCGACGCTGAGGAACCAGACCAGCGCGCCGAGCCCGATCGCCCCGGTCACCGCCGAGGTGGCGAAGGCGCGGTCGCGCAGCCGCCACAGTGCGAAGGCCAGCATGGCCACGGCCACCAGCAGCAGCAGCGCGTGCACCGACTCGCCACCGGAGCGCAGGCGAGCGGCGAGCGTGTAGCCGAACAGCAGCGCGCCGACGTACATCCCCCAGGGCCGCCAGTTGCCGAACAGCATCGCGGCCAGGCCGATGTAGCCCAGGCCCAGCGTCATCCCGTTCTGGTAGCCGGAGGAGGCGACCATGGCGAGGTAGGCCCCGCCGATCCCGGCCAGCATGCCCGAGATGGTGACGGCGACGAACTTGTGGAGGTAGACGTTCACCCCGAGGCTCTCCGCCGCGGCGGGAGCCTCGCCGCAGGACCGCAGCCGCAGCCCGAACGGCGTGCGCCACAGCACCCATGCGGTCGCGGCGATCAGCAGGAACGCGAAGATCGTGAACACCGACATCCTGGTGACCAGCGACGCGACCAGGTCGGCGACGTCGGAGACCAGGAACCAGCCCTGGTCCGCGACGCTCCTCGCGGCGTCCGACACGCCGGGGACGGTGACCGTGGTCGGCCGGTCGATCGACGGCGACTGGGTGGGGCCACCGCCGGGCAGCCCGCTGAACAGCAGCTCGGCCAGGTACGCCGCCGTGCCGCCGGCGATGATGTTGATGGCGACGCCGGAGACGATGTGGTCCACGCCGAAGACCACCGTCGCGAGCGCGTGCAGCGCGCCGCCGAGGGCGCCCAGCACCGCGGCCCCGGCGATGCCGGCGACCCAGCCGTAGTGGTAGCCGAAGTAGCCCGCGCCGAGCGTGCCCAGGATCATCATGCCCTCGAGCCCGATGTTCACCACGCCGGCGCGTTCGGACCACACGCCGCCGAGGCCGGCCATGGCGATCGGGATCGAGGAGATCACCGCGGCGCGGAACGTCCCCTCGGAGGTGAGGTCGCCGGCGCCGGTCACGACCCGCACCACCGAGAAGGTCACGATGAGCAGGCTGACGTACAGCCAGACCCGGGAGGGCAGCCGGTCGGACAGCCGCTGCGTGCCGGTGGTGGGGCGGCCGGCCTGCTGGGCGGGGGCGCTCACCGCGGGTGCCTCCGGGTCATGCCCGGGCCTCCTCGGCGAGCCCCTGGGCGGCCAGGGCGTCGGCGACCGCCCGCTGCTCGAGGCGCTGCTTGTACCGCCGGACCACCTCGTAGGCGATCACGACGCTCAGCACCACGACGCCCTGGGTGACCGCGACGATCTCGGGCGAGATGTCGGCGAGGATGCCCAGCGGAGTCGCCTGCTCGCCGAGCCAGGCGAAGATCAGCGCGCCGAAGGCGATGCCGAGCGGGTGGTTGCGGCCCAGCAGCGCGACGGCGATGCCGGCGAAGCCGATGCCGGCCTGGATCGTCGAGCCGTAGTTGTGCGCGACCCCGAACAGGTTGGGCATCCCGATCAGGCCGGCGACGGCGCCGGACATCAGCATCGCGACGACGATCATCCGGCGTACGTTCACGCCGCTGGCCACCGCCGCGGTCTCGGACTGTCCGGTGGCGCGCAGGTCGAAGCCGAACACCGTGCGGTTCAGCAGGAAGGAGAAGCCGACGCCGGCGACCACGGCCAGCACGACGAGGCCGAAGAGCTTGGTCTGGGAGTCCGGGAAGACGGTGATCCCGCCGACCCAGCCCGACTCGGGAATGGTGTCGGTGACGATGGTCTGGCCGCGGCGCTCCCCCACCTGCCGGAGCAGGTAGGCGGTCAGCGACAGGGCGATCGCGTTGAGCATGATCGTGGAGATCACCTCGCTGACCCCGCGGGTGACCCGCAGCACCGCGGCGATGCCGGCCCACGCCGCTCCAGCGGCCATCGCCACCAGCAGGGTGGCGAGGGTGTTGAGGTAGCCGGGCAGCCAGGCCTGGGCGGCGAACCAGGCCGCGAAGAACGTCGCGACGCGGTACTGCCCCTCCACGCCGATGTTGAACAGGTTCATCCGGAAGCCGATCGCCGCCGCCAGGCCGGAGAGGTACAGGATCGTGGCGTCGTTGAGGATGCTGACCACGACCCGGTCCGCCGGCCAGGACAGCATGGTCTCCCAGAAGGTCACGGGGTCGTCGCCGGCGGCCACGAGCACCAGCGAGGTGACCACCGCCGCCACGAGCAGGGCGAGCGCGGGGGCGGCCAGCGTCAGGCCGACCTGCCGCAGCGTCCTCACGTCCCGCTCCCCTGGTCGGCACCGTCCGCGCCGGGCTCCACGCCGGGCTCCACGCCGGGCTCCACGTCGGGCTCCACGTCGGGCTCCGCTACGGTCATCGCCGAGCCGAGCTGCTGCGGCGTGACCGTCTGCGGGTCGAACTCCGCGACGATGCGGCCGCGCAGGATGACCTTCAGCGAGTCCGACAGCCCGATCAGCTCGTCGAGGTCGGCCGAGACCAGCAGGACCGCCAGCCCCCGGCGCCGCGCCTCCCTGATGTGGTCCCAGATCGCGGCCTGGGCGCCCACGTCGACGCCCCGGGTCGGGTGCGCCGCGACCAGCAGGCTCGGGTCGCCGCTCATCTCGCGGCCGACGATGAACTTCTGCTGGTTGCCGCCGGACAGGGCGCGGGCGTTGGTGTCGATGCCGGGCGTGCGCACGTCGTACTGCTCGACGATGCGCTGGGTGTCCTTGCGTGCGCCGCGGCGGTCGACCAGCCGGCCGCGCACCGCGGGCGCCTGGGTCTGGTGGCCGAGGACCCGGTTCTCCCACAGCGGCGCGTCGAGCAGCAGCCCGTGCCGGTGCCGGTCCTCGGGGATGTAGCCGACGCCGTACGCGCGCCGACGGCGGGTGCCCCACGACGACACGTCGGAGTCGGCCAGCTCTACCACCCCGGCGGACGGCTTGCGCATGCCGATGACCGCCTCGACCAGCTCGGTCTGGCCGTTGCCCTCGACCCCGGCGATGCCGAGCACCTCCCCGGCGTGGATCACCAGGTCGACGTCCTCCAGCACCGCCCGGCCGGACGCGTCGTGCACGGTGAGGTCGCGGACCTCGAGCACCTCCCGGTCGGTGACGGTCGACTCGGCCGTGCTCGGGCTGGGCAGCTCCTCGCCCACCATGAGCTCGGCCAGCTCGCGCGACGTCACGCTGGCCGGGTCGACGGTCGCCACGGTGGTGCCGCGGCGCAGCACCGTGATCGCGTCGGAGATCGCCCGGACCTCGTCGAGCTTGTGGGAGATGAAGATCAGGGTGTGCCCTTCGCGCTTGAGCTCGCGAAGGTTGTCGAACAGCGCGTCGACCTCCTGCGGCACCAGCACGGCGGTCGGCTCGTCGAGGATGATGATCCGGGCGCCGCGGTAGAGCACCTTGAGGATCTCCACGCGCTGCCGCTCCCCGACCCCGAGGTCCTCGACCAGCTCGTCGGGGTCGAGCTCGAAGCCGTACGCCTCGGAGATGCGCCGGATCTCGGCCGCGGCATCGGCGCCGATTCCGTGCAGCCGCTCGGCCCCGAGCACGACGTTCTCGGTGACGGTCAGGTTGTCGGCCAGCTGGAAGTGCTGGAAGACCATGCCGATGCCGTGCTTGATCGCGTCGGAGGGCGAGGACATCGTGACGGCCTGGCCCTCGACCTCGATGGTGCCCTCGTCCGGCTTCTGCACGCCGTACAGGATCTTCATCAGCGTGGACTTGCCGGCGCCGTTCTCCCCGACCAGCGCGTGCACCGTGCCGCGGCGCACCTCCAGCGACACGTCGTAGTTCGCGCGCACCCCGGGGAAGCTCTTCCCGATGCCGGTCAGGCGGACCGCGACGTCACGCGTCAGCGTGTCGGTCCCGCCTCCCGCCTGTGCTTCGGTCATGCCCATCCTCCGGTGGAGACCCCCGCGTTGTGCCGCAGCCTGGCGCGAGGCTACCGTGCCGCGCGCCAGGCTGGGTGTCTCTGCGTGCTGCGTCAGGGCGTGGTCGGGACCTTGATCTCCCCGCTCTTGATCTTCTCGGCGTAGGCGTCGATGTCGGAGGTGATGTCGTCGATGAACCCGCCGGAGGTGGAGTAGCCGACCCCTTCCGACTTCAGGTCGTAGGTCACGAACCCGTTCGGCGCGCCGCCCTCGTCGAAGGCGCTGGCGTACTCCGAGACCGCCGAGTCGACCCGCTTGAGCATCGAGGTCAAGATGTGCGGCTGCTGCTCCTTGCTGGCGGTGAGGTACTGGTCGGAGTCCACCCCGATCGCCCACTTGCCCTCGCCTGCGGCGACCACCGCGTCGAAGACGCCGAGCCCGGACTTGCCGGCGGCGTGGTAGACGATGTCCGCGCCGTTGTCGTACATGCCGGTGGCGGCGGTCTCCCCGCCGGAGGGGTTCTCGTAGCCCTGTTGCGGGTCCTCCTGGGAGAGGTACTCGGTCTGGATCTTGATCTTCGGGTCGACCGCCTTGACGCCGGCCTTGTACCCGGCCTCGAACTTCTGGATGAGCGGGCCGTTGACGCCGCCGACGAAGCCGACGTTGTCGGTCTTGGTCTTCATCGCGGCCGCCACCCCGACCAGGAACGAGCCCTGCTCCTCGGCGAAGACCAGGTCTGCGAGGTTGTCCAGCGGAGCCGGCTTGCCCTTCTCGTCCAGCGTGGCGTACCCGTCGATGACCGCGAAGTCGGTGTCGGGGTACTCCTGGGCGACCGTGCGCGCAGCGGGCGAGTACACGTAGCCGATGGCGAAGATCGGGTTGAACCCGGCGTCGGCGAGGGTCCGCAGCCGCTCCTCCCGGTCCGCGTCGGTCTCCCCGCTGCCCGCCTCGATCTCCTTGCAGGTGGCGTCGAGCTCCTCGACCGCCGTCGTCAGGCCAACGTATGCCGAGTCGTTGAACGACTGGTCGCCGCGTCCGCCGACGTCGTAGGCGACGCCGATCTGAGGGCCGTCCCCGTCGGCCGAGGCGCAGACGTCCTCGCCGGACCCCTTGTCGCCGCTGGCGGCCTCGTCGTCGCTGGAGCTGTCGTTGCCACAGCCGGCCAGCACCAACGCTGCGACGGCGATCCCGATCGACGTCTTGCCGAACCGTCTGCCGAACCTTCGCAAAGGGTCCTCCTCGTATCCGGGCCGACCCAGCCGGGGCGGCTCGCACACGAGACTAGGTGGCCGGTCCCCCGAGCCGGGGACCGGCTGCTGGTTTGCGGCGCAGTCGTTACGAAGTCGTTAGTGGGTCGCCGGCCGGCGTCCCGCCAGCCATTGCCCTCGGTGGTCGTCGGTGGTCGTCGGCGGCCGTCAGTGCGACCGGTGCGGCTGGCGGTGCGGGTGCTCGAGGGTCTGCAGGGCCGCCTGGGCCAGCACGGCGGCGCCGATGGGCACCGCCCGGTCGTCGACGCGCAGGTCGCCCTGGTGCAGGTCGTAGGTCGGGCCGCCGGGGCTCCTGGTGCCGAGCCGGCCCATCGCGCCGGGGGCCTGCTCGAGGTACCAGCCGAAGTCCTCCCCGCCCAGGCTCTGGGTGGTGGTGACGACCCCGGCCTCGCCCAGGACGTCCTCGACCGCGTCGCCCAGGATCGCGGTGGAGGCCGGCTCGTTGACCACCGGGGGCACGCCGCGCAGGTAGGTGATCTCCGCGTCCACGCCGTACGGCGCGACGATCTGGGCGACCAGCTCGCGGACCAGGTCCTCGGCCTCGGCCCATGCCCCGGAGTCGAGCATGCGGACGGTGCCCTGGGCCTCGCCGCTGGCCGGGATGACGTTGCGCGCCGAGCCGGACCTGACGATGCCCCACACCACGCTGGCGCCGGCGCGGGGGTCCAGGCGGCGGCTCAGCGCGCCCGGCAGCTGGGTGATCAGCTGGCCCAGCGCGTAGGTGAGGTCCTGGGTGAGGTGCGGCCGGCTGGTGTGCCCGCCCCGGCCGCGCAGGTCGACCCGCAGCGAGTCGGCGGCCCCGGTGAGCGGTCCCACCCGGAGGCCCACCTTCCCGACGTCGAGCGCGGGGTCGCAGTGCAGGCCGAAGACGTGGGTCACCTCCTCGAGGGCTCCGGCGTCGATGAGGGCGAGCGCGCCGCCGGGCATCACCTCCTCGGCGGGCTGGAACAGCAGCCGCACCCGGCCGGGCAGGTCCGCCTCGGCCAGTGCCAGGCCCGCGCCCACCAGCGCGGCGACGTGCACGTCGTGGCCGCAGGCGTGCGCGACACCGGGCACCTCGCTGGACCAGGGCTCCTCGGAGCGGTCGTCGATGGGCAGGGCGTCCAGGTCGGCGCGCAGCGCCACGACGGGACCGTCCTCGGGACCCAGCTCGGCGAGCAGGCCCGTCGAGGACAGCTGCTGGACCCGGACCCCGGCGTCCCCGAGCCGCTTGGCGACGATGCCGGTGGTGCGCTCCTCGGCCCAGGCCAGCTCCGGGTGGGCGTGCAGGTCGCGACGCAGCTCGACGAGCTCGTCGGCGTACCCGCGCACCACCCGGGTCAGGTTCACGGCCCCCACGCTATCCGGCGCGATCATCACCCCGCCCCCCGTTCTCCGACCTGCCCCCCTCGATCTCGCCCCGCCGAGCCGTCAATGTTGGCGCGTCGAGCCGTCAATGTCGGTGCGTCGAGCCGTCAATGCTGGCGCGCCGAGCCGTCAAGGTTGGTGCGGCGAGGACCTCGGGGGCTGGTCGGGACGGGTTCTGTCCGCAGGATGGGTAAGGCTCGAGCCATGACGGACCTGACCTGGAACGCCCTGCTCCGAGACCAGATCGCCTGGCACTGGACCCACCAGCTGCGCGGCCGGCTGGAGGGGCTCACCGACGAGGAGTACCTCTGGGAGCCGGCGCCGCGGTGCTGGAGCGTGCGGCCGCGCGGCACCGGCGCCGCGCCGGTGCAGGCGGGGTCGGGCGCGATGACCATCGACTTCGCGTTCCCCGAGCCCGACCCGCCGCCGTTCACCACGATCGCCTGGCGGCTCGGGCACGTCGTGGTCGGGGTGCTCGCGATGCGCAACGCCGCCCACTTCGGCCGGGCGCCCACCGACTACCAGGCGTTCTCCTACGCCGCCACCGCGGCCGACGCCATGAGGCAGCTCGACGACGAGTACGCCACCTGGGTGGCCGGGGTGGAAGCCCTCGGCGAGGCCGGCCTGGCCCGACCGTGCGGGGAGGCGGAGGGACCGTGGGCGGAGCATCCCGTGGCGGAGCTGGTGCTGCACGTCAACCGCGAGCTGGTCCACCACCTGGCCGAGGTGTGCCTGCTCCGCGACCTCTACCGGCACACCCACCGGCAGGCCCGGCGGGAGGCGAGCTGAGATGGCCCGCGACGTCCAGGTCACCGTCGACTGCGCCGACCCGGCGCGGCTGGCCGCGTTCTGGGCCGAGGCCCTCGGCTACCGGCTCCAGGACCCGCCCCCGGGCTTCCGGTCCTGGGAGCAGGCGCTGGACGCGCTGGGCGTGCCGCCCGAGCGCCGGGGCGACGCCTCGGCGGTCGTCGACCCCGACGGCGCGGGACCGAGGCTGTTCTTCCAGCGGGTGCCGGAGCCGAAGCGGACCAAGAACCGCGTCCACCTCGACGTCCGCGCCGCCCCCGGGCTCGACGGCGCCGCGCGGATGGCCGCCCTGGAGGCCGAGGCCGAGCGGCTGGTCTCCCACGGCGCCACCCGCCTGGACCGCCACGAGCCGGCCCCCCCGCTCGGCGCCGGTCACATCGTCATGGCCGACCCCGAAGGCAACGAGTTCTGCCTCGACTGACCGGCGCCACCGGCTGACCCCGCGGTGGCCCTTGGCGGCACGGATGCCTGCGGGTGGCCGCAGACGACACCGACACGCGGAAGACGTGTCCTGATCGGCCACAGTCCGGCCCGGCGCCTGCTGATGCCATGGGCCGCTAGCCTCGGCGACGCAGGTCGGCGGCGACGATGCCCGCCGCGTCGCCGATGCCGTGCCCGAGCAGCCGCAGCCCCGGCGCCACCTCGGCCTGGTGCGCGCCGCCGGCGTACACCGCGAGCCCGGGATCCAGCTCCTCGAGCAGGGCCGCCACCCGCCGCGCGGGACCGACGTCGTCCGGGGTGGGCACGGACAGCGCGACCGCGTGCGGCTCGATGACCTCCCACGCCCGCGCCCAGCTCTCCTCGGGCAGGTCGGCGCCGAGGTAGACCACGTCCAGTCCGGCCCGGCGGGCAGCCGTGGCGAAGGCCAGCGCGCCGAGCTCGTGACGCGCTCCGGGCGGTAGCCCGCTGAGCACGCGCGGTGCCCCGTCGGCGCGCCCGGCCGCCTCGAAGGCCGCCGCGAGGCGGCGCTGGACGGTCGCGCTGACCAGGTGCTCCCCCGCCACCGACGCCTCGCCCGAGGCCCAGGCCTCCCCGAGCCGCACCAGTGCCGGCATCAGCCACTCGTCGACGGCCCGCTCGAAGCTGCTGCGCGCGAACACCTCGTCCAGGACCCGGTCGGTGCCCTGGGCGTCGAAGACCGCCGCGAACCCGGCCAGCGCGTCCAGGGAGATCCCCGCGGTGTCCGGTGCGACGCCGTGCTCGCGCAGGTGCTCCGCGGCCCGCGCCGGGGCCCATCCGGCGTCGACGAGGGCGCGCATCTGCTGGATCCGCCGGATCGCGTCGTCGTCGTAGAGCCGGTAGCCGCCGTCGGTGCGCGCCGGCCTGACCACGCCGTACCGGCGCTCCCACGCTCGCAGGGTGCCTCCCGGGACCCCGGTGACCTGCGCGGCCTGCTTGATGGTGTACACCCGGTCGTCCTCTCCGTCCTGGACAATCTATCGACAAACCTGCGTCAACGCACTTGTCTCTCGCCAGAATCTGCCGCACACTGTCGGTCATACATTAGACAAACCTTAGACACACGGACTGGATTGAAGATGCACAGCACTCCTGTAGACCGGCGGCGGCGGGTCGCGGTCGTGGGGGCCGGCGTTTCCGGGCTGACCGCGGCTTACCTGCTGCAGCGCGCCGCCGAGGTCACCGTGTACGAGTCCGAGCCCCGGCTCGGCGGACACGCGCACACCCACGAGCTCACCGACTCCCGCGGCCGGTGGCTGGCCGTCGACACCGGCTTCCTGGTGCACAACCAGCGGACCTACCCGCTGCTGACCCGGCTGTTCGGCGAGCTCGGCGTCACCACCCAGCCGGCCGAGATGAGCATGTCGGTGAGCTGCCGTCAGTGCGGACTCGAGTACGCCGGCGCGCGCGGGCCGTCCGGCCTGTTCCCCAGTGCCCGGACCCTGGCCAGGCCCGCCTACCTGAGACTGCTCGGCGAGGTGCCGCGCTTCCACCGCCGGGCCCGCGCGTTGCTTGAGTCGCCGGCCGACGACCCCGACGACCTGGCCACCCTCGAGGAGTTCCTCGACGCGGGCCGGTTCAGCGGGTTCTTCCGGTCCCACTTCATGGCCCCGCTCGTCTCGTGCGTGTGGTCCTGCGGCGCGGATGCCGCGGGGCGCTACCCGGCCCGCTACCTCTTCGAGTTCCTGTCCAACCACGGCATGCTCAGCCTGACCGGCTCGCCGCAGTGGCGCACCGTCGTCGGCGGGTCGCGGCGGTACGTCGAGCGCGCGGCGAAGAACCTCGCCGCGGTCCGCACCGCCACCCCGGTCCGGTCCGTGGCGAGGGTAGCCGGTGGCGTGGAGGTCCGCGACGACGCCGACGACGTGGCGCGCTTCGACGCGGTGGTGCTGGCCACCCATCCCGACGACGCGCTGCGCCTGCTGAGCCGGCCCACGTGGCTCCAGCGCGAGGTGCTCGGCGCCTTCGAGTACTCCGCCAACCGCACGGTGCTGCACCAGGACGCCCGTGTGCTGCCGCGCGCGCACCGCGCCCGGGCGTCGTGGAACTACCTGATGCGCTCCTGTACGACGCCCGCCGCCGCCGTCGAGGTCAGCTACGACCTCACCCGGCTGCAACGGCTGCCCACCCCGGAGCCGTTCCTGGCGACGCTCAACGACCCGGGGAGCATCGACCCCGGCCGGGTCCTGGACCGCATGGACTACCGGCACCCGGTGTTCACCCCCGCGTCGGTCGCCGCCCAGCGGCGCCTCCCCGAGCTGGCCGACGGCGTGCTGGCCTTCGCCGGCGCCTACCACGGCTGGGGGTTCCACGAGGACGGCTGCCGCTCCGGCGTGGCCGCCGCCGCCAGCCTCGGGGCGAGCTGGTGAGCCCGACCACGCCGGCCTGCTACGACGTCGAGGTGGCGCACCGCCGGACCGAGCCGGTCGAGCACCACGTGCGGCACCAGATGACGACCTGGCTGGTCGACGCGGACGACCCGCCCCGGCTGTCCGGGCCGCTGCACCGGCTGTGCCGGTTCGACCCCGCCGACCACGTCGACGTACGCGGGCTGCTGGCCGGGCACGGCATCGAGCCCGCGCGGGTGCTGATGCTGGCCCAGCCGCGGGTGTACGGCTATGTGTTCAACCCGCTGACGGTGTTCTACTGCCTGACCGGCGCCGGGCGGCTCGGTCACGTCGTGGCCGAGGTCCGCAACACCTACGGGGGCCGGCACGCCTACGTCCTGGCGGCCGACGACCCGCGCGCCGACAAGGCGCTCTACGTCTCGCCGTTCAACCCCGTGGACGGCGCGTACACCCTCCGGCTCCCGCTGCCGGGCGACTCCCTCACCGTCGCGGTCACCCTGCACCGGGCCGGGCACGCGCCGTTCCTGGCCACCATGACCGGCGTACGCCGCGACGGGGCCCGGCTGTCCGACGCGCTGCACCGGCCGCTGGAGACCCGCGCGGTCATGGCCGGCATCCGCCGGCACGGCCTCGCCCTCTACCGCCAGGGGCTGCGCACCTACCCACGGCCCTCCGACCCGCCGAGCGCCGGACCGGTCCCGGCCGGGGCCCGGACCGGCTCGCCACCCGGTCCGGCCATCCCCGGCGACCTCGGAGGGCGGTCATGACCGGCCCGCCGGGCGGCACCGTGACGAGCCACCGGCCCGCGGCGCCGTCCCCCGAACCCGCACCCACGACCGGCGCCATCGACAGCGGGCGGTGGCCCGATGTGGCGTCGGTGCCGGGTCGGCCGCTGCGCGCTTGGGTGGC
>JBIOUF010000220.1:0-36776 GCA_044866695.1 Nocardioidaceae bacterium | reverse complement strand
ACTGCTTTGCTGAAGTCCGTGAACGCATCGTGGATCCCCGACGCGAGCTCCTTGCGGCGCCGGTGCTCCTCGGGAGTGGTCCGGTGGTACAGCGGTTCGGCCATCTGCTCGTCTCCTGCGTTCCTGTTCGGTTGTTCCTTCAGTCCTGTCGCACTGCCGCGTGCGGTCGGCGGCGAGTGCTCGCCGATGCCTGGTCATCGCGTCACGTGGATGATCCCGTGTGCACCCCGCTCGGCGTCGACCATGAGATGGGATACGAAGGGATAGTGCCCGGGTCGGTGGAAGGACAGCTCGACGAAGCCGCCTTGGGCCGGCCCGAGCGACAGCACCTGGCTGGCGCCGTGCTCGGGGTTGTCACGTCGCAGCAGGTAGGCGCCCTCCTTGAAGACCGTGTCGAACTGACCGCCGACGACGTGGAAGTCGCTGGGCCGGTTGGGCCCTGCGTTGAGGACCCAGATCCGGACCCGCTGGCCGACGTTTGCAGTGAGCGGCTCGTGGTCGTACTGGTTCACGTATCCGTTGAACACCACCGCGTCCGGCTTCTCGGCCAGCACCTTCGTGGCGTCGGCGGGACCGTTCTGCTTGCCGAGGTAGAGCTCGGACTGCACCAGGACGAAGCTCTTGGCGACCTCGGGAAGGTTCAGGGGGTCGATCACCACGGCGCCGAACATGCCATTGGCGATGTGCACCGACATCGGCATCGTGGAGCAGTGGTAGAGCCAGATGCCGGAGCGTGTGGCCGTGAACCGGTAGGTGAGCGACCGGCCGGGTGCGATGGTGCGCATGGGACGGTCCGGCGCGACCTCGCCTGCGTGGAAGTCGATCGAGTGCCCCATCTGCGTGTCATTGACCAGCCGGATCACGAACCGGTCGCCGACGTGTCCGTGCAGAGTGGGGCCGGGCATGGTGCCGTTGTAGGTCCATAGCTGCTGGAGAACCGTGGGGGCGACGACGGCCTGCACGTCGGAGACCTTGAAGGTACGACGATGAACCCGTCCTGCCCCCACGGCCGGAAACGACGGGTCGTGTGCCCGGAAGCCGGCGCCCGGCGACGCTGCGAGGTCCGGGCGGGACGCCGCGCTGTCCGACGTGTCTGTCCCGGTCATCCCTGGCATCCCGGTCATCGCCCCACCTGGGTCGTGCTCGGCCTCGGTCAGTCCGGTGACGTGGACGTGGAAGACCATTCCCATCTGCCGGTGCCCGACCACCAGGCCGCACATCCCGAGCATGCCGAGGACCAGGACGGTGCGGCCGACTTCGAGGGGGGGCGGCGCGAGGAGCAGCAGACTGCCGACCCCCAGCAGGGCCGGCGCCAGGTAGCCGACGGGCCGGGCGAGTGCGACGGCACGTTCCAGGCAGACCAGGGTGCCCACGAAGCCGAGAGCCATCACCATGCCGTGCACCTCGGGGAGCCGGTCGGTGGTGACCGGTGCTGGGACGCCGAGCAGGATCAGCGCCGCGTCGAGCCCGGCGAGCATCGACAGCCCGGCGAGCAGCACCGGGGTGCGCAGGATCGCCGGCCACGGCGGAACAAGCCGGACGGACCCACCACTTTTTGTCACAACAGAAGTGTAATAAACTGTGCTGAGCTCCGCGAGCACGGGGCGCAGGAGGACGAGATGGAAGACGTGGTGTTCGCCTCGAGCGAGGCCGACTCGCGTGCGGTGGAGGCGGTGGAGCAGCACCACGCGGTGCTGGCCGGTGCGCTGTCCACCCAGGTGGAGCGGTTGCTGAGCGCCGGACAGGGGTGGCAACCGATCCGGGACGGGCTGGTGGCCTGGTGTCGGAGCGACCTGGTGCCACACGCGCAGGCGGAGGAGGGGACCCTCTATGCCGCTGCGGCGACCTTCGAACCGGCCCGGCTGCTGGTTGACGCAATGCTGGTCGAGCACGGTGACATCTCGACGTTGGTCGAGCAACTGGCCGGAGCTACGGACGGGGTCCGCGCAGCGGGCACCGCTGCCGCGCTCCGCACACTCTTCGAGACCCACCTGGCCAAGGAGAACGACCAGCTTCTCCCGTTGCTGGCCCGGGCCCCGAGTGTCGATCTCGCTGGTCTGCTGCACGGCATGCACGACCTGCTGGGAGAAGAAGGGCACGACACCGCCGCAGCCGAGGGTGGATGCGGCGGGCATCGGTGCAGCTGCGGCGAGGTTGACGCTCCCGGCTATCCGGAGCTCGACGCCAGAGGGGTTCCACGCGCGATCCGGCACGCGACGATCTTCGGCGCACTCGACGCGGTCGGCCCCGGTTCTGGTCTGGTGCTGGTCGCGCCGCACGACCCGCTGCCGCTCCTGGCCCAGGTCGAGCAGCGCCATCCCGGCGTCTTCGAGGTGAGCTACCTCGAGCGCGGTCCGGAGGCGTGGCGACTGCTCTTTGCGCGCGGCTGAAGGCTTGGGCGGCGCTGCAACGAGCGTCCGTTGTGAGCTCGGCGTGCACCCGGAGTGGCTGCCGTCAGCGCGGATCGGGTAGCTGTGGTGGGTGCTGACCGCCAGCCGGTTCCAGACGTTGATCGTGGCGATGGCCATGAGCAGGTGGACCGTCTCGGCCTCGTCGAAGTGCTGGCGCGCGCCGAACCAGACGTCGTCGGGTACGCCGTCCCGCCCGATCCTGGGCCGCCGACGCCCAGGTCAGGTCGCTGTCCTGGGCGACGTCCCGGTCGCCCGCAGGTTGGCTATGCACATCTGGGGCGTGGCGAACGGTTCCAGCGAGGTCGCCGCGACTGGGGCGTCCAGCTCGTCGAGGGCTCCCTGCATCAGGCCCAGGTGGATCGCGCACACGATGTCGGTGTGCTTCTGGGCAACCTCTCGGAACGGGCAGTGGCGCAGCCGCACCTCGGTGCCGTCCTTGGTGGCGCGGGTCTCGGACCGGAACCCCACCCTGTCCAGTAGCCGACTGAGTCGGGCAACCGCCTCCTGCCCGTCGACATTCTCGGAGGGGGCGGCGCGCTCGACCAGGTGTCGCCCCCAGGCTTTGCCGAGCTCGACGGTTGCGGGGCCGGCGGCATCCAGGGATGAGACAAAGCCGGTGAGCATCTCCGCCAGTAGCTCATAGCTTCGGGGTCCCGGCGAGGGACCTTCGGAGGTGTAGAGGATACGTGGTCGCCCCCGCGTCTGCCGAAGCTCGGTGGTCCGTTCTGCGAGCGCGTCGCCCACCAACCCGTCGAGATGGAACCGTGCGGTGTTCACGTGCAGGTCCATCGCCTCCGCGACCTCGGCCACGGACAGCGGCTGGTCGGCTCGACGCAACAAGGCGAGCACCTCCGTCCGCCTGTCGCCGGCGGGCAGCTGCGCCGGAGGGTCCACCAGCGTCGCATCCGTCACGCAGCTATTGTCACATGCTTGCTTGTTTAATAACAACCGCGCGCGGGTTGATAACGGCGCCGGTGCGCGGGTCGAACCGTGACCCGTGTCGCCGGCACCCGGAACGAGGCGAAGAGTAATGCAATGTAGTACACTCGGACCTGTGTCCGGGCAGGTCGACTGGTCGCATCGCGGGGACTACATCGTGACGAAGCACGACGTGACCCCTGATGAGGCCGACGAGGCAGTGAACGATCCAGAACGGATCGTGATCGACCCCGACTACAACAGCACCAGCGGTCGCTCGACCAGAATCATCGGGTTCTCGGCGACAGCAGGTGATCTCGTGACGGTGATCGTGCTCGTGGAGGACGACGCGACCCACGGCGTCAATGCCTGGCGATCCAACGCTCGTGACAGACGGATCTACCTGGAAAGGGAGCAGTGATGGGCAAGCTGGAAGACCTCCTCGACGCCGAGGGCGCCGCTGCAGAGGCCGGCGAGGCCGACCAGCGGTCGCCGCTGCCGGAAGGCGTGAAGGTGACGCGTGGTCATGGCCGGGCCAAGACGCTCCAGGTCCGCCTCAATGAGGATGAGCTGGCCGAACTCGCAGCTCTGGCGGCGGACCGGGGCCTACCGGTCTCAACCGTGGCGCGCCAGTTGTTGCTGCAGGCGCTGTCGCCGGCGGACGACCTCAGGAGTGCCCTCGACAGGCTCGAGCGCGACATCTCGGCAGTACGTCGCAAGGCTCTCAGCGCCTGACGTCGGGAGTGACGAAGCCTGACTCGTATGCGTAGATGACCAGATGCACCCGGGCCTCGAGGTCCAGCGTGGTCAGGAGCCGGCTCACGTAGGTCTTGACCGTCGCTGGTCCGATGATCAGCCGCCTCGCGATCTCGGCGTTGGAGAGACCGTCGGCGACCAGTGCCAGGACGTCACGCTCTCGCGGGGTGAGGTCTGCAGGTGTCGACTCGCGTGGCCGGGGAACTGGTGGCATCGCTGCGAACGTCTCGATCAGCCGCCGAGTGATCGAGGGCGACAGCAGAGCCTCGCCCGAGGCGGCGACCCGCACGGCGCGCAGGAACTCCTCCGGTGGCGTGTCCTTGAGGAGGAACCCGACGGCTCCGGCTCGCAGAGCCCCGAAGACGTAGTCGTCGAGGCCGAAGGTGATGAGGATGACCACTCGGGTCCGGGCACATGCCGGATCGCCCCTGATCCGCCGGGTGGCCTCGATCCCGTCGAGCACTGGCATCCGGACGTCCATCAGGACGATGTCGGGATCGGTGGCCTTTACCGCCGCATGTGGGCCAGGTCCGACGTGCCCAGGACGACCGGGATCGCCTCGGCGGCCGACACCATCCCCAGGCCGAGCAGTGCGGGCCCGAAAGGCCGCCAGACCGCGACCGAGTAGAGCGCCACGTACGCCGAGAGCCCGGCCACATCAGAAGTGGCACCGGACAACGAGACCGCCAGCATCGCCGCCGATGCCGCCGCGACGACGGCACCGCGCAGAGGCGGGTTCAGGCCGCCATCGAGCTGCTCGCTGAGGAAGCCCGGCCCAGGAGCTCACCGCTCGGGCTGTGCTGCAGACCATCGGCCAGGTGGGGGACGTGAAGCGTCGGCGACACACCCACTAGGCGGTTTGCCCCGCCTGCCCCCCAGGGGAGCATCTGTGTCACTAGCCTGTGTCAGACTCCGATCAGTAGGCGGAAGGGGTGGGCAACGTGACGAACCGGCACCTGGTCGCGTTAGGCGAAGGCGCCTACTCCGTCGCCGAGGTATGCCGCATCCTTGGGCCGACCATGACGGCCCGGAAGGTTCACTACTGGCTTGACACCGGCCTGGTCAGCGGCCAGCCCATCGTGCGGGGGCGAACCGGCGTACCAACAATCTTGACGTTCCGGCAGCTTCTCGAGATCCGAACCATTCAGTACCTGCGCGACAGCCTGCGGGTGTCCCTACCCGAGGTTCGGTCGGTGTTCGAATGGATTCTGCGGCACGTGTTCGACCAGCGCGAACACATCCGGTTCTCGCTTGGCCCGCACGGCGTGCTGGTGGCGCAGCTGGCGGACGGAGAGCAGATGACCGTGCCGGGCGGCCAGGGGCTGCTGCCCACCGACGTGGCGGATGTCGCCGACACGGTGCGAACCACGCTGCAGGCCTGGGACAGCAACGTCCTATCCGTTCGCGGCCATCCGCACGTGGTGGCAGCAACCAACATCCTCGGCGGGGCGCCAACCATCGAAGGCACGCGCATCGACACGGCGACCGTGGCTGCGCTTGTGGACCAGGAAGAGGGCGCCTACAGCCCCGGCGCCATCGACGTCGTTCGAGCCACCTACCCGCAGCTCACGACCGAGCAGATCGAAGACGCCCTCGGCTTCGAAGGACTGCGCGCCGCTGCCGCATGAGGCTGCTACTGGACGAGCAGATGAGCGATGTGGCCGCCCGGTCGCTGGCGCCCCTGGCCGAGACCCTCGGCGCCGCTGCGGTCGACCACATCAGGACCATCGGCCACGGCGGCATGGACGACGACGACATCCCGGCGCTGTGCCGTGAGCGCGAGTACCGGGCGCTGATCAGCCTCAACGTCAAGGACTTCGGCGCCCGTCGCCACTACTACGCCGCCCTGGTCGACGCGGGCGTCCACGTGGGGGTCGTTCGGCCCGCCAGGTTGAAGATGACCCTTGCAAACCAGGTGCACGTGCTGTCGTTGCACCTCGAACACATGATCCGCACCTGGGCTGCCGCCGAAGCGCCGATCCTGATCAAGATCACCCCCAGCCCCATTGAGCCGGTTTCCCTGGACGAGCTAGTCGCGCAGATGGATGAGCGCCACCTGCCATGACGTCGGCACGTTTCGACCCGTCCGGTCCAGATCATGTTCGCGGGCTGGCCCTCATGTTGGTCCGGTGTGACCCGCCTACAGGTCGGCAGGCTGTGGGAGTCCATCGAGGCGTGGTGCGGCGGGGTGCGTGGCACCCGCTTCCGCGCCACCTGGGACAGCCAAGCCGTTCGTGTGGACCAAGACCGCCGACCCGATCCTCAACAAACTCGCCCGACTTCTTCGACGGAGTTAAGGCGCAGGACACTACCTGCTCGACACTCGCTCTGCGAACCGTTGCCGGGCCGCCTGCCGGGACACCCCGAGGGCGATGCCGATCTCGCTCCAGCTGCGGCCATGGGCCCGCGCCACCGCCACTAGTTCGGTGACTCGGGCCTGTGCGGCCGCAGCGGTGTCGACCGCCTCCGCGAGGTCGTGCATGTCTTCGGTGTGCTCGACCTGGGCCTCGGCCTCGAGGGTGTCAGGGTCGACCTCGTCCGCCCACTGCTCGAACCGCTCGGCGGCTCGGTCAAGCTCCTGCTCGCTGTGCTTCGTCATCTGTTCATCACCCTCGGTGAGCGGCCGGCTGGGCCGGCATTTCCCCAGGCTCACATGCTGTCAGCCCGACCGACAGGCTCCAGGCCCGCCGCGACGACGATGCGTGACAGCTCGGGTGCTCCCAGCAGGTCCAGCACCTCGGTGGCCTCGTCCTGTCGCCGCGAGGCGGCCGGCACCGCCCCGCTGAAGCAGGAGGTCACGGCCGCTTCGCCGGGCAGCTCGCCAAGCACCCGGACCCCGGGCAGCCCGGCCAGCTCGCTGCGCTGCTGGAACCCGAGGTCGCCGTCCCGCAGCAGCGACCCGACCGGCACCCCGGGGTCGGCCTGCACCAGGCGCCCGGCCAGGTGCCCGGCCAGGTCCCAGTCCCGGACCAGCCGCACGATCGCGGCGCCGCTCGGTCCGGTCGAGTGCACGACCCGCCGGGCGCGGCGCAGGGCCGTGCGCAGCTCGTCGGTGCTGCCGATCGACGGCGCGTCGGAGCCCTCGGCGACCGCAGCGACCACGGCCGAGGTGAACAACCGACGGCGACTGGCCGGCACCAGCAGCCCGTCGGCGTCGAGCTCCCGCAGCGCGTCGTCGGCGAGCACCGCCAGGTCGGCCGCGGCCCCCTCCCGCAGCCGTCGCACCACCTCGACACCTCCGCCGGCCTCGAACCTGACCCGCACACCGTGCGTCCGCTCGAGTTCGGCGGTCAGCGAAGCGAGCAGGTTGCGCGTCGCCATGGACGACAACCCGCTTAGCGCTGCGGGGTGCTGCGGCATGCTCGTCCTCCTCGGTTTCGGTCGATCGTAGGGCTGCCACACTCGGGTGCATGGGAGACCAGCCGCTCTCGGCCGGGGGCAAGGTGCTCGCGGTGCTGGCGACGTTCCGCGGCGAGAGGCCGCACCAGACGCTCTCCCAGATCGCGGGACGCTCGGGGCTGGCGCTCAGCACGTGCCACCGGGTCGTCGCCGAGCTCGCGCGGTGGGGCGCTCTGGAGCGAGCCGAGGACGGCACCTGGCACGTGGGGCTGCGGCTGTGGGAGGTGGGGTCGGCGAGCCCTCGGACGAGAATCCTGCGCGAGGCGGCGCTCCCGTTCATGCAGGACCTGTACGAGGCGACCCACGAGAACGTCCAGCTGGCTGTGCGCGAGGGCACCGAGCTGGTCTTCGTGGAGCGGATCGCCGGCCACCGGTCGGTGGAGCTGGTGACGATGGTCGGGTCCCGCTTCCCGCTGGCGTCCACGGGCATGGGCCGGGTCCTGCTCGCCCACGCCCCGGCAGAGATCCAGGAGGCGGTGCTCGAGGAGCCGTTGCAGGCCTTCACGCGCTTCACCCTCACCGACCCCGTGGCGCTGCGCGCACAGCTCGCCGGCATCCGTCGGGAGCAGGTCGTGGTCAGTGACCGGCAGCTGTCCGAGAGCACCCTGGCCGTGGCGGCTCCGGTACGGATCGGCCGGACCGGACCGGTGCACGCGGCGCTCGGCGTCGTGGTCGCGGCCGACCGCCCGGCGGAGCGGGCGCGCTCGCTGCGGCGGCCGGTCCTGCACGCGGCGCAGTCGATCTCGGCGGAGCTGGGCCGCCGCGTGGGAGACTGATCCTTCCGTCAGGTGGAAGCCAGGCAGATCCACGGGCCCCGGGGGTGGGACCGTCGGGATGCACGAGCGACGTCACCCCTTCACCGCAACGGGAGCAGCCATGGCACCTCGGGTCGTCATCGACTGCCACGGCCACTTCACCACCGCGCCGCCGCAGCTCGCGGCATGGCGGGACCGCCAGGTCGCCTCGGTCGGCAGTCCCGCCGACGCGCCCGATCCCGACGACCTGCTCATCTCCGACGACGAGCTGCGCGGGGCGGTCGAGACCAACCAGCTGCGGCTGATGGACGAGCGCGGCATCGACCTGACGATCTTCTCCCCGCGCGCCAGCTTCATGGCCCATCACGTGGGCGGTTTCACGGTGTCCTCGGCCTGGGCGAGGATCTGCAACGACCTCGTGCACCGGGTCTGCACGCTGTTCCCCGACCGGTTCGCGATGGGGGCGATGCTGCCACAGTCGCCGGGCGTCGACCCGGCGACGTGCCTGCCCGAGCTGCGTCGCGCGGTGGAGGGGCTCGGTGCCGTCACCGTCAACCTCAACCCCGACCCCTCAGGCGGGCACTGGACTGCGCCGCCGTTGACGGACCGAAGCTGGTACCCGCTGTACGAGGCGATGGTCGAGCTCGACGTCCCCGCGATGCTGCACGTCAGCACGTCCTGCAACCCGGCGTTCCACACCACGGGCGCGCACTACCTCAACGCCGACACCACGGCCTTCATGCAGCTCCTGCAGGGCGACCTCTTCGCCGACTTCCCCACCCTGCGGCTGGTGATCCCCCATGGCGGGGGAGCGGTTCCCTACCACTGGGGGAGGTTCCGCGGGCTCGCGATGGCGCTGGGCAGGCCGGACCCGGAGGAGCTGTTGGACAACGTCTTCTTCGACACCTGCGTCTACCACCAGCCGGGGATCGACCTGCTGACCTCAGTGGTCCCCAGCAAGGCGATCCTCTTCGCCAGCGAGATGATCGGCGCGGTGCGCGACGTCGACCCGCGCACCGGCCACCACTTCGACGACACCCGCCGCTACGTCGAGGCAACACCCAACCTGTACGACGCCGACCGCGAGGCGGTGTACTCCGGCAACGCGCTGCGGGTGTACCCCCGCCTCGCGCCGCTCCGGCCAGTCCCGACAGGAGAGTCCTGATGGACCACACCGAGCTCGGCGTCGTGCACACCGCCGTCACGCGTGCCGCGCCCGAGGCGGTCGAGGCGCTGTCGGCGTACGGCGTCGCCACGGTCCACGAGGCCATGGGGCGGGTCGGGCTGATGCGCCCGTACGTGCGCCCGGTCTACCGCGGCGCACGGCTGTGCGGGCCGGCGGTCACGGTGCTCCTCCAGCCCGGTGACAACTGGATGCTGCACGTCGCCGCCGAGCAGGTCCGCCCGGGCGACGTGCTCGTCGCGGCGTGCACGACCGAGAGCGAGGACGGCTTCTTCGGTGAGCTGCTGGCCACCTCCCTGCGGGCGCGCGGATGCGCCGGGCTGGTCATCGACGGGGGCGTGCGCGACGTCGCCGACCTCGAGGAGATGGACTTCCCGGTGTTCTCCCGCGCCATCAACGCGAGGGGCACGGTCAAGGCCACGCTCGGCTCGGTCAACGTGCCCGTGGTGTGCGCCAACGCGCTGGTGCGCCCCGGCGACGTCGTGGTCGCCGACGTCGACGGCGTCGTCGTCGTCCCGCGCGAGCGCGCCCCCGAGGTGGCCGACGCGTCGGCGCGGCGCGAGGCCGCCGAGGAGGGCAAGCGGCAGCGCTTCCGCGACGGGGAGCTGGGCCTGGACCTGTACGGGATGCGCGAGCCGCTCGCCGAGCTCGGCCTGAGGTACGCGCCGTGACGGCTCACCACAGCACCGCCTTCGAGAAGACACCCGGCTGGCTCGACTGGTACGCAGGCCCGAGCGTCCCCCGCTTCCGGCTGCCCGACGGGGCGGTCGACGCGCACTGCCACGTCTTCGGGCCCGGCGCCGTGTTTCCCTTTGCGGCGGAGCGCAGGTACACCCCCTGCGACGCGTCGAAGGAGCAGCTCTTCGCCTTGCGTGACCACCTGGGCTTCACCCGCAACGTGGTCGTGCAGGCGACCTGCCACGGCGCGGACAACCGAGCGATGGTCGACACGCTGCGCTCCTCGGGTGGGCTTGCGCGCGGCGTCGCGACGGTGCGGCCCGACGTCACCGACGCCGAGCTGGCCGGGCTCCACGACGCCGGGGTGCGCGGCGTCCGGTTCACCTTCGTCAAGCGGCTCGCCGACGCCGCCCCGCGCGAGGTCCTACGGCGGGTGGTGGAGCGGATCGCGCCGCTCGGCTGGCACGTGGTCGTCTACTTCGAGGCGGCCGACCTCGCCGGCCTGCGCGACCTCTTCCTCTCCGTCCCGGTGCCGCTGGTGGTCGACCACATGGGCCGTCCCGACGTCACCCAGGACCCGGACGGACCGGCGTTCGACGCATTCCTGGCACTGCTGCGTGCCAAGGAGGACGTCTGGTGCAAGGTCACCTGTCCCGAACGGCTGAGCGTGGCCGGGCCACCCGCGCTGGACGGCGCGCGGGCGCCGTACCGCGACGTCGTGCCCTTCGCCCGCCGGGTCGTGGAGGAGTTCCCCGGCCGGGTGCTGTGGGGCACGGACTGGCCGCACCCCAACCTGACCGACCACATGCCCGACGACGGCCTGCTCGTCGACATGATCCCGCACATCGCCCCGGCGTCCGACCTCCAGCAGCTGCTCCTGGTCGACAACCCGATGCGGCTGTACTGGCCGGACGCCTGACCGAGAAGGAGCCATCATGCCCCTGGACAAGACCTACAAGCTGGTGCCCGGCACGACCATCTTCGACGCCGAGCAGTCGGCGAAGGGCTACCACCTCAACCAGTTCTGCATGTCGCTGATGACGGCGGAGAACAGGGAGAGCTACCTCGCCGACGAGCGTGCCTACCTCGACGCGTGGCCGTTGACCGAGGCGCAGAAGCGGGCGCTGCTCGACCGCGACCTCAACGCGGCGATGGCCGAGGGTGGGAACATCTACTTCCTCTCCAAGTGGGGCGCGACGCTGGGCCTGTCGTTCCAGCAGATGGCGGGCTCGATGACCGGCATGTCCGAAGCGGAGTACCGCGACATGATGCTGCACGGCGGGCGCTCCGTCGAGGGCAACCGCATCGACCACGCCGTGATGGACGCGGCGTACGCCGACCCGACGCCGCCGGCCGAGCACGCCACCATCACCGGTGCCGTCTTCACCTCGCACGTGCCCGCCATCGGCGCCGCACTCGACCACCACAAGTCCGAGGAGCCCTACTGGAAGGCGGTCTTCGACGGGTACGAGTTCTCCAAGCAGTGGGAGCAGGACAACCTTCCCGACGTGATCTTCCTGGTCTACAACGACCACGCCACGGCGTTCGACCTCTCGATCATCCCGACCTTCGTGCTCGGCACGGGCGCGAGCTACCCGGCCGCGGACGAAGGCTACGGCCCTCGCCCGGTCCCGGGCATCGAGGGCGACCCCGACCTGGCCGCGCACATCGCGCACTCGCTGATCCGCGACGACTTCGACCTGACGCTGGTCAACGAGATGAGCGTCGACCACGGCCTGACCGTGCCGCTGTCGCTCATGTTCGGCGACGTCGAGACGTGGCCGTGCAAGGTGATCCCCTTCCACGTCAACGTGGTCCAGTACCCCGTGCCCTCGGGCGCCCGCTGCTTCAAGCTCGGCCGGGCCCTGCGCAAGGCGATCGAGTCCTACGACCGGCCGCTGAAGGTGCAGGTCTGGGGCACCGGCGGGATGAGCCACCAGCTGCAGGGGCCGCGTGCCGGGCTGATCAACCGGGAGTGGGACAACGCGTTCCTGGACAAGCTCGTGGCGGACCCGGCCGGGCTCTCGGAGGTGCCTCACCTGGAGTACGTCGAGGAGGCGGGCTCGGAGGGCATCGAGCTGGTGATGTGGTTCATCGCCCGCGGGGCGCTGAGCGACATCGACGGCACCGGCGAGATCGAGGTCAGGCACCGCTTCTACCACGTGCCGGCCTCCAACACCGCTGTCGGCCACCTCATCATCGAGAACAAGCCGCGTGCCGAGTCCGCGGCCGAGGAGTGACATGACCCAGCAGCCCGTCCGCATCGCCCTGGCCGGCGGAGGCGCCTTCGGCGCCAAGCACGCCGCCGGCCTCAAGCGCATCGAGGGCGTCGAGGTCACCACGGTGGTCAGCGCCTCCCTGGAGAGCGCGCGGCAGTTCGCCGACGAGCAGGGCACCGGCCGACCCGTGGCCACGCTCGAGGACGCGCTGGCCGCCGACGACGTCGACGCGGTCATCCTGGCCACGCCGACGCCGATCCACGCCTCCCAGACGATGGCCTGCCTGGAGGCCGGCAAGCACGTGATGGTCGAGATCCCGCTCGCCGACTCGCTCGCCGACGCGGAAGCATGCCAGGCCGCGCAGGAGCGCACCGGACTGGTGGCGATGGTCGGGCACACCCGGCGCTTCAACCCGAGCCACCAGTGGGTCCACCGGCGCATCGCCTCCGGGGAGCTCTCGATCCAGCAGATGGACGTGCAGACCTACTTCTTCCGACGCACCAACCTCAACGCGCTCGGCCAGCCCCGGTCGTGGACGGACCACCTGCTGTGGCACCACGCGGCGCACACCGTGGACCTGTTCGCCTACCAGACCGGCTCGCCCGTCGTGCAGGCCCATGCGATCCAGGGACCGGCTCACCCCGAGCTGGGCATCGCGATGGACATGTCGATCCAGCTGCGCGCGGAGAGCGGCGCGATCTGCACGCTGTCGCTGTCGTTCAACAACGACGGCCCACTCGGCACGTTCTTCCGCTACATCGGCGACACCGGGACCTATCTCGCCCGCTACGACGACCTGTTCACGGGCAAGGACGAGCCGATCGACGTGAGCGGCGTCGACGTGTCGATGGACGGCATCGAGCTGCAGGACCGCGAGTTCGTCGCCGCGATCCGCGAGGGCAGGGAGCCCAACGCCTCGATCGCGCAGGTGATGCCGTGCTACCGGACGCTCGCCGCGCTCGAGGGCCAGCTCGACGCCGCTCATCGACCGTGAGAGTCCGTATCGAGCATCTCGACGAGCCGTTCGGCATCGGCGACCGCGAGCCACGGCTCTCGTGGCGGCTGCCCGTTGGGGCCACGGAACAGCACGCCTACGAGGTCCGGCGCGACGACGGCGTCAGCAGCGGCCGGGTCGAGGGTCAGGACAACGTGCTGGTGCCCTGGCCGGGGCCGCCGCTGTCCTCCCGCGAGCGGCGCAGCGTGCAGGTGAAGGTGTGGACCGACCTCGGCGAGAGCAGCTGGTCCGAGCCGACGACGCTGGAGGCCGGTCTGCTTGAGGCCTCGGACTGGAGCGCGGCCTGGGTCGGGCCGGCCGAGCGCGGCGACGAGGAGGCCGGGTTCCGCCCGGCGTACCGGTTGCGTGGGCGGGTCGAGGTCACGACTCCGGTCGCACGGACGCGTCTCCACGTCGCCGCGCACGGCATCTACGAGGCGTCGATCGACGGTCGGCGGGTCGGCGACATCGAGCTCGCTCCGGGGTTCACCGAGTACGCCGCGCGCACGCAGGTCCAGGCGTACGACGTGACCGACCTGGTCGGTGTGGGCACGGTCGAGGTGGAGCTCCTGCTCGCGGACGGGTGGTACCGCGGCTCCGTAGGGATGCTGCGCTCCGTCGACCAGTTCGGCGAGCGGACGGCCGTGGTCGCGCAGCTGCACCTCGACCACGAGGACGGGAGCAGCTCGGTGCACGGCACCGACGCGTCGTGGGAGGCCGCGCGCTCCCACGTGCTGGCGGCCGACCTCATCGAGGGTCAGTCCGAGGACCGTCGCCTGGTGGGGGCGGCCGCCGCATGGTCGCCCGTCGTCGTCCACGACCTCGGCCACGAGGGGCTCGTCGCCTCTCCCGCACCGCCGGTGCGCGCGGTGGAGGTGCTGCGGCCGGTCAGCGTCACCGATCTCGGCCCGGGGCGGCAGGTCTTCGACCTCGGCCAGAACATCAACGGCCGCACCCGGCTGAGGAACCTCGGCCCGGAGGGCACCGAGCTGACCCTCACCCACGCGGAGTGGCTGGCCCTCGACGGCGACGTCACCACCGAGCACCTCCAGCCCGCCGACGTCCCCTTCCTCGACAAGGAGACCCGCGCCGGTCAGGTCGACCACGTGACATCCGCGGGCGTGCCGGGTGACGTCTTCGACCCGCGCCTGACCACCCACGGCTTCCAGCACGTGCGGGTCGAGGGCCACCCCGACCGGCTCACCCCCGATGACGTCGCCGGCGTGGTCGTGCACACCGACCTCGCCCCGCGGGGGGCGTTCGCCTGCAGCGACGAGCGGCTGAACGCGCTGCACGAGGCCGCGGTGTGGAGCTTCCGCGACAACGCCTGCGACATTCCCACCGACTGTCCGACGCGCGAGCGCGCCGGCTGGACCGGCGACTGGCAGCTGTTCGTGCCGACCGCGACGTTCCTGTACGACGTCGCCGGCTTCTCCACGAAGTGGCTACGAGACCTGGCCGTCGGCCAGTGGGACAACGGCATCGTCGGCAACATGGTCCCGATGCCACCCGCCGAGGCCACCGGCATGTTCGAGCACCTCAACGGCTCGGCCGGCTGGGGGGACGCCTGCGTGCTGGTGCCGTGGGAACTCTACGCCGAGTACGGCGACGTACGCGTCCTTCAGGAGCTGTGGCCCACGATGATGCGCTGGCTGGCGTTCGTGGAGACGACTGCGGCGACCCAGAGGCACCCGAGCCGGGCGGCGGCACGTCCCGAGCCGGCGCCGCACGAGCAGTGGCTGTGGGACAGCGGCTTCCACTGGGGCGAGTGGCTGGTGCCGGGCGAGGACCTGTCGGACTTCGGTGCCTTCGTCGCCGCGGACAAGTCCGACGTCGCGACGGCCTACTACGCGTGGACGGCCCGGCACGCCGCCGCGATCGCCCGTCTGCTGGGCCATGAGGAGGAGGCGGCCCGCTACCAGGCGCTCGCGGACGGGGCGGCCGCGGCGTGGCGGGCCGAGTTCGTGGGTGCTGACGGGACCATCACCCCGGAGACGCAGGCCAACCACGTGCGCGCCCTCACCTTCGGCCTGGTCCCCGACGAGCAGCGCCAGGGTGTCGCCGACCGCCTCGCCGAGCTGGTCCGGGCCAACGACGACCACCTTGGCACCGGCTTCCTGTCCACCCCCGACCTGCTGTCGGCGCTGTCCGGCGGCGGTCACCTGGACGTCGCCTACGACCTGCTGCTGCAGGACTCCGCGCCGTCCTGGCTGGCGATGATCGACCGGGGGGCCACCACGGTCTGGGAGCGTTGGGAGGGCGTCGACGCAGAGGGCGCGCCGCACGAGTCGCTCAACCACTACTCCAAGGGGGCCGTCGTCAGTTTCCTGCACCGCCACGTCGCCGGCCTGCAGCGCACCTCGCCGACGTGGCGCACCTCCCGCGTGGAGCCTCGCCCCGGCGGCGGCATCACCTGGGCCCGTGCGGAGCACGAGTCCCCCCACGGCCGCCACGCCGCCGCCTGGCGGATCGAGGGGGCGGTGCTCACGGTCGAGGTGGAGGTCCCTCCCGGCTGCACCGCCGAGGTCGTCCTGCCTTCCGGCCGCACCGCCACGGCCACTCCCGGCCACCACGTGTGGACCGACTCCGCCTGAACGCGCCGCCGACGCGCTACTCGGCCTCGACATCGATGGCGACGTCGTGGAGGAGGCGACGCAACCAGACGGCGGCGGGATCGGACTCACGGCGGGGGTGCCAGTGCGCCGCCTCGGTGATCTGCACGGCGTCGAGAGCGGTGCGCGCGATGGTGAGGTCGAGCAAGGCCGCGCAGCGGCGGGCCAGCCGGGAGGGGACGAAGGCGCACATGTCGGTGCCGCTGACCGCGAAGGGCAAGGTCAGCAGGCTGGTCACCTCGACCAGCACCGCGCGGTCGCCCAGGCCGCGCTCGGTGAGCTTGACCTCCAGTGGCCGGGGCCGACCGGCCGGCAGGAAGGACGCCACCGCGTGTGGCATGTCGCGCAGGTCCTCAAGGCTCAGCGCGCCGTCGACGAGGCGTGGGTTGTCGCTGGAGACGATGCAGGCGAGCTCGTCGGTGAAGACCGGCTGCAGCCGGCCGGGGAAGGCGAACCCGAGGGGCGCGATGACCAGGTCGCGGCGCATCAGCTGGGTCTCGACCTGGTCGGGGCGTACGTCGAGCGGGTCGAGCGCGATCGTGCACTGCGGGGCGTGCTCGCCCAGCAGCCGGATCAGCGGCTCCGCGAGCACCGTCATGGCGTACTCCGACATGCTGACCGTGAAGCGCTTGACGCTCGTCGCAGCGTCGAAGTCGCGCTGGTTGCCGAGCAGTGCCTCGGCGGCCTCGACGGCCTCCGCGACCACGGGACGGATCGCCTGCGCGAGCGGTGTGAGGTCGAAGCCGCGACCCGACCGCACCAGCAGCTCGTCGTCGAAGTGCTTGCGCAGCCGGTTCAACGCACCGCTCATCGCCGGCTGGCTCATCGTCATCCGCTCGCCGGCGCGGGTGAGGTTCTGCTCCTCCAGCAGGGCGTGCAGGGAGAGCAGCAGGTTGGCGTCGACGCCGCGCAACCGCTCCTTCACGGCCCTCCTGTGTGACGATGTCTCTCCTGACGTGACTGTAGTGGCTGCACCGGCGAGAGGCGCACGAGGAGAACCGGATGGCCCTGGGCGGCACCGACCTGAACCTGCTGCTGCCGCTGAAGGTGCTGCTCGAGGAGGGCAACGTCACGCGGGCCGGGCAGCGTCTGGAGCTGAGCCAGCCGGCGATGAGCGCGGCCCTGGCCCGGCTGCGGCGCAGGTTCGACGACGAGCTGCTGGTGCGGACCGGCCGTGACTACGAGCTGACTCCCTTCGCGCGCGACCTGGTCCCCGAGGTGCAGCATGCGGTGCGGCTGATGGGCTCGGCGCTGCAGCTGGAAGACGTCTTCGACCCCGCCAAAAGTGACCGCAGGTTCCGTCTGACGATGAGCGACTATGCCATCGCGGTCGTGCACGAAGCGCTGGTCCGGCTGGTGGAGGCCGAGGCGCCTGGCGTGCGGCTCACCATCGGCCACCTCGGGCCCGACTCCCGCTCGTCCGACCGGGTGCTGCTCGACAACGACGCCCTGGTCGCGCCGATGGGCTTCGGCTTCCCCGGACTGTCGCGGCCCCTGTGGACCGACCGGATGGTCGTGCTCGCCGACCGCACCAACCCGCGCCTGGACGACGGCCGGCTGACCCTGGAGGACCTCGCCGCCCTGCCGCACGCCGTCGCGGCCTTCGGGCCCGGGACGCTCACCCCGGTCGACCGGGTCTTCGGCGAGCTCGGCATCGACCGGCGGATCGCTCTGCAGGTGTTCGGCTTCCTGCCGCTGCCGTTCGTCATCGAGGGCACCGACCTCGTCGCGGTCGTGCCGGAGAAGCTCGCCCGTGTGCACCTGCACCACGAGTCCTCACTGGTCGTGGTGCCACCACCCTTCGGGCAGGTGCTGCTCGCCGAGGGCTACTGGTTCTCGGCCGACCGCCTCTCCGACCCCGCGCACCGGTGGCTCTTCGGCAAGCTGGACGCCGTTGCCGCCGAGCTGGAGCGCACCGGCTGAGTCCCCCGGCCTGGCGCGGTGGCTCCTCACTGCCAGTGGTTGCGGTTCGACGCGCCGTCGGCGCCGGCGAGGTAGCCGACGAAGAGCCGGTCGGGGTCGCGGTCGGCGCACACGCGCTGCAGCCGCTCCCAGGCCTCGTCGGAGAGGAAGCGCACCTGACGGCGGGCGAGGTCGCTGTCGCCGAGGTACTGCCCCACGGTGACCGGCTCGAGGTCCGCCATCGCTGCGTCGAGCCAGGCGCGGTGCCGCTCGTCGTCCGCCTCGTCCTCCCAGCAGACGTACGACGCCAGGTAGATCTCCGACTGCACCGAGAAGGCCATGTCCGGCAGCTCCCGCAGCGGCGCCATGCTGAACCAGATGGTGAATGCCTTCGGGTGCGGCAGCGTGAGGTAGGCCCGCCGCATCGCCGGCACGACCTCGCGGGCTGTGCCGGACAGCCACGCGTTGTCGACCGCCCAGCGGTGGCCCTCGGGGTTGTCCTGGAGCTGGCGGGTGCGCTCGGCCTCGGGCGTGGTCGGCTCGTTGTCGATGACGAAGATCGCCCGCGGCAGAACGGGGTTGTCGCGGAACGGCGCCAGCACCTGCTCGGCCTCCGCCTCGTCCTCGACCATCGCCAGAGCGGTGACCAGCAGGACCGGTCCCGGAGCGATGCGCGGGTCGGTCTTGGTCAGCGCCACGATCTCGACGCTGTCGGCGACGGCGCCGTGGAAGTCGTGCAACCAGGTCATCACCTCGTCGAAGTCGTCGAGGTGGAAGCCCTGCACGGTGTGTGCGAAGTGGCCGGGCGTCGGCCGGGTCTGCAGGTGGAAGCGGGTGACCACGCCCGGGAAGCCCGGCCCGGCGCCGCGGGCGGCCCAGTAGAGGTCGGAGCTCTGTGTGGCGTCGGCGCGCACGAGCTCGCCATCGGCGGTGACCACGTCGACGGCGACGACGTGCTCGGCGGCCCAGCCCCAGCCGCGGGCGTTCCAGCCCTGTCCGCCCTGCAGCAGGAAGCCGCCGATGCCCACCGTCGGGCAGTGTCCGCCGACGAAGAAGCGGCCGCGCTCGGCGAGGTACGGCGAGAGCTCCGCACCGCCCTTGGTCGACGGCGACGCCACGGCGATGCCGGTCTCCTCGTCGTAGTCCAGCTCGTGCATGTCGGCCAGGTCGACGACCAGCGCCTCGTCACGGACCGACCACTGCGCCCAGCTGTGGCCACCGGAGCGCACTGCCACCTTCCAGCCCCGTTCGCGGGCCAGCAGGACGCCGCGGCGGACGTCGTCCTCCGTGGCGGCGCGCAGCACCGCGGCAGGCCGCTGCTCGCTGAGCCGGCGGTTGAAGATCCGGTCGATGCGGGCGACCTCGAAGCCGGGGTCACCGCGGAGCAGCAGGCTGCCGGAGAACCCGTCGACCTCCACGGTCATCAGGCGGGCTCAGCTGGTGCCCGGTCCGGATACATCGACGCCCGGGAGCCGGTGATCCAGCCAACGACGTGGTCCCGGTCGGTGCCCTGGGCCGGGACGTCGGCGACCTTGCGGCCACGGTTGAGGATGACGATCCGATCGGCGACCTCATAGCACAGGGGCAGGTCGTGAGTGACGATGACGACCGCGATGCCCTGGTCGGCCATCCGGCGGATCAGCGCCTCAACGTTCTTGGTCTGCTCATAGCCCAGCGCCGCGGTCGGCTCGTCGAGCAGCAGGATGCCCTGCGCCTCGCCGTTGACCCGGATGGCGCTGCGCGCGATCGCCACCACCTGGCGCTGGCCGCCTGACAGCATCTCCACCGGCCGCGTCATGGGCGCGGTTCGTACGCCGAGCCTGTCGAGCTCGGCCTCCGAGCTGCGGCGCATCGCGCGGCGGTCGACGAACCCGAGCCAGCCGAGGACACCCTTGCGCAGCTGCTCCTGGCCCATGTTGAGGTTCGTGGAGATGTCCTGCGGCTCCACCAGCGCGAGGTCCTGGTAGACCATCTGGATGCCTGCGGAGGCAGCGTCGCTGGGCGAGTGAAACGCGTGCTCGGTGCCGTGCACGGCGATGGTGCCGTGCGAAGGCCGGTGGGCCCCGGACATCACCTTGAGCAGCGTGGACTTGCCGGCGCCGTTGTCGCCGAGCAGCGCGACGACCTCACCCGGCATGACGTGCATGTCGATCTGGTCCAGCGCCCGGACGAAGCCGTAGTGCAGCTCGATGCCGGTCAGCGCGAGGGCAGGTGTGGCGCTCATGCTCAGACCTTCTTGTCGTGGACGGAGAGGTTGGCCGACATCAACCGCTCGGAGACGGCGGTCTGCAGCATGCGCTCGAACATCAGCGAGCCCAGCAGCAGCGCACCGGTGGCCACGGTGGCCCAGTAGGGCTGGATGCCGCGGATGGTCAGGCCGTTGGTGATGGTGGCCAGGATCAGCGCGCCGACCACGACCCGGGGGAGGCTACCGCGGCCACCGGTGAGCGCCACGCCTGCGAGGGCGACGGCGGTGAGCGCGGTGAAGATGATCGCCGGGCTCGCCGCCGGGTTGGCTTCTGTGACGTTGGCCGTGCTGACCAGGCCGCCGACCGCGGCCAGCAGCCCGGACACGACGAAGCCGAGCACCTTGTAGCGATCGGCCGGGATGCCGGCGCGGCGTACGGCCTCGGCGTTGGCGCCCACGGCCATCAGCCGCAGGCCGTCGCGGGTGCGGGTCAAGAAGACCGTGCCGACGACGTAGACGGCGGCGACGATGAACACCGGGGCCGGGATGCCGGCGAAGGTGCTGCCTCCCTCGCCGATCACCAGATAGCGGTGCGTGCCCATGAACTCCAGCTGGGTCAGTCCCGGGAAGGTGTAACCCCCCGCGACCACAGCCGCGAGACCGGTGAGGACCGACAGCGTGCCGATGGTGACGATGATCGGGTTGAAGCCGCGCAACGCGATGAGCCCGTTGACCAGGCCGACCACGATGCCGCACGCGAGGCCGGCGAGCAGGCTGAGCACGGTCGACTGGCCGTGGGTGAGCAGCCACCCGGTGACGCAGCTCGCGATCGCCGCGGTGCCGGGCAGGGACAGGTCGAGGACGCCGGTCATGATGCCGATGCCGACGCCTGCGGCGAAGATCGCCGTGAGGGCACCGGCGTTCGCGACCAGCAGCGCGTTGTCGAGGGTGAAGAAGTAGGGCGAGCACCAGAAGGCGAACACCACGATCAGCAGTCCCCACAGCATGAAGATGCCGCGATCGCGGAGGAAGACCAGCACCGACACCGCGCGTGGCATGTGGTGGGCGGAGTGGGCTGGTTCGGGGCCGGGACGTGTCGCGCCGGCCTCCGCCTGCGATCGTTCGGTCACGATGCTCAGCTCCCGGCCTTGACGACCTTCTGCGGGGTGACCAGCTGGACACCCTTCGCCTCCGGGTCGTCGATCATCGTGGTGAGCTGGTCGAACGACTGGGCCATGTCGTCGCCGAACTGCAGCGCGACGACGGCGTAGATCTCGCCGCTCTCCGCCGCGGCCAGCGCCTCCTCGTTGCCGCCGGTCTCGGTGACGCAGGGCAGCTCCTTGCCCGCGCTCTTGAAGGCACCGAGAGCACCGAGCGCGCCCTCGTCGTTCTGGCCGAACACCGCGGTGATGCCGGGGTTGCCCTGGAGCGCGTTGCCGACATCGGTCTGGGCGGTCTGGCGGTCACTCACGATGGTCGTGGCGACGATCTCGGTGTCGGGTGCGGTCTCCGCGAGAGAGCTCTTGACCGCTCCTTCGTACTCCGCCTTGCCCGCGGTGCCCGGAGCGGACTCCTCGAACAGGACCTCGGCCTTGCCGCCCAGCTTCTCGTTGACGCAGTTGCCGAGCTCGGTGCCGGCCGCCTCGCCCTGCGCCTCGTAGTCGATGGTCGAGAAGGAGATCCCGGGCACCATGCCGGACAGGCCGTAGGCCTCCGGCGTGCCGTTGACGACCATCGGGACACCCTTGTCCTGCGCCGCCTTGAGCAAGGACGCGGCCGACTCGGGCGCGACCATGATGGCCCAGACACCGTCAGCCTTGCCCGAGCCGATCGCGGTCTGCAGGTCGGTGACCTGCTTCTGGGGGTCGAGCTTGGGGTCCTGGACCTGCACCGTGTAGCCCTTCGACTCCCCGTACGCCTGCACGCCCTCCGAGAGCTGCTTCATGGCAGGGATCTGAAGGCCGAGCGGAGAGAACACGATGGTCTGCGCGTCCGCGCCTCCGCCGGTGTCGCTGCTGCTGCCGTCCGCGGGCTTGGCCTCGCCGCCGCATGCGACGAGCAGGGTGAGGCCCCCGACGGCGGCCGCTGCGGCGGCGACCTTGCGCTTGGTGAAGGAACGGGACGTCATCGGTTCTCCTGGTCGAGGGCGACGATCGGTCGCTTGTGTGGACGGTCACAGCAAAGCGCCGCGACCCGTGCCGGGGAACCCCGCTCGCGCTGATGGTTGGCATCGGCGCCGACACTTTCCGCGCTGCCGCGTGCCCGGCCTAGCGTGGCGGAACCAGCCCACTCGACCCCCAAGGAGTGCCCACGCATGACCACCCTCGTGGGTCACACCTTCGACCACGTCGGACTCTCCGTCGCCGACCTCGACGAGATGGTCACCTGGTACGGCCAGGCGCTCGGCCTGACGGTCGAGCTCGAGTTCGAGCTGACGGGCATCCTGCCCGACGGCGGCAGCATGCTCGGAGCGATGCTGCGCAGCGCCGACGGCTACCGGGTGGAGCTGCTGCACAGACCCGACAGCGTGCCGGGCCTGCGGGCCGGCAGCCCCGTGGAGGCGGCCGGCACTCGCGGCTTCGGCCACGTCGCCTTCGACGTCGCCGACGTCGACGCGGCGTACGACGCCCTGGTCGCGGTCGGCGCGACCGACCGGATGAGCCCGCGCCCCTCGCCCGAGCCTGGCGTGCGGATGGCCTACGTCGCCGACCCGGAGGGCAACCTCCTCGAGCTGCTCGACCGCGCCGCGGCCGAGGCGGCCGGCCGTCTCGGCACGGGCGAGGCCCACGACCCCGGGGCCAGGTCGTGACCGGGCGGCTCGAGGGCAAGATCGCCCTCATCACCGGCGTCGGCGGTGGGATGGGCGTCGCTGCGGCACGCCGCTTCGCCGCGGAGGGCGCGAAGGTCGTCGGCTGTGACCTCGACCGCGACGGGGCGACCGCCACCGAGGAGCTGGTCCGTGGCGAGGGCGGAGTGATCACCGTGATGGGCGGGGTGGATCTCGGCGACGCCGAGGCAGCGCGCGCCTGGGTCGACGCGGCCGTGGCGACGTACGACGGCGTCGACGTGCTCTACAACAACGCCTCGACGCAGCGCTTCGGCGCGGTCGACGAGCTGAGCATCGAGGACTGGGACTTCACGATGCGCAACGAGCTCGACCTCGTCTACTACACCGTGCGGGCCGCGTGGCCGCACCTCAAGCGTCGTGGTGGCGGGTCGATCATCAACGTCGGCTCCATCGCGGCGCTGCGCGGCGTGGAGTTCATGCCGCAGAACGCCCACAGCACTGCCAAGGGCGGCGTCATCGCGTTGACCTTGCAGCTGGTGGTGGAGGGCGGACCTCACCGCATCCGGGCCAACGTCATCAGTCCCGGCATGACCGAGACCCCGAACACCGCAGCGCTGCTGGCCGACCCGCCGGAGCGGATGCGGAAGCTCGTCCTCGACCGGATCCCGCTGGGGCGGCAGGGGCAGCCGGAGGACGTCGTCAACGCCGCGCTGTTCCTCGCCTCCGACGAGTCGTCGTGGATCAGCGGCACCAACATCGTCATCGACGGAGGCGGCTCAGTCCTCGGCTGATCCCAACCACCCCCGAGGGGCCCGTCCAGCTCAGCTCCACGCCCTGACCAAAGACGCGTAGACGCCGGCGCTGGGCTTCGCCCGGCGCTCGAAGGTCTCTCGGTCGACCTCGTGAAGGCCGAGCTGGTGGGCGTAGCCGAAGACCCACTCGAAGTTGTCCAGCAGGGACCAGTGGATGTACCCCAGCACGGGCACCCCGAGGTCCATGGCCTCGTGCAGCCCGGCCAGCGAGGGCTCGAGGAACGCCGCGCGCTGGGCGTCGTCGGCGGTGCTGATGCCGTGCTCGGTCACGAGGACGGGCACGCCGGCGACGGAGTGCGCGTAGCGGACTGCGCCGGCGAGGGAGAGCGGCTCGATCGCGGTGCCCATCTGGTTGGTCGGGACGCCCGTGCCCGGCGGCGCCTGACCGTCGGCGTCGTACGGCACCCGTTCGTAGTTCTGCACGCCGAGGAAGTCGTCGTCGCGGGCGAGCTCCAGCCAGCGCTGGTACACCTCCGCCCGCTTGCGGTCGCGCACGCTCGCGTCGTCGCCGACCACGACGTCGTCCATCACGGCCAGGGAGAGACCCACCGGCAGGTCGGCGCGGCGGGCCCGGATCGCCTCCCTGGCGGCACGGTGGCCGGCGTCGAGGCCGGCCTCCATCGCGGCGAGCTCCTCGGGCAGGACGACGTTGGCGAGGCGGTACTCCGGCACCCCGGCCTTGGCGCCGGCCGCCTCCAGGGTGGCCCGCTCGACCGCTCGGACCGCCTCGGGAAGGCGCAACCAGCTGAGCAGGCGCGGCAGGTCGGGCTCGTTGAGCGTGACGGCGTACGCGATGCGGTCCCCGAACCGCTCCATCAAGACGCCGCAGTACCGCGCGAACAGCGCTGGTGCTCGCGGGTCGAGCCAGCTGCCCCGCGCGGCGAACCAGTGCGGGGCGGTGAAGTGGTTGAAGGTCACCACCGGGGCCAGACCGCGCTCGAGGCAGCCGTCGACCATCGCCTCGTAGTGGTCGAGCGCCTCCGCCGAGAACGCGTCCACGTCGGGCTCGACACGGGCCCACTCGACGGAGAAGCGGTAGGCGTTGAGGCCCATCCCCGCGACGAGCCCGAGGTCCTGGGGCCACCGGTTCCAGCTGTCGCACGCCCGGCCCGACGGCTCGCTGAACACCGTCGGCTGGACGAGCTCGGCGAACCACGTGTCGCTCGTGCTGTTGTCGCCCTCGATCTGGTGCCCGGCTCCGGCGGCACCCCAGAGGAAGCCCGGCGGGAAGGTGAGGTCCCTCATCGGCTCAGCCAACCCCACCGACCGGGCATTGGGAACGCCCATGTGCCGATGCCAGGCATCACCGCACCGGGCGCCATTCAGGCTTGACGACGTGGCCGCGCCCGGCCCCAGCCGATGTCTGGCCCGAGGTCCGGGTGAAAGGCCCATCCAGCCGTCTGAAGCGCGGTCACGACAAGGCCACCGGACCGGCTGACGGCGCCCGGACCTCCACGTAGGTGCGGCCGCCAAGCTCGGTGGCGGACACCGACCCACCCGTCGCCTCCATCCGGTCGCGCATGTGGCTCAGGGAGAGGCCGCCTCGGTCCGTGCCGCTGACGCTCAGGTGCAGCTGGTCGAGGTGCACGGACAGCGCCACTGCCACGGGCGGTTCGAAGGCACGTGTCGCCTCAGCCACGCAGAAATAGGCGGCCGCCTCGACCCGGGGATCGAAACGCCGGCGCCGGGCGGAGTCCTCGACGGTCAGCCGCTGGCCCGTCCCGCCCGGACGAGCTAGCAGAGAGCCGAGCGCGATCGGGAGACCCGAGCGCGCCAGCTGGGCTGGGAACACCCCGCGGGTGACCTCTCGGAGCGACTGCACCGCGGCGTTCGTCGACGTCAGGAGGGGTGCGAGCTGGGTGGTGCTCAACGGAACCGGAGCGACCGGATCGGGCTGCGACAACTCGCGGAGCCGTTCCGGAAGCGGCGCGAGATGCGGAATCACCAGCTGTGAGATGGCGCGCTCGACCCGGCTCCGCTCGGCGTCGGCAGCGGTGATCAGCCGGGTGCGCGACCGGGCGAGCTCCTGGGTGTGCAGGCTGAGCTGGTCCACCTCGGCTGCCAGCTCGGCGGTCATCTGGGCGTTGCGAAAGGCGATCCCGGCCTGGTCGGCGAGGTCAGCGAGCAACCGGTGGTCCCGTGGCCGCAGCCGATGAGCCCTCGCCGACTCCACCGTGATGCTGCCCAGCCGTTCCCCCCTGTCCACGACCGGTACCACCGTGCGTGAGACGGCTGCGCCGTCGTGTCCCGCCGCTGGCCACCCGGCCCCCCGGTCCGGACCGATTGCCATCTGAACGGAGACGGCGGCCGGGTCTGCGTGCACCGCCTGGGCGGCGGCCTGGGCCACGGCGGACAACACGTCGGCTGGGTCGGAGTGCTCCCCGAGCCGTCGGCTGAAGGCCGCCAGCGCCTCGTACGGCGCCGCCGCGGCACCGAACGCCAACCGATCGGCCAACCCCACCACCCGGTGCCGCACCGGCTGGAACGCCATCGCCACCAACGCGGTCGCGAAGAGCGACGGCCAGAACCCCCCGGCCCCCGCGCCCACCGCCGAGCCGATGACGACGACCACGGCCACGTAGCCGATCGCGGCCACCGCGGTGGCGAGCGCCACCAGCAGCGCCCGGTTCACGATCAGGTCGATCTCCAGCAGCCGGTGCCGCAGCACCGCGACCGCCACACAGAGGGGGACCGACAGCTGCGCGAGCCGCAACGGCAGCCCTGCCACCCAGGTGCCCTCCTCGCCCATGACGCGCGGGACCACCAAGATGATCAGGACCCCGAGGGCCAGGAAGGCGGCCGAGGTGGCAATCCACAGGATCTGACGCCGCTCGTCGTCCCTGGCCCTGCGCAAGCGCAGGCCCAGCGAGACCGCAGAGGCGATGAGGCCGGCTGCGACGAGGAGGTAACCCATCGTGAGCAGCACGGGTGACAAGGAGAACCCGTCGTACTGGTCGGCGTAGACGAAGTCCCCGGGGCTCGTCGTCAGCGTCCCGAGGGTGCGCAGGGTGAGACCGGCGAGGGTGACCCACACGGCCCACCGCCACCGGGGAGAGGCCAGGTGTCCGGTGGGCGAGATGAGAAACACCATGATCAACGCGATGAACGCCGGCCAGCCGAGGAGCGGCGAGGCCCACGCCGTCACGTGCGCCCAGTGCGACGAGCCGGGGCCGTCCCCCTTGAGCACCCAGAGGCTGTAGGCGTCGGCAGCCAGGGTCACCGTCAGCAGGCTCGCGGCCGACAGCAGCCAGCCCAGCATGTGCGTGGGGTAGCGCGTGATGATGAGCGCCCCCATCAGGGCGCATCCCAGACCGGCCAGCGGCGCCAGCGGCCACCCGTGGTCGGCCCACGTCGACTCGCTCAGCAGCGGGCGGTACCCGGCGGTGAAGACCGTGTCCAGGATGACGGCGAGGACCGTCAGGCCGAGCACGCACCAGGCGAGCCGGGCGCGCACGTCAGCCGGCCCGGTGGGGGACCGTGGCCGTCACCGTGGTGCCCGTCCGCGCCAGTGAGGTGACCTCGACGGTGCCGCCGACCGCGTCCAGCCGGTCACGCATGTTCGCCAGCCCGGCCCCGGTTGCCACGGCGGCCCGATCACGGTCGAACCCGACACCGTCGTCGGTGACGGTCAGGCGGCACGCCTCCCGGTCCTCGGACACCCGCACCGCGACCGTGCCCGCCGCGGAGTGCTTGGCGGCGTTCTGCACCGCCTCGATGCAGCAGAAGTACAGCGCGGCCTCCACCGCTGCGGGTAGCCGCGACACACCCCGGGTGTCCACGGTGACCGGCAGCGCGCTCCCCGCGACCGCGGATCGCAGGGCTGCGTCGAGGCCATCGTCGGCGAGCTGCCGCGGATAGATCCCCCGGGAAAGCGCGGACAGCGTCTCGATAGCGGTGCTCGCCGCGGCGGCCTGCGCGGAGAGCAATGCAGCGGCGCGATCCGGGGCGCCGTCCACGATCGTGTACGCGAGGCGGAGGTTGACCGTCAGCGCCACGAGGTGCTGCTGCGCGCCGTCATGGAGGTCGCGCTCCAGGCGTCGCCGTTCGGCGTCCTGGGTCTCGATGAGCCGCTCGCGGGAGGCCTGGAGCTCCCCGGAGCGGACCAGCAGCTCCGCACGGCTGTTGTTGAGCCCGGCCCGGAGGGCGACCCACCTCAGCACCAGACCGGCCTGGGCGGCCAGGCCGGCGAACAGCCGCTCCTCAACGAGGGTGAGGGCCAGCCCGGGGCGCTCCTGCAACCGCAGCACTCCCAGCACCTGGCTGTCGTGCCGCACCGCCAGGGCACGCCGACCCGCGTGCGCGTCAGTCCCCTCCTGACCCAAGGACGGCGGCGTCAGGTCGGCGACGACATCCGTGGGCCAGCTGGCGGCCAGGGTCAGCTGGTCGGAGACGTTCAGCCAGACCTGCGCCCACCTCGCCCCGGTTCCCTGGGCCAGCAGCATCGCCATCCGGGTCGGCAGCTCGTCGGTCGCGACCGCACTGGTCACCGCGTCGGGAAAGGTCCGCAGCACGTCGTACGGCGTCGCAGCGCCCCGACTCCACCTGGTCGTCCCTCGCTCGAGAGCCCGCTGCACGCGCGCGAACGACAACGCGACGACGGTGGTCGCAACCACCGACAAGGCCACGCTGGGGGAGTCGGTGCGGCCGATCACTGCGCCTCCGCCGAGCACGACGACCACGTAGACCCAGACCACGAACCCTGCCAAGCCGAGCAGGACGAGCAGCCTGCCCCAGCCACCGCGGTACAGCCGGGGAAGCACGATGCGTGGCCTCATGGTTCAGTGTGCGCCTCGTCCGCAAGCGAGGTGGAGGCTCGGCCCCTCGATGTCAGCGGCTCGAGCCGCTGGCCTCGAGGTAGGCGAGCACCGCCATGACGCGCCTGCTGACCTCGCGCTCGTCGACGAGCCCCAGCTTCGAGAAGACCGACCCGATGTGCTTCTCCACGGCTCGGTCACTGAGGAACAGCGTCTTGGCGATGGCCGCGTTGTTGCGGCCGGTGGCCATCACCTCGAGGACCGCACGCTCGCGGTCGGTCAGGCCGAGGAGCGGGCCGTCGGCCCGGCGGGCCAGGAGCGCCTCGACCACCAGCGGGTCGAGCACGGACCCCCCGCGGGCCACTTCGCGCAGGGCGCGAGCAAGCTCGTCGAGGTCGCCGACCCGCTCCTTGAGCAGGTATCCGACCCCGGAGGCACCCTCGGCCAGCAACGCGAAGGCGTAGTCCTCCTCGACGTACTGCGAGAGGACCACCACCCCGATCCCGGGATGTGCTGCGCGGATCCGTCGGGCAGCCCGGATGCCCTCGTCGGTCAGGGTTGGCGGCATCCGGATGTCGGTGAGAACCGCGTCCGGCAGGTGCTCTGAGACCGAGCTCAACAGGGAGTCCAGATCAACCGCGGTGTCGACCACCTCGATGCCCTCACCCTCAGCCAGCAGCGCTGAGAGGCCCTCGCGGGCAAGGTAGTTGTCGTCGGCGAGGACGACACGCAGCGGCATGCCGTCGACTGTAGCGACTGACCGGCCCGGCGTGGTGGGGCCAGCACGCACAGGCGGTGGGGTCGGGCGCCGTCGTTGTGCTGCCCGCCCCCTCGCGGCGGACCGCGCCGGTTCGTAGCGTCGATCGGGAGCCATCGGACCTGCCCGACCGGGACGTCCGGACGATCACGATGAGGAGCCCGACATGTTGCTACAGCTAGCTGAGTGGTGCTACCGACGACGCCGCCTGGTCATCGTCTTGTGGATCGCCGCGCTCGCGGCGGGCTTCGCACTTGCCAGCTCCTTCGGCGGAGAGACCCGGCAGGACTACCTGCAACCGGACTCGGAGTCACAGGCCACCGCGGACACACTGCGGGGCACGTTCCCGCAGCAGGCCGGCGACACGGTGCAGGTCGTCCTCCACGCCGAGGACGGCTTCTCCTCCGCCGCGGTCCGCGAGCGCGCGGACGGCGTCCTCGCCCGGGTCGCCGCAGACCCCCACGTCACGGGAGTCGTCAGCCCGTTCAGCCGCACCGGCGCCGGTCAGGTCTCGCAGGACGGCACGACCGCGTACGCCGTCGTCTCTCTTGACCAGACGGTGGACCAGTACACCCCCGCGGAAGCCAAGGCGCTCGTCGACCCGGTCCTCGCCGCCGGCGACGACACAGTGCGCGTGGAGGTCGGCGGCCCCGTCGCCGCGCTGTCCCAGACAGCCCCCGTCGGCGGGGAGGGCATCGGCCTCATCGCCGCCGCCCTGATCCTGCTGTTCACCTTCGGCTCGGCCGTGGCGATGGGCTTGCCGCTCCTCACCGCCGTGTTCGGCCTCGCCATGTCGCTTGCCCTCGGAGAGCTGGTACGCCGTGTTGTCGACGTCCCGGACTGGGCGACCGCCACCGCCGCGATGGTCGGCATCGGCGTCGGCATCGACTATGCGCTCCTCATCGTCACCCGCTACCGCACCGGCCTGGCCGAAGGCCGGGACCCGCGGCAGGCCACCCTGACCGCGATCTCGACGGCCGGACGCGCCGTCGTCTTCGCCGGCCTCACTGTCGTGGTCGCCATGCTGGGCATCCTCCTGGTCGGTCAACCCGCCCTGGCCGGCTTCGCCTTCACCGCGTCGCTGTTCGTGCTGGTCACCATGACCGCCTCCTTGACGCTGCTGCCGGCGATGCTCGGCTTCGCCGGACGGCGCATCGAGCGCCTGCACGTGCCCTTCGTCGGCAAGTCCCAGCACGCCTACGACACGACGCGCTGGTACCGCTGGAGCAGGTTCATCCAGCGCCGGCCCTGGTTCGCCGCTGCCGGCGGGCTCGGCGTCCTGCTGGCCTTGGCCGCCCCGATGCTCGGGATGCGCCTGGGGTTCCCGGATGCGCAGAACGACCCACCGGCGTACACGACCCACCAGGCCTACGACCTGCTCGCCGAGGGGTTCGGCCCCGGCTTCTCAGCGCCGATGGTGCTCGCCGTCCAGGGGCCATCCGGCGCCGAGCTGCTCGCCGCGAGCGACGCGATGGGCAGGGAGCTCGCCGAGGTGCCCGGGGTCGCCCGGGTCTCCCCGGCCGTCGTCAACGACGCCGGCGACACCGCCGTCCTGACGCTGGTGCCCACCACGTCTCCCCAGGACACGGCCACCGAGGACCTGGTCGACACGCTGCGCGACACGGCCGTCCCCGCGGCCACCTCGGGCACCGACCTCACCGTCTCCGTCGGCGGGATGGTGGCCGCGAACCTCGACGTCACCCGCGGGGTCGCCGACCGGTTGCCGCTCTTCTTCGGGGGCGTGCTGCTCGTGTCGTTCGTGGTGCTCATGATGGTGTTTCGCTCCGTGGTCGTGCCCCTCAAGGCCGTGGTCATGAACCTGCTGGCCAGCGCGGCGGCTTTCGGCGTCCTGGCGCTCGCGGTCAACGGAGGGCCGCTGGGCGACCTGGTCGGCATCCCCGAGGCGACGCCGGTCCCGATCCTGTTGCCCATCGGGATCTTCGCGATCCTGTTCGGCCTCTCCATGGACTACGAAGTGTTCCTCATGTCCCGGATCAAGGAGGAGTACGACCGGTCCGGCGACAACGGGCTCGCCGTCGTCGACGGCCTCGCCAAGTCCGCCCGGGTCATCACGGCCGGCGCCGCGGTGATGATCACCGTGTTCCTGTCCTTCGTACTGGGCCAGGCCGTCTACGGCAAGATGTTCGGCCTCGGGCTGGCAGCCGCGGTCTTCATCGACGCCACCGTGGTCCGCATGGTGCTGGTACCGGCCACCATGGAGCTGCTCGGCGACCGCAACTGGTGGCTGCCGGCCTGGCTCGACCGGCTGCTGCCCCACCTCCATGTCGAGGGCCACGAGGTCACCGACGACGAGACCGTCACGCCCGAGGTCGGCCCCGCTGCTCCGGTGCCCGCGGGAAGCGGCGCCACCTCATGACCATCAGTCGGTCCAGACGACCGCCTGCCGGTAGGGCCTGGTGTTCTCGCCCGCGCGGAGGTACCTGCCCAGGTCGGCCCTCCCTGAGATCTGGTCGGCGGCCACGCGGCGTCCGTTGACCTCCACCCGGAAGCTGTCGGTCACCTGACCGAGGTCGAGCGTGGCGCCGAAGGTGGCGTCCCAGTCGCTCGGCAGCGAGAACGACGTGCGGTAGGTGCCCACACCGGAGGCGTTCTGCAGCTCCGGGATGTCCGGCCACGCCTGGAGCGACGGCAGGTCGACCGAGACCGGAGCCTTGGTCGTCTCCGACCCGGCGGCGCCCTGGGTGCCGTACGGGTTCGTCGGCTGCCAGTCCTCGGCGTCCAGGTGCCAGGCCCGGTTGGTCAGGTTCAGGGCCTGGGGCACCGAACCGATCCTCGAGGTGACCCGCGCCCCGTGCTCCAGCCTCGTCTCGTACAGGTTGCTGGGGTTGAGTCCGAACGTTGCGGTGCTGCCCGGCCAGCTCTCGACGCCCTGGTTGTACAGCCAGTAGAAGTCGGTGCTGGTCGCCGCGTCCGACCGGCGCTGGCTGAGCAGAGAGGTCGGAGCCGCCGGCCGGGCCTGCGGCGTGATACCGCGGGCCGCGAGCTCGGCCGGAACGTCCGCCTCGCTGTCGACCTGGGAGACGCTCCGCTGGGCGAGGATCCGCGACACCAGCCTCGACAGCCGAGCGTCGTCCTGCGCCAGGCTGCCGGTCCCGCTCGGCCGACCCACGAAGATCACCGGGAGGCCGGCCCTGGCGTAGCCGAGGATGTCCTTGGCCGCCTCGATGGACAGGCTGCCGCGTGCGGTGTTGCTGGTCGGGTAACCGAACCTGTCGAAGACCAGTGCCTTGTACGCCGGGCCGGCCTCGGCCAGCCGCTCGTGGCTGACCACGGCGTTCGGCATGTCGAACAGGTGCTCGTCCAGGTAGTCCCATGTGTAGCCGGCCTCTTGCAGGCCGAGGTCCTGCCAGTGGCGGTTGCTGGGGTCGGTCGTGGAGAAGGTGGAGGGGGAGGAGTAGTTCCTCAGGTAGACGGCGACGTCGGTCTTGGCCGCGCCCTGGGTCAGCACCAGGTGGTTGCGAGCGAAGTAGTCGTTCATCGCCGGCGAGTCGCTGTAGTAGGGCGTGCCTGCGTTCCAGGCGTTGGAGAAGCTGACCTTGTTGGCGCTGAAGCCCACGCGCAGGTTGCTGGCCCACAGCTCCTCAGGCGCGCCCCACGTCGGTGGTCGCGTACGTCGCGCCTGGAAGCCCGTTGGCCGCCTTGAGGCTCACGGTGATGCCGAGCTCGTTGGCCTTCTGGAAGATGGCGGTGAGCTGCTCCTTGGTGGGGACGCCGCCCTGACCGATCTCCACGCCGGCGACGTTGTCCTCGTACATGTCCTGCAGCTCCGCCTGCAGCTCCGAGATCGGCGTGGTGGCCGGCGCCCAGTTCCAGCGCACCCACGGCATGTCGTTCTGCGGCGGGTCGGCGAAGGTCGCCGCGGTGAGCTGCGTGACCGGGTTCAGCGCCGCGAAGTGACCCGTCGACGGCGGTTCACCAGAATGCGGGCCGGAGGCGCTGCTCGCCGCGGGCGAGACGCCCTGAGGCCTGACATCGCCACGCAGGCGAGCGCTGCGGCCGGCCGCCGCCGAGAGGCGCGTCGAGGCCGTGCTCCGGGTGACGAATGAGGGACAGCGTGCATGGATGGTGCTCCGTTCTGGGCGGGCGTGCCGACTCGAACCTGTAACGTTTCAGGGAACGGCACCGAACCGAACCTACTCGGGCCAGGTGTGAGGGCGCAATAGGGTCCTGCCGTGACCACCGCGCCGCTGCCGGTCGACGAACAGGCCCCTCCCACGCTGCCGAGGGGACGGCGGAAGGCCGCCTTCGCCGTCATCGCCGGCGGGATGCTGCTGGCGGCGCTCGACCAGACGATCATGGCGACCGCCTTGCCGACGATCACCGGAGACCTCGGCGGCGCGGAGCACATCACCTGGGTGATCACGTCGTACCTGCTCACCCAGACCATCGCCACGGTGCTCGGAGGCAAGCTCGGCGACCACTTCGGGCGCAAGACGGTCTTCCTGGTCAGCATCGTGATCTTCGTGGCCAGCTCCGCCGCCGCCGGCGTCGCGCAGTCGATGGGCTGGCTGATCATCATGCGGGCCGTGCAAGGGTTCGGCGGGGGCGGGCTCACCGTCACCGCCATCGCCCTGATCGCCGACATCGTCCCGATGCGCGAGCGCGGGAAGTACCAGGGCGCCATCGGCGCGGTGTTCGGCGTGACCACGGTGCTGGGCCCGCTGCTCGGCGGCTTCTTCACCGACCACCTGACCTGGCGCTGGGTCTTCTACATCAACGTCCCGGTGGCCACGGTGGTGCTGCTCTTCGCGGTCCGGCTGCTCCCGGCGACGCCGCGCAGCACCAAGCGCCCCGTCATCGACTACCTGGGCATCACCTTGGTGTCCGGGGCGTCCACCGCGCTGATCCTGGCGACCAGCTGGGGCGGTGAGACCTACGCCTGGGACTCGCCGGTGATCATCGGGCTCTTCGTGGCGGGCGTCGCCCTGGCCGTGCTCTTCGTCCTCGCCGAGAACCGCGCCGCCGACCCCGTGCTGCCGATGCGGCTGTTCGGGCAACGCGTGTTCAGCACCTGCTCGGTCCTGAGCTTCATCGTGGGCTTCACGATGCTCGGCGTGATGACGTTCCTGCCGACGTACCTGCAGTACTGCCAGGGCGTGTCGGCCACCGAGTCCGGTGTCCGCACCCTGCCCATGGTGGTCGGGCTGTTCGTCGCCTCCACGAGCGCGGGCAACGTGGTCACCAGGACCGGCGTCTACAAGCCGTTCCCGGTCGCCGGGTCGGTCGTCATCGGCGTGGGCCTGGTGCTGCTGTCGCGGCTCGACGAGACGTCGAGCGTGCTGACCACCTCGGTGGCGATGCTCGTCCTGGGCACCGGCATCGGGCTGTCGATGCAGATCCTCACGATCGTGGTCCAGAGCACCGTTGCCTACCGTGACCTCGGCGTGGCCACCTCGGGGGTGACCTTCTTCCGCACGATGGGCGGCTCGTTCGGCTCGGCGGTCTTCGGCACGCTCTACACCAACGCCCTCGCGACCAACCTCGGCGCGGCCCTGCAGGAGACCGGGGTCAGCCGCTCGGCGGTCAGCACGCCCGAGGCGGTGCACGCGCTGCCTCCGGACCAGCGGGCCACGGTCGTCGCCGCCTACGCCGACACGATCTCCACGGTCTTCGGGTACGCCGTCCCGGTCGCCATCGTCGCGCTCGTCGTCGCGCTGCTGATCCCGCGGGTACCGTTGCGCGGCCTGGCCAAGAAGGCGGCGACCGACGTCGGCGAGGGGTTCCAGATGCCCGACCAGCGCGGGTGGGAGGCCGTGTTGGCGGAGCAGGTGGCGCGCATCCTCGACACCCGCGCCGCCCTGGTGTACCCGACGCTGGTGGAGTCGTCCACCGCGGGGCTCGACGTCGTCCAGGAGTGGGTCGTGCGGCAGGTCGAGGTCCTGTCCCGGCGTGGCAGCCGTGCGGTGGACCCGGCCTGGGTCGCCCACGCCCGGGGCATCCCGGTCGGCGTGATCCGCCCTGCCGTCGACGACGCCGTCGCCGCCGGGCTGCTCCGAGAGACCGGCGGCCGCCTGTCGCTGACCGCGGAAGGCGAGCTCCGCTTCGGTGCGGTGGTGGGCGAGGTCCTGGCGTGGCTGGAGGAGGAGGTCGTCGCGGAGGGCGGCCGCCCGATGGACGACGAGGGCAGAGCCGAGCTGCGCCGCATCGCCCGCAGGCTCGCGGAGGAGGAGAGCGGGCTGGACGCGACAGAGGTCGACGAGCTGCCACGCCCATGAACCCAACCTCCCGCGCACGGTGCAAGGGCGGCTTCCATGGGTAGGGGCCGGTCGTACCACCGGACCGGAACCGCACACGATGACCGCCGCCGAGGCGGTGGAGAAGGAGACCCAGCATGCGAGGAGCAGTCCTCCACGGCGCAGGCGACGTGCGCGTCGAAGAGCGCGACCGCCCTGCCCTGGTCGAGGCGACAGACGCGCTCATCCGCGTCTCGGCGGCGTGCGTGTGCGGCTCGGACCTGTGGCCCTACCGCGGCATCGACAAGCCCAGCCGCCCGATCCCGATGGGCCACGAGTACGTCGGCATCGTCGAGGAGGTCGGCGACCAGGTCACGACCATCAGGCCTGGGCAGTTCGTCGTCGGGTCGTTCATCGCCTCCGACAACACCTGCGAGATCTGCCGCGCGGGCTACCAGGCCGCGTGCGTCCACCGCCGGCCCGTCGGCGGCGCGCAGGCGGAGTACCTGCGCGTCCCGCTGGCCGACGGCACTCTGGTGGCCACTCCCGACCTGCCCGACGACGACCTGGTCCCGGGCCTGCTCACCGCCTCCGACGTGCTCGGCACCGGCTGGTTCGGCGCGGTCGCCGCCCAGGCCGGGCCCGGCAAGACGGTCGCGGTCGTCGGCGACGGCGCGGTCGGCCTCCTCGGTGTGCTGGCCGCCGGCCAGCTCGGCGCCGGGCGGATCATCGCCATGTCGCGTCACGAGCCACGCCAGCGGCTCGCGACCGAGTTCGGCGCCACCGACATCGTGGCCGAGCGCGGCGATGAGGGGGTCGCTGCGGTCAAGGAGCTCACCGACGGGCTCGGCGCGCACTCGGTCATCGAGGCCGTCGGCACCCAGGAGTCGATGATGCAGGCGATCCGCTCCACTCGCCCCGGCGGCCACGTCGGCTACGTCGGGGTCGTCCACGACGTCCAGCTGCCCGGGCAGGAGCTGTTCTTCTCCCACGTCCATCTTCACGGCGGGCCCGCCACCGTCCGTGAGTACCTGCCCGAGCTGATCGACCTGATCTGGACCCGGCAGATCGACCCCGGCAAGGTGTTCGACCTCGAGCTCCCGCTGGAGGAGGCGGCGAAGGGGTACGAGGCGATGGACCAGCGGCAGGCGATCAAGGCCCTGCTTCGCCCCTGACCAGACGCCGCGCCCGCGCGGGCGGTGCGCCGGCTCAGTCCATGACTGTGTGATCGGCCAGGTCCGCGAACGCGTCAGCGAACTCGCGAAGATCCTCAGCCATCAGAGGGCCCAAGCCCTTTAGACTCCGACCGGGCGAGGAGAGGGAGGCCACGAGTCGTGCTGGACCTGCCGGGCGGCCAGAGCGGGGTGCTGCCGAACCAGCACATCGAGAAGGCCATCTCCTCCGACGTGATCAGCGCGCCCGACGAGGAGATCCCGGCCGCGAACATCCAGCCGGC